>NZ_JBJHAK010000033.1:0-36464 GCF_054050975.1 Blastococcus sp. SYSU DS0828 | reverse complement strand
CCCCCCCCCCCCCCCCCCCCCCCCCCCCCCCCCCCCCCCCCCCCCCCCCCCCCCCCCCCCCCCCCCCCCCCCCCCCCCCCCCCCCCCCCCCCCCGCGCGCTCACAGCCGTCGCGCTCGGGCCACCGGCAGGAGTCGGAGGGCGAGCAGCGCGGTGATCGCGGCCGCCACGGTCAGCGGCAGCACCGCCGACGTCGCCCGCGCGGCCACGGCCATGACGAACGGCGCGGCGAACCCGACGTAGGCGCAGGCCAGGAACAGCGACGTCAAGGCGCCGAGGCGGGCCGGTGGGGCCAGCCGTGCGGTCAGCGTCAGACCGGCGGCGAGGCACAGCCCACCACCCGCGCCCAGCAGTGGGGCGGCGGCGACCAGCCAGGGCAGCGCGCCCGTCCCGGCGAACGACGCGGCGCAGCCGAACCCGAGCGTGCCGAGCGCCGTGCCGACGACGGCCGTCCACCGCCCCAGCCGGCGCTGCAGCCCGGCGACGACCGTGCCGGCGCCCAGCGTCACGCCCGCCAGCACGCCGGTGACCGCGACGCCGCCGTAGGGCAGTTCCACCAGCAGCGGGACGGCGTTGATGACCGTGGAGGGGAACGCGTAGACGCAGACCGCCACCGGGGCCAGCACGGTCGCCACCAGGGCGCCGTCTCCCGGCCGGATCAGCGGCGCGGCCGGCGCCGAACCGGATCCGGTGGGGCGAGCGTCGTGCAGCTCGACCGTCTCCGGCAGCCGGAGGGCGAACGCCAGGCCCACCGCGACGAGCACGGTGTGCAGGAGGTACGGCAGCACTGTCGGCGCCGGGGCGTACTGGCCGAGCAGCCCGCTGGTCAGCGGGCCCAGCGAGAACCCGGCGGTCATGGCGAAGGCGGCCCGTCGTCCGCCGGCTCCCTCACCCGAGGCGAGCGAGAGCTCGCCCACCCACGCGCTGCCGACGCTGAAGACGATGCCGCTGACGACGCCCTGGAGGAAGCGGGCGCCGAACAGCAGCGCCAGCGAGTCGCCCGCCGCGGCGAAGGCGAGCGACGCCAGCGCGGAGAGCACGATGCCGGGGATCGCGACCCGGCGGCGGCCCAGCCGGTCCGACAGCGGCCCGGCCAGCAGGAGGGCGGGAACGAGGCCGGCCGCGTAGCAGCCGAACAGCGCGGTGAGGACCTCGGCTGAGAGGCCGAGCCGTTCCTGGTAGACCAGCAGCAGCGGGGTGGGGACGTTCGTGCCCGCGGCCACGGCGAAGAGCGCGAAGACGGCGCGCTTCCAGATCACCGGGCGACCCTACGACCCGCTCGAGGCCCCGCCGTCCCACGTCCGGCTCGGGTACCGGTCGCTGTCTGCTGCCGCTACGCCACCGGGAACCCGCCCAACCGGGGGAGTCGCGCAACGTGGTGACGCCAGGAACCCGGCGGCGCCAGTACGTTCGTGCCCATGACCGCGGGAGATCAGGCGGCAATCCGGACCACGCCGCGGCCGCCCGGCGGTCCGCTGCGCTTCCGTGCGGACATCCAGGGTCTGCGCGCCGTGGCGGTGGCGCTGGTCGTCGCCGACCACATCCTCGGCTGGCCCCACGGTGGCTTCGTCGGCGTCGACGTCTTCTTCGTCATCTCCGGGTACCTGATCACCGCGCTGCTCCTCCGCGAGCTCGCCTCGACGGGCACCGTCTCCTTCCGGGCCTTCTACCTCCGGCGCGCCAAGCGGATCCTGCCGGCGGCCATGGCCGTGCTGGCGGTGACCGTGGCCGTCGGGTACGTCGTCTGGTTCCTGCCGCGGGCGAACCAGACCGCGCTCGACGCGTTGGCCGCGGCCTTCTTCGTCGAGAACTGGCACCTGGTGGCCGTCGGGGCCGACTACCTGCAGGCGCAGGGGCCGGTGTCGCCGGTGCAGCACTACTGGTCGCTGTCGATCGAGGAGCAGTTCTACGCGCTCTGGCCGCTGCTCCTGCTCGGTGGCTTCGCGCTGTTCGACCTCCGGCGCCGACCGGGGCGGCTGGTGTGGTTCCTCACCGCGGGGATCGCCCTCTCCCTGGCCTGGGCGGCCTACCGGACGAGCACCGCTCCCACGGCCGCCTACTTCGACACCCTCGCGCGTGCGTGCGAGTTGCTGGCCGGAGCGCTCGTCGCCGTCGTCGGCGGTCGGCTGGTTCTCGCCGACCGGTTCCGCGCGGCGCTGAGCCTGGGCGGGCTGGGAGTCATCCTCGGCTCCGCCGTGGTCATCTCGCCGTCGTCGCCGTTCCCCTTCCCGTGGGTGCTGGCGCCGGTGCTCGGCGCGGCGCTGGTGCTCCTGGCCGACCCGCCCCCGTCCGCGGCCACCGCCGTGCTGACCAACCCGGTGGCGCGACGGCTCGGGCAGTGGTCGTACTCGATCTACCTGTGGCACTTCCCGGTGGTGGTGTTCGGGGTCGGCGCCTTCGGGAGCTCCGTCGCGGTGCAGCTGGCCCTCGTGGCCCTCACGGTGCTCCTGTCGGCCGCCTCGTACCGGTGGATCGAGCAACCCGTGCTGGCCATCCGTCCCCGTCCCCGCTACGTCTCCGGCTGGGAGCGACGCCGCCGCGAGGGGGTCGGGCTCCCCGTCACCGTGGCCGCCGTGCTGCTCGTGGTGGGCGCAGCCCAGTTCCTGGTGCCCGGGTGGAGGGGGGTCGCCGACCCGGACAGCGGGGGCGCGGCACGATCCACCGGTGACGAGCGGCCGTCGGCGGCCGAGCTCGCGGACCAGGTGGAGGCCGCCCTGTCCGCCGAGTCCTGGCCGGCCGACCTGACGCCCTCCCTCGACGGGCTCGGGCCCGAGCACCAGCCGGTGGAGATGGGCACCACCGCTCCGGGGTGCCGCAACACGGTGGCCGCCGGAGATGACCCGCTGGTCTGCCGGCACGGGCCCGCGGATGCGCCCAGGACGGCGCTCCTGGTCGGCGATTCGGTCGCGATGAGCTGGGGGCCCACGGTCAACGGGGTCTTCGAGGGCGACGACTGGCAGGTGCTCGCGCTGGGTTACGCCTCCTGCCCGTTCGTCGACGTCGCCGTGGCGCCGCCGGCCGAGCCACCCGGTTTCCCGGAGGAGTGCGCGGCCGCGCGCGAGCGCACGCTGCGGTTCATCGAGGAGACGGCACCCGACGTGCTGGTCCTCTCGGCCGGCCAGGGGTACTTCGGCAACTTCGTCAGCGGGGCCGGCAGCGAGGGCGACAGCGGCGCCGCCATCGACGAGTGGCAGCGCGGCCTGGAGTCGACCCTCGAGGCGGTGGCGCCGTTCGTCGGCTCCGTCGTGGTCCTGGGCAACCCGCCGCTGGGCGCCGATCCCCGCGAGTGCGGGGGGCGCCTGAGCGGTCCCGAGGACTGCGTCAGGCCGATCAGCCGCGGCTTCCTGGACAAGACCGAGGCCGAGCGGGCCGCGGTCGACGCGCAGCAGGCGGCCGGCGCGGACGTGACCTACGTGGACACCCAGGAGATGTTCTGCGCGGACGGCCGCTGCCCCGCCTTCGCCGGCGACGTGCTGCTGCGCACGGACGAGACCCACCTGACGGCGGCAGCCGCGGACATGCTGGCCGCCGCCGTGCGGGAGCAGGTGCCGTCCGAGGTGCTGTCGTGATCGCGAGGCCGCCGGACGGGAGTGATAGCCCGAGATCGACAGGCAGGTGACCGACCGACGCATCGGAGTGAGTGCGTGGTGGATCAGCCACCACGCACGAAACCCCCTCCGACACGGGCACAGGTCGGAGAGGGTTGCGGTGCGCCATCAGGGACTCGAACCCCGAACCCGCTGATTAAGAGTCAGCTGCTCTGCCAATTGAGCTAATGGCGCGGTGCGCCCGGCCGGCGGGCACGAGAGAGAACGATACCAGCGCCGGGCGGTCGCCCGGCGGTGGGGGCAGGTGCTCTTCGCCACGCCCGTGTCCGACACCACGCTCCGCTGTCGTCCCGCCGTGGACACTGGAGGGGATTGCTCCCGTCCGGACCGGGTGGGAGGGCGAGAGGAGCCGGGACGGGTGCGACGGACAGCCACGATGATCGCCGCTGGGGCGCTGGTCGCCCTGGCCGGGTGCAGCGGGTCGGACGCCGGCGCTGCCGGTGAGCCGACCGCCGCGGCCGAGCCGGCGACGGTCGAGCTCGCGGTCGCCGACGGGGCCGTGGACCTCTCGCCCGTGGTCCCGCTCGAGATCTCGGTGAGCGGTGGCGAGCTCGCCGAGGTCGCCGTCACCGACGCGACCGGGGCACCCGTGCCGGGCGTCGTCGCCGAGGAGGAGGACGGCACCGCCGTCTGGGAGCCGGCGACGCCGCTGGCCTACGACACCGCCTACACGCTGACCGCGACGGCCACCAACGCCGACGAGGAACCGACGCGGGCGACGTCGACGTTCACCACCGTGGACCCGCAGGCGGTCGTGACGCCGGGGATCGGCCCGCTGGACGGCCAGACCGTCGGCGTCGGCATGCCGATCCGCGTGTACTTCTCCGAGCCGGTGACCGACAAGGCCGCCGTCGAGCGCAACCTGGTGGTCACGAGCACGACGCCCACCGACGGCGTGTGGAGCTGGTTCGGTGACAGCGAGGTGCACTTCCGCCCGTCCACCTACTGGCCCGAGAACATCGAGGTCACCCTCGACGCGAACCTGTACGGCGTCGACTTCGGCGACGGCGTCTGGGGGGAGAAGGACCGCAGCATCAGCTTCTCCATCGGCGAGCGGCACGTCTCGGTCGCCGACGCCGCGACGCACACGATGGAGGTCTACGACGGCGACCAGCTGGTGCAGACCTTCCCGATGAGCGCCGGGGGCCCGGGCTTCCCGAGCCGCAACGGGCCGCACGTGGTCACCGAGCTCAACCGGAACCGGGTCATGGACTCCAGCACGTACGGCACGCCGGTCGACAGCCCGGACGGCTACCGGACGCCCGTGGAGTACGCGGTCCGGCTCTCGGACAACGGGGAGTTCGTGCACGCGGCGCCCTGGTCGGTGGCCCAGCAGGGGCGGGAGAACGTCTCGCACGGGTGCATCAACCTCTCCACCGAGCGCGCCGCGTGGTTCTTCCACTTCTCCCAGCCCGGCGACGTCGTGGAGATCAGGAACTCGATCGGCCCCACGCTCTCGGCCGCCGACGGCGCCATCTACGACTGGGCCATCCCCTGGGAGGAGTGGCGGGCCGGTAGCGCGCTGAAGTAGCGGCCACCGCGTTTCCCCCACACCCGCCGGGGGCACGAGGACGGCGCGTCCGAGGAGGGGATCGTCGTGGAGCCGTGGCAGATCGTGGTGCTGGTCGTCGTCGTGCTGCTGGTGCTGGCGCTGGTGGCGTTCGCGTTCACCCGGCGGTCGCGGACCACCGGGGCGCGCAAGCGGGCGGAGCAGCGCGAGGAGGCCCGCGACCACCTGCGGGAGGCCGAGATCCGCGGCGCCCGCGCCGAGAAGGAGCAGGCGCTGGCCGAGGAGCAGGCGGCCCGCGCCCGCCGGGAGCTCGCCGAGGTGCAGGAGCGGGCGGCGCTCGCCGAGCAGGAGGCCCGGCAGCGGGCGGCCCGCGCCGACGAGGACCGGGCCGCCGCCGAGCAGCTGCGCGCGCAGGCGCAGCGCCTCTCGCCCGACGTCGTCTCCGACGGGCAGCAGCGACACCCCGAGGGCGGCGCCACGCGCCGCTGAGCGCCGGCCGCTCAGTTCCCGCCCCGTCGGCGGTCCATCCTCCGAGGACCGTCGAACCGGAGGGGCGCCATGACCGACCTGCTGGCCATCGGAACGCGCAAGGGGCTGTGGCTGGCCCGCAGTGACGACGACCGGCGGACGTGGAGCCTGGACGGGCCACACCTGCTGGCCCAGGAGGTGGCGGCGGTGTCCGTGGACATCCGCCGCCCGGCGCCGCGGCTGCTGGCGGGGGTCCAGTACGGCCACTGGGGCCCCACCGTCACCTGGTCGGACGACCTGGGGGGCAGCTGGCAGGAGACCGAGCACGGGGCCATCCGGTTCCCGGGCGACGCCGGCGCCGCGCTCGGCCGGGTGTGGCAGCTGCGGCCCGACTCCGCCGCCCGCCCCGACGTCGTCTGGGCCGGCTGCGAGCCGCATTCGTTGTGGCGCAGCGACGACGGCGGCTGCAGCTTCTCGCTGGTGCGCGGGCTGTGGGACCACCCGCACCGGCCCACCTGGGAACCCGGGGCGGGCGGCGGCGCGGTGCACACGGTCCTGCCGGACCCGGGAACCGACCGGGTGACCGTCGCCATGAGCACCGGCGGGGTGTACGTCAGCGACGACGGCGCGACCGGGTGGACGCCGCGCAACCGGGGGATCAGCGCGGTCTTCCTGCCCGAGCCACCCGAGTACGGCCAGTGCGTGCACAAGGTGGCGCTCGACGCCGGGAGCCCGGCGCGGATGTACGCGCAGAACCACTTCGGGGTCTTCCGCACCGACGACGGCGGCGGGTCGTGGACCTCCATCGCCGAGGGCCTGCCGGCCGACTTCGGCTTCCCGGTCGCCGCCTCGCCCACCGTGCCCGGCACCGCCTGGGTCGTCCCGCTGGTGGCCGACGTGCAGCGCGTGCCGCCGGACGGCCGGCTGCGGGTGCACCGCACCCGGGACGCCGGCGCGAGCTGGACCGAGGTCGGCGCCGGGCTCCCCGAAGGCGCCTGGACCGCGGTGCTGCGCGACGCCTTCTGCACCGACGACCGGGGCGGCCTCTACCTGGGCACGCGCGACGGCTGCGTGTACGCCAGCAGCGACGAGGGGGACACCTTCTCCCTGGTGGCCGAGCACCTGCCCGACGTGCTCGTCGTGCGGGCGGCCCGGCTGCCGTGACGGGAGGCGGCGTGCGCGTGGAGGTGGTGCTGCCCGGGTCGCTGGCCGACCTCGCCGGGGGGACGCGGCACGTGACGGTCGATCCGGGTGGCGGTGCGGACGGCACCACGCTGCGGGCGGTGCTCGACGCGCTGGCGGCGCGTCACCCGGTGCTCGGCCGGCGGATCCGGGACGAGGCCGGGGCGCTGCGGCGGTTCGTCAACGTCTACGTCGACGGCGAGGACGTGCGCTGGCAGGGCGGCCTGGCGGCGGCGGTCGGCGACGGCGCGGTCGTGCAGGTGCTGCCGTCGGTCGCGGGCGGCTGTTGAAGGACCCCCTGCCCCCACCACTCGCAAGCTCGCGGCGGGACCCTGCAGGGGGCCTCAGAGGGCGGCGAGGGCGGCGCAGTTCGGGCAGAGCTGCGTTTCCTCGTACCCCTCGGGTGGCCAGGGCAGCTGCTCGTCGATGGAGACGTAGGCGCCGCAGAGGGCCTTGCGGCTCTGCCCGCCGACCCGGCCGATGGTCGCGTGCGCCGGGCCGATCTGCCGCGGGGTGAGCCCTTCGGCGCCGAAGGAGCCGACCATGACGACCGCGTGTGCCGTGCCGTACGCGTAGACGCTCGTCATGCGCCCAGAGTCCGAGCCCGCCGCCCGTTGCGCCACCACCGCCGGGCACGTGTCGGCCGCACGCGTCACACCGGTCCCATCCGTTCCGGATTCAGCGGCGCGGCCGGTCCGGCCGGCCCGCCGGAGGTGCGCGCGTGCCCCCGGACCGCCCGACCGGGGGCACGCGGGCGGCCGGCTCAGGAGGCGTAGATCCTCTCGATCTCGTCGGCGTTCTCCTGCATGACCACCGAGCGCTTGAGCTTCAGCGAGGGGGTCAGCTGGCCGCCCTCCACCGTCCACTCCACGGGGAGGACGGCGAACGAGCGGATCGACTCGGCCTTCGACACCTGCCTGTTGGCGGCGTCCACGGCGGCCTGGAGCTCCGCCCGGACCTCCGGGTCGTCGACCAGCTCGGCCAGCGGGGTGCCGCCGGGGCGGCCCTTGCTCTCCAGCCACCCGGGCAGCGCCTCGGCGTCCAGCGTGATCAGGCAGCCGATGAACGGCCGGTTGTCGCCGACGACGATGCACTGGCTGACCAGCGGGTGCGCGCGGATCTTGTCCTCGAGGACGGCGGGGGAGACGTTCTTCCCGGCCGAGGTCACGATCAGCTCCTTGATCCGTCCGGTGATCGTCACGTACCCCTCGGGGTCGAGCACCCCGATGTCGCCGGTGCGGAACCAGCCGTCGCGCATCGCCTCGGCCGTCGCCTCCGGGTTGTGCCAGTAGCCGCGGAACACCTGCGGCCCGCGGACGAGGATCTCGCCGAGGTCGTCGATGCGCACCGCCGTGCCGGGGGCCGGCCGGCCGACGGTGCCGACCTTGAGGGTGTCCGGGCCGCTGACGGTCGCCGGGCCGGTGGTCTCGGTGAGGCCGTAGCCCTCGAGGATGGTGACGCCGATGCCCCGGAAGAAGTGGCCGAGGCGTTCGCCCAGCGGGGCGCCGCCGGAGAGGGCGTACTCCACCTGGCCGCCCATCGCCGCCCGCAGCTTGCCGTAGACCAGCCGGTCGAACAGTGCGTGCTGGAGCCTGACCGCGAGGGCGGGGCCCCCGGTGTCCTGACCCTTCGACCAGGCGACGGCGACCCGCTCGGCGCGGTCGAAGATCGCGCCCTTGCCGCCGGCGTGGGCCTTCTGCCGCGCACCGTTGTAGACCTTCTCGAACACTCGGGGCACCGCGACGAGGAACGTCGGCTGGAACGTGCCGAGGTCGGCCAGCAGCGAGGCGAGGTCGGGAGTGTGGCCCAGCCGGGCGCCGTGCTGGATGCAGCCGACCTCGATGATCCGGGCGAAGACGTGCGCCAGCGGCAGGAAGAGCAACGAGCTGGCGTTCTCGGCCGCCATCGCCGGGATGACCGCCGGTGCGAGTTCGGCGACGTAGAGCAGGTTCCCGTGCGTCAGCTCGCAGCCCTTGGGACGCCCGGTGGTCCCCGAGGTGTAGATGATCGTGGCGAGCGAGTCGGTGGTCAGGCCGGCCCGACGCGCCGCCAGCTCCTCCTCCGGCACCTCCCCGGCCCGCGCGGCCACGGCGTCCAGGTCCCCGGTCTCGACAGTCCAGACCTCGCGGAGCTCGTGCAGGTCGCTGCGCACCGACTCGACCAGGGTCCGGTGCGCGGCGGTCTCCACCACGACGGCGACCGCGCCGGAGTCCGCCAGGATCCACTGCGCCTGCTCGGCCGACGAGGTCTCGTAGATGGGTACGCCCACGCCGCCGGCGGTCCAGATGGCGTAGTCGGCCAGGGTCCACTCGTAGCTGGTCCGGCCCAGGATCCCGACCCGGTCGCCCGGCCCGACCCCGGCCGCGATCATGCCGCGCGCCAGGGCAGACACCTGCTGGGCGAACTCGCGGCTGGTGACCGGCACCCAGCTGCCGCCCACGTTGCGGCTCAGCGCGATGCGGTCCGGGTTCTCGCGCGCGTGGGTGGCCACCGCATCGGGCAGCGCGGCGGTGGCGGGGATCTCGAAGGTGCTGGGGCTGGCGTACTCCTGCACGGGTGGGCTCCTCGGGACGACGACACGACGCTGTGACGTGGACCGCGAAGATACAGAACGGGTGGTCTGTATGTTCGGGTTCCCGGCGCGGTGATCGCCGGTGGTCGGCGAACGTCCCGGAGGTTGCTGTGCAGTCCGCTCTCTACGAGGCCGAGCACGAGTCGTTCCGCGCGATGGTGCGGGACTTCCTGGCCAAGGAGGTCGTCCCCCACCACGACGAGTGGGAGAAGGCCGGCGTCGTCGACCGCGCGGTGTGGCTCCGCGCCGGCGAGCAGGGCCTGCTCGGCATGGACGTGCCCGAGGAGTACGGCGGCGGCGGGGTCCGGGACTTCCGCTACAACGCCATCCTCTCCGCCGAGGTCAGCCGGGTGGGGGCCAGCGGCCTGGGCTTCACCTTGCAGAACGACGTCGTCGCGCCGTACCTGACCGGGCTCGCCACCGAGGAGCAGAAGCGGCGCTGGCTGCCCGGTGTCGTCAGCGGGGAGATCATCACCGCGATCGCCATGACCGAGCCGGGCGCCGGCTCCGACCTGCAGGGCCTGCGGACCACGGCCCGCCGGGACGGCGACGAGTGGGTGCTCAACGGGAGCAAGACGTTCATCACCAACGGCATCAACGCCGACCTGGTCATCGTGGTCGCCCGCACCGACCCGGAGGCCGGTGCCCGCGGGTTCTCGCTGCTGGTCGTCGAGCGCGGCATGCCGGGCTTCGAGCGCGGGCGGAACCTGGACAAGGTCGGCCTCAAGGCGCAGGACACGGCCGAGCTGTTCTTCGAGGACGTGCGGGTGCCGGCCGCCAACCTGCTCGGCACCGAGGGGCACGGCTTCTTCCACCTCATGGCGAACCTGCCGCAGGAGCGCCTGTCGATCGCCGCCGGCGCCGTCGCCTCCGCCCGCATCGTGCTCGACCTGACCGTCCAGTACTGCAAGGACCGCACCGCCTTCGGCAGACCGATCGGGGCGTTCCAGAACACCCGCTTCGAGCTCGCCGAGATGCACACCGAGGTCTCGGTCGCCGAGACCTACCTCGAGAAGGCCGTCCTCGAGCACAACGCCGGCCGGTTCACCGCCGAGGACGCGGCCATGGCCAAGTGGTGGACCACCGAGCTGCAGAAGCGGGTGATCGACCGGTGCCTGCAGCTGCACGGCGGCTACGGCTACATGCTCGAGTACCCGGTCGCGAAGGCCTACCTCGACAGCCGCATCCAGACCATCTACGGCGGGACGACCGAGATCATGAAGGAGATCGTCGGCCGCTCCCTCGGCGTCTGAACCCGTTCCCCGTACGCACCCGAGAGGACTCGCATGGCCACCGAGGCACGAGCATGAGCACCGAGGCGTTCATCTACGACGCCGTGCGCACCCCGCGCGGCAAGGGCAAGAAGACCGGCGGGCTGCACTCGGTCAAGCCGATCAGCCTGACCACCGGTCTCATCGACGCGGTCCGCGACCGCAACCCCGGGCTCGACCCGGCGCTGGTCGACGACATCGTCCTCGGCGTCGTCTCCCCGGTGGGGGAGCAGGGTGCGGTGATCGCCCGGACGGCGGCGCTGGCGGCCGGGCTGCCCGACACCGTGGCCGGCGTCCAGATCAACCGGTTCTGCGCCAGCGGCCTGGAGGCGGTCAACCTGGCCGCGCAGAAGGTCCGGTCCGGCTTCGAGGACCTGGTGCTCGCCGGCGGTGTCGAGTCGATGTCGCGGGTGCCCATGGGCTCCGACGGCGGCGCCTGGCCCATGGACCCCGAGACCGCCGCGCGCACCGGCTTCGTGCCGCAGGGCATCGGTGCCGACCTGATCGCGACCCTCGCCGGCTGGAGCCGGGAGGACGTCGACGCCTACGCCGCCGAGTCCCACGCCCGCGCGGCCAAGGCGTGGTCCAACGGCTACTTCGAGCGGTCCGTCGTCCCGGTGACGGACAAGAACGGCACCGTCGTCCTCGACGCCGACGAGCTGGTGCGACCCGGCACCACCGTCGAGTCGCTGGCCGCGCTGCCCTCGGCGTTCGCCGGCATCGGCGACCTGGGCGGCTTCGACGCCGTCGCGCTGAACAAGTACCACTGGGTCGAGCGGATCGACCACGTGCACACCGCCGGCAACTCCAGCGGCATCGTCGACGGCGCCGCGCTGGTCGTCGTCGGCACCGAGGAGGCGGGCAGCCGCAACGGGCTGACCCCGCGCGCCCGCATCGTGAGCACCGCCGTCTCCGGTGCCGACCCGGTGATCATGCTGACCGGTCCGGCGCCGGCCACGCACAAGGCGCTGGCCAAGGCGGGTCTCACCGTCGACGACATCGATCTGGTCGAGATGAACGAGGCGTTCGCCGCCGTCGTGCTGCGGTTCATGGCCGACACCGGCTTCGCCCACGAGCAGGTCAACGTCAACGGTGGCGCCATCTCGATGGGGCACCCGCTGGGCGCGACCGGCGCGATGATCCTGGGCTCGCTCGTCGACGAGCTCGAGCGGCGCGACCTGCGCTACGGCCTGGCCACCCTGTGCGTCGGCGGCGGGATGGGCATCGCCACCGTCGTCGAGCGAGTCTGAGGAGCGACACCCGATGAGTGAGAGCACCATCCGCTGGGAGTCCGACGCCGACGGCGTCGTCGTCCTCACCCTCGACGACCCGTCGTCGTCGGCGAACACCATGAACGACGCGTACGTGGCCTCGATGGGCGAGACGATCGACCGGCTCGAGGCCGAGAAGGACTCGATCCGGGGCGTCGTCCTGACCAGCGCGAAGAAGACCTTCTTCGCCGGCGGCAACCTGGGCAGCCTGATCCAGGCCACGCCCGAGAGCAAGGACGCCGTCCTGGCTCAGGTGACGCTGGTGAAGGGCCAGCTGCGCCGGCTGGAGACGCTCGGCATCCCGGTCGCGTCGGCGATCAACGGCGCCGCGCTGGGTGGCGGGCTGGAGATCGCCCTGGCCACCCACCACCGCGTCGTCCTCGACGACCCGAAGGTCAAGCTCGGCTTCCCCGAGGTCACGCTCGGCCTGCTGCCCGGCGGCGGCGGCATCGTCCGCTCGGTCCGCCTGCTCGGCCTGACGACGGCGCTGCTCGAGCTGCTGCTCCAGGGCCAGCAGGTCCGTCCCCAGAAGGCGCTGGAGCTGGGGCTGGTCCACGAGACGGCTACCGACCGCGACGAGCTGCTCGCCAAGGCCCGCGCCTGGGTGCTGGCGAATCCCGGTGCCGCGCAGCCGTGGGACACCAAGGGCTACAAGGTGCCCGGCGGGACCCCGTCGTCGCCGTCGCTGGCCGCCAACTTGCCGGCGTTCCCGGCGAACCTGACCAAGCAGCTCAAGGGCGCGCCCTACCCGGCGCCCTACGCCATCCTGTCGGCGGCGGTGGAGAGCCTGCAGGTGGACGTCGACACCGCGTTCACCGTGGAGGGCCGGTACTTCGTCGACCTGGTCGTCGGCCAGATCTCGACCAACATGATCCAGGCGCTGTGGTTCGACCTGAACCGGATCAACGGCGGGGGCTCGCGGCCGTCGGTCGAGCAGGCGTTCTCGGCGTCGAAGGTCGGCGTCCTGGGCGCCGGGATGATGGGCGCCGGCATCGCGCACGCGTTCGCCAAGGTGGGCGTCGACGTCGTCCTCAAGGACGTCAGCGCGGAGGCCGCCGACAAGGGGAAGGCGCACGTCGCCGGGCTGGTCGGGAAGCAGGTGTCGCGCGGGCGCATGAGCCAGGCGAAGGCCGACGCGTTCCTCGCCCGGATCACCCCGACCGGCGACGCGGCGGACCTGGCCGGCTGTGACGTGATCGTGGAGGCGGTCTTCGAGGACACCGCGCTCAAGCACCGGGTGCTGAGCGAGGCGGAGGCGAACGCCGCGCCGGGTGCGCTGCTGGCCTCCAACACCTCGACCCTGCCGATCACCGGGCTGGCCGAGGGCGTGCAGCGGCAGGCCGACGTGGTCGGCATGCACTTCTTCTCGCCGGTGGACAAGATGCCGCTGGTCGAGCTGATCGTGGGGGAGCGGACCTCCGACGAGGCGCTGGCGCGGGCCTACGACGTCGTCCGGCAGATCGGCAAGACCCCGATCGTCGTCGCCGACAGCCGGGGGTTCTTCACCAGCCGGGTGTTCGGCACCCTGGTCATGGAGGGCGCGGCGCTGCTGGCCGAGGGGCTGGCGCCGATGAGCGTCGAGCGCGCCGCCCTGCAGGCCGGCTTCCCCGCCGGGCCGCTCACCCTGCTCGACGAGGTCACCCTGACCCTGCCGCTGAAGATCCGCGACGAGGCGGCGAAGGCTGGGGCCGCCGACGACCACCCGGGCGTGGCCGTCCTGCGGACGATGGTCGAGCACGGCCGCACGGGCAAGGCCGCGGGCGCCGGGTTCTTCGACTGGCAGCCGGAGAAGCGGGTGTGGCCCGGGCTGGCCGAGCTCTTCCCGGCGAGCGACGGGGTGTCCTTCCGCGACGCCCAGGAGCGCCTGCTGTTCGCCATGGCCGTCGAGACGGCGCGCTGCCTCGAGGAGCAGGTGCTGCGCACCGTCGAGGACGCCAACATCGGGTCGATCATGGGGATCGGCTTCCCGCCGCTCTACGGCGGCGTCCTGCAGTACGTCGACCAGTACGCCGGCGGGGTGGCCGGCTTCGTGGCCCGGGCCGACGAGCTGGCCGACCGCTACGGCGAGCGGTTCCGGCCACCGGCGATCCTGCTGGAGCGGGCCGTCCCGGCGGGTAGCCTGCGGGCCGCCGCCGCGGTTTGAGCACCGGTAGCGGGGCGTCGCCGCAAGGCGGCGCCCCGTTCCCCGGCGTCCTTCCTAGGATCAGCGCGTGGCGCGGGGGAGCGAGCATGCCGAGGTGACCGCCGCCCCGAGCGTGCGACGCACCCAGGCCGAACGGCGGGCCAGCACCCGCGCGGCGCTGGTGCGGGCCACCGTGGAGTCGCTGGTCGAGCTCGGCTACGCCCGGACCACCACCCAGGAGGTGCAGCGCCGGGCCGGGGTCTCCCGAGGGGCCCTGACCCACCAGTTCACGGCCAAGGCCGACCTCGTGCTGGCCGCGGTCGACCACCTCTACGAGGAGTTCAGCGCCAGCGTCCGCCAGGCCGCCGCCGACCTGCCGGCGGACCCCACCGCGCGCGCCCGGCTCGGCGTGGAGCTGATCTGGGAGCGGTTCCACGGCGAGCTGTTCGTCGCCGCGATGGAGCTGTGGGGCGCCGCCCGCACGGACGCCGAGCTGCGGGCCGCGCTGCTCCCGCACGAGCGGCGGCTGGGCGTGCAGCTGCGGTCGCTGACGATGGAGGTGTTCGGCGAACGGGTGGCGCGGCACCCCCAGGCCGAGGCCGTCTACCAGGTGCTGCTCACCTCGATGCGCGGGCAGGCGCTCACCTACGCGCTGCAGCCCGACGCGCCGCGCACCGGCCCGCACGTCGAGCACTGGCAGTCGATCATCGAGGCCTTCACCCGCCGGGGAGACTGACCCGGCACGGTGCCGGGACGGCGGGCAGGAGCCGCCGTCCCGGTCACGCCGGTCGGTGAGCCCCGCAGTGAGGAGCAGGACATCCCATGGCGACCACGGCGCTGCTCGTGCTCGACCTCGTCGGCACGTTCGCCTTCGCGCTCAACGGCGCCCTGACCGCCCTGCGCGCGACCCGGTTGGACATCGTCGGCGTGGTGACCCTCGGCATGATCACCGCCCTGGGTGGCGGCACCATCCGCGACGTCTTCCTCGACGCCCTGCCGCCGGCGACCTTCCTCGACTGGCGCTACCTGGCCGTGGCGGCCGGGGGCGGACTGATCGCCTTCTTCTCCTGGTCCCACCTGGATCGGATCAACGGGACGATCAACGTCCTGGACGCTGCCGGGCTGAGCCTCTTCGCCGTCACCGGGGCGCTCAAGGCGGTCGACCTCGGGTTCGGTCCCGCGCAAGCCGTCATCGTGGGCGTGCTCACCGGAGTGGGGGGCGGCACGCTTCGCGACGTCCTCGTCCGGCAGGTGCCCACGGTGCTCAGCAGCGGGCTCTACGCCGTACCGGCGCTGGTCGGCGCCACCGCGGTCGTCGTCGCCGAGCTGCTCGACGTCCGGAACGCCGCCGCCTCGATCGTCGCCGCCGCGGTGTGCTTCACGATCCGCATGGTCGGTGTCCTCTTCGACGTCAACGCACCCGTCCCCCCGGGTACCCGCGGCAGCGCGGAGGAGTGACCGCCTCCGCCGGGGGCAGTCGATCCGGCGTCCGGGCGTGGAGCCGGCTCGGCGCCAAAACCGCAGGGTCCGTTCTTATTGTGCTCGATATTGTGGCTGCACCTGCCGATAGTCGCGTCGTGACCACCCTCACCGATGTCCCGCGCCGCAACGGGCTCTGGGCAGCCATCCCGCGCGGTGCGCGCCTGGACGAGGCCGGCTTCCTCCGGCGGCACCGCATCATCTGCTGGGTCCTGGCCCTCCACCCGCCCGCGCTGGTGGCCATCGCGCTCGTGCGCGACGTGACCGGCTGGGCGCTCTGGGGGCAGCTGGCCGCGCTCGTCACCATGCTCGCCGCCGCCCTGGTGCTGCGCGGCATGCTCGCGCGGGCCGGCGCGGCCAGCGTCGGGCTGATGTTCGGCGCCGACCTGCTGGTGCACGTCGGCGGCGGCCTCACCGACCTGCACATCTGGTTCTACGTCCTGCTGGCGCTGGTCGCGCTCTACCAGCTGTGGACGCCGTTCCTGCTGGCCGTCGTCTTCGTCGCGGTCCACCACGCGCTGACCAGCCTCGTCGCGCCCGAGGCGGTGTACTCGACCGAGCAGGCGCAGGAGAACCCGCTCCTGTTCGCGTTGCTGCACGCGGTCTTCCTGCTGGCCGAGGCGTTCTTCCTCGCCTACACGTGGAAGTTCACCGAGGAGGCCGAGCGCGGTCGCCGGGCCGAGACCCGCCGGGCCGAGGCCCAGGCGGTCGCCCAGGCCCAGGCGCAGACCGAGCTCGCCGCCGAGCGGGCGCGGGCCGCGGAGGAGGCGGCCGCTGCCCTGGCCCAGCGCGAGCTCCGGGCGAGCGGCCTGGAGGAGCAGCTCGCCGAGCTGGTGCAGGCGGGTCAGCGGCTGGACGAGAACGTGGGCACGGCGACCGACGTCATGACCGGGCTGCGCTCGGCCATCGCCGAGATCGCGGCGGCGGCCAGCCACGCCACCACCACGGCCACCCAGGCCAGCGACGGGTCGCGGGAGAGCGCCGAGACCGTGGCGCGCCTGGCCGCGACCATGGCCGAGATCGACCAGATCGCCGGCAGCATCTCGGCCATCGCCGACCAGACCAACCTGCTGGCGCTCAACGCGACCATCGAGTCGGCCCGCGCCGGGGAGGCGGGCAAGGGGTTCGCCGTCGTCGCCGGGGAGGTCAAGGACCTGGCCTCGGAGACGGCGAGGGCCACCGAGCGGATCCGGGGCGTGGTCGAGGCGGTCCGCGGTGACGTCGAAGCCGCGGGCGCCGCACTCGGCAACGTCCAGGAGGTCATCCGGGGCGTCGTGGAGGCGCAGACCACGATCGCCGCGGCGGTCGAGGAGCAGAACGCGTCGACGGCCCAGGCCCAGGACGCCATCGCGGGCGCCTCCCGGGAGGCGACGCGGGTGGCCGACGACCTGCGGTGCATCGTCAGCGCCATGTAGCCGCCCGACCGGGTGGCTCCTCCCCCCGCGCTGCTCGGACGGCCCCCGGAGCCGCCTCCCTGGGTACCCGGTGGTCCCACAGGTGCGCCCGCCGCTCGCGTGGACGGTGCGCCAGCGGGTAGGGGGACGCCGTGGCCACCGGGTGACCTGCACCGGCCGGTCGCGTCCGACGATGTCCGTGCCGACCTCGAGGAGGAACAGCACATGCGCGTGGAGGATCTGTCCGGGGACGACGCAGCGGTGTACCGGGCGGTGGCCGAGCGGGAGGGGACCGACGGCGCGCCGCACCTGCAGGACCTGGCGCGGCAGACCGGGCTGGACCTCGAGCGGACCCGGGCCGCGGTCCACCGGCTGCAGCAGGCGGACCCGAAGCTCGTGCACGAGGTGCCCGACACCAGCGCCACCGATCTCGGCCCCACCTACGAGCTGGCCCCCCGCACCTGATCGCCGGGCGACCCGGCGCCGCTGGACCGCCCGCGCAGCCGGCCCGCCCCGCTGCGGGCCGGCTCAGCCGCGGTCGGCGACGGGGCGGATCTCGCCGCTGGCCAGGCGGGTGCGGTAACCCTCGATCTCCCCCTTGACCACGCGGGACAGGACGTAGAGGCCGATGATGTTGGGCAGGGACATCAGGAAGATCATGCTGTCGGAGAAGCCGATGACCGCCTCCAGCGTCGACGAGGCGCCGATGACCACGAAGATGCAGAAGATGAGCTTCCAGGTGCGGTCGACGATCATCGACTCGCCGAAGAGGTAGGTCGCCGCCTTCAGCCCGTAGTAGCTCCAGGCCAGCATCGTCGAGTAGGCGAACAGGACCACCGCGACCGCTAGCACGATCGGGAACCAGCCGACCACCGACCCGAAGGCGGCCGACGTCGTCTGCACGCCGGCGTCGCTGGCGTCGTCGGCGTAGGTGCCGGTGATGACGATGGCGAGCGCCGTCATGGTGCAGATGACGACGGTGTCGATGAACGGCTCGAGGACGGCGACGTGCCCCTCGGTCGCCGGCTCGTTCGTCTTGACCGCCGAGTGCGCGATCGCCGCCGAGCCCAGCCCCGCCTCGTTGCTGAAGGCCGCTCGCCGGAAGCCCTGGATGAGGACGCCGACGATGCCGCCGAACCCGGCCTCGGGGCTGAACGCCTGCGACACGATCGCCCACATCGCCTCGGGGATCTCCGTGAGGTTGGCGAACAGCACGGTGAGGCAGGCGATGACGTAGAAGACGGCCATGAACGGCACGAGCTTGTCGGTGACCCGGGCGATGCTGCGGATCCCGCCGATGATGACCGCGCCGACGAACAGGGCGAGCACGAGACCGAAGATCGCGCCCGCGGCGCCGCCGCCGAGGGGCCCGTCCGCCCCGCCGGTGACCGACTGCGCCTGGCTGAACGCCTGGTTGGCCTGGAACATGTTGCCGCCACCCACGGCGCCACCGAGCGTGAAGATGCAGAAGAGGACGGCGAGGACCTTGCCGAGCGTGCCCAGCCTCGGGCTCTTCTCCTTCAGCCCCTTGGTCAGGTAGTACATCGGGCCGCCCGAGACCCGGCCGTCGGCGTAGACGTTGCGGTACTTCACGCCGAGCGTGCACTCCACGCCCTTGGTGCACATGCCGACCAGCCCGGCGATGATCATCCACAGCGTGGCACCCGGCCCGCCCAGCGAGATCGCCACCGCGACCCCGGCGATGTTCCCGAGTCCGACCGTGCCCGACACGGCGGTCGCCAGCGCCTGGAAGTGGGTCACCTCGCCGGCATCTCGCGGATCGTTGTAGTCCCCGCGCGCCAGCTGGATGGCGTGCTTGAACGCCCGGAACTGGAACCCCCGCAGGTAGATGGTGAAGAAGACGCCGGCGATGACGAGCCAGACAACGATGAGCGGCAGCTCGACGCCCTCGTCGATGAAGTCCAGGGGCACGGCGAAGAAGACGACCGTGGTGATCCACTCGGAGACCGGTGCGAAGAAGCCGTCGACCTGTTCGTCGAACGTGGCGGCCAGCAGGGAGTCGGACGGCGAGGGCATCACGGCACCACCAGGACGGGGACGGGGGAGAGCTGGATGAGGCTGCTCGGCGTCGACCCGAAGAGCAGGGTGCGCACCCGGCTCTGCCCGATGCGGCCGACGGTGATCCAGGCGGCATCGTGCTCGCGGGCCAGGCGCACCAGCGTCTCGGCGGGGTGCCCGTGCCGGACGACCCCCTCGACCACGAGGTCCCCGGGCTCGGAGAGCCGCGCGACGACCGGGTCCAGCACGCGCTCGCGGGCGGCCGCGGCCTCCCGCGCCTTCTCCACGGAGCGGCGTTCGTTCTCCTCCGCGGTGGTGAAGGAGTAGGGCGACCAGGGGACGACGCAGGCGAGGACCAGGCGCAGACCGTGGTGGCGGGCGGCGTCGGCGGCTGCGTCCGCGGCGCGGTTGCTCGACTCGCTCCCGTCGAGACCCACGACGATGGACTCGGGCACGGGCACACCTCCGGCGGAGACGACGTGGGCCGAACCGTAACCGGGATCACACCGCTCGTCAGGTCGAGCGGTGGCGGGGCGGGGGAGCGCCGGTCAGGCCGGAGGGGCGCCGGCGTGCGCCCGCGGTGCGTGGCCGTCGTCCTCGGCGTCCTCCGGGTCTTCCGTGGCGGGGCTGCCCGCCTGCCCCTCCACGGAGCGGCGCACCGCCCGCCGCCAGCCCTGGACCGCGGCGGCGAGCACACCGGCGACCGGCACCGCCACGAACAGGCCCAGGAGGCCGAAGGCGGAGGCAGCCCCGGTCGTGAGCAGCAGGATGACCAGGGGGTGGAAGCTGATCGCGCGGGACAGGAGCAGGGGGGCCAGGACGTTCCCCTCGATCTGCTGCACCACGATGACGACGAGGAGTGCCCACAGCGCGGTGGTCCAGCCGTTGGTGACGCCGGCGACCGCGACCGCGACCGCTCCCGCGATCGTCGCGCCCACCAGCGGCACGTAGCCGAGCAGGAAGGTCAGCGCGCCGATGGGCAGGGCCAGCGGGACGTCGAGCAGCCACAGCCCGAGACCGATGAGGATGCCGTCGATCAGCCCGGTCGCGGTGGCCGCGTAGAACCACGCGCCGGCGGTGCGCATCCCGGCGCGGAAGGCGGCGTCGGTCGGGGCTCGGTCCGCCACGGGCAGGACCCCGAGGAACTGCCGCCACAGCCGGTCGCCGCTGGTCAGCGCGAACAGGGTGAAGAACAGGGCGATGATCAGGACGGTGGCGACGTTGCCCGCCGCGTTCAGCCCCTGCGCGGCCGCGTTGCCCAACCCGCTCATCGCGGAGCCGACCGAGGTCTCCAGCTGGTCGATGACCTGGTTCAGCCCGGCGTTGTTCAGGTCGTCGGTCCGGTCCTGGACCCAGGTGCTGGTCGCCTCCACGGCATCGGTGCCCGCGGCGATCAGGCCGGGCCAGGCGCCGATGATCTGGAGCACGAGGAAGGTCAGGACGCTCACGAAGAAGGCCAGGTAGGCGACGACGCAGAGGATCGCGGCCAGCGCGGCCGGGACCCCTTGCCCCCGCAGCCACCGGGCGATGGGCCAGAGCATCGCGACCTGCGCCAGCCCGAGCATCGCCGCGGCCGCGACGAACTGGACCTGCAGCACCAGCCAGACGGCGCCCAGCACGGCCAGCCCGATGACCAGGAACCGCCCGGCGATCACCGCCTCGCGCTGCAGCAGCGACGCGCGGCCGACCGCCGGGGGCGGGGTCGCGGCGTGCGCGCCGGGCGCGGTCGCCGGCGCGGGGCCGGGCCCGGGGGAGGGGCGGTCCCGGGGGAGGGCCGACGTCGGCTCGGTCATGCGCACCTCCCCTCGCAGCGTCCACCGGTGGCCGCTGCCGCCCGGCCCGGGACTCCTCGTCGCGCGCTCATCCTGGCGTGTCCGTCACCCGTGTGCGTGGAACGGTCGCACGACCGTCCCGTCGAGGCGTGACCGACCCGGCGATCGGGTAGCGATTCCGATCAAGGTCACATCGAGGTGCGCGCGGGCCGGAGCGCCCGTGCGCGGACAGAGGAGGAACCCGTGCTCGGACTCATCGGACTGCTGCTGGTCGTCTGGCTGGTGCTCGCCGTCGTCGGCGCGGTGGTCGAGGGGCTCTTCTGGCTGCTGATCATCGGTGTGGTGCTCTTCCTGGCCACCGCAGCCTGGGGCTGGACGAAGCGCAACACCCGGGTCTGACGTTCCCTGCGGGCCGGCCCGGTGCGGCCGGTGTGCGGTGACGGCGTCACCGCCCGCCGGCGGTTCTCAAGCCGATGCGTTCGGCGCGTCGACGAGTGCCGCCAAGGTGGCGCGGGCGCCGCGCTCGCGCAGGAGGGAGAGGGCCCGGCGGTAGGCCGCCACGAAGCGCTCGTCGTCCACCAGGTCCCCGAAGATGCTGCGGTCCGCGATGAAGGCGACCGGGTCCTCGTCGAGCCGGCTCGCGTTGGCGCGTACCCGGTCGGCCTGCCGGTCGACCAGCGGCAGGGGGCGCCCGGCGTCGTCCCGGCCCTCCGCGGACCGGGCCCAGCTGGCGACGACAGCGGCTGCGCGGCGCACGTCTCCGCCCCTGGCCAGGCCGTCGCGCACGACGGGCAGCACGTACTTGGGGATCAGCGCCGAGGTCTGCGCGCAGAGCCGGGCCACGGTGTCGCCCACGGAGGGGCTCGCGAAACGGGCGAGGAGTGTCCGCTTGTAGTCGTCCAGGTCGATCCCGGGCACGTCCGCGAGCGTGGGGGACACCTCGCGATCCATGTAATCCCGCAGGAAGGCGGTCCAAAGCGGGTCCCGGCAGGCGTCGTGGACGTGCTCGTAGCCCGCCAGCCGGGCGAAGTGGGCCAGCGCCTGGTGGCTGCCGTTGAGCAACCGCAGCTTCATCGCCTCGTAGGGGGCGACGTCCTGCACGAACTGGACACCGGCCTCCTCCCACGGTGGGCGGCCGGCGGGGAAGCGATCCTCGACCACCCACTGGGCGAACGGTTCGCACACGACCGGCCACGCGTCCTCCACCCCGAAGCGCTCACGGAGACCCGCGATGTCCGCGGCGGTGGTCAGCGGGGTGATCCGGTCGACCATGCTGTTGGGGAACGACACCTCGCGGCCGACCCAGTCCCCGAGATCGGCGTCCCGCATCGTCGCGAACGCACTGAACGCGCGCCTCGCGACGTCGCCGTTGTTCTGCAGGTTGTCGCAGGAGAGCACGGTGAACGGTGTCAGCCCCCGCTCGCGACGGCGGGCCAGCGCCTCGGTCACGAGCCCGAACGTGGTGCGCAGGGCGGCGTCAGGCCGGAGGTCGTCCCGGATTCCCGGGGCGTCGACGTCGAAGGCTCCGGTCACGGGGTCGGTGTTGTACCCGCGCTCGGTGATGGTCAGCGACACGATCCGCGTGTCGGGGTCCGCCATCCGCTCGACCACCGCCTCCGGGTCGTCGGGCGCGAGGAGGTAGTCGACGATCGATCCGACGACCCGGGGCTCGAAGGCGCCGTCCGGGTGCTTGACGACGAGGGTGTACAGGCCGTCCTGGGCAGCCATGACCTCCTGCATGCGGTGGTCGGACGGGAGGACGCCGACTCCGCAGATCCCCCACTCCGGAGCCAGCCCGCCGTCCATGAGCCGGTCGAGGTACATGGCCTGGTGCGCACGGTGGAAGCCGCCGACCCCGATGTGCACGATGCCGGTGCGGATCCGCCGGCGGTCGTAGCGCGGCACCTCCACCCGCTCGGCGAGGGGGGGCAGGGCGCCGGCGTGGACGCGCACGATTCGTTCGGTTCCGGGCGGGGCGGAGCAAGTGAGCACTCCCTACCCTAACGTAAGGGTAGAGCCCTGTCGTGCCGACCCTGGCGCGCGGGGGAGTGACGGGCGGCCGGAGCCGGTCCGCTACGCGGCGGTACCCCTCGCCGCCTTGTCCGCGGGCAGGAAGACCTTGGCGGGATCACGCTCGACCACACCGTCGAGCACCTCGTCGACACGGGCCATGACGTCGGCGTCGAGCCGCACGCCGACCGCCTTGACGTTGTCACGGACCTGCTCCGGTCGGCTGGCGCCGATGATCGCGGCGGCCACGTTCGGGTTCTGCAGCACCCAGGCCAGCGCGAGCTGCGCCATCGTCAGCCCGAGGTCGTCGGCGACCGGGCGCAGCCCCTGCACCTTGGCCAGCACCTCGTCGGCGAGGAACCCCTCGATCTGGAAACCGACGGCCGAGTGGCCCGCGCGGCTACCGGTCGGCGGCTGCTCGCCGGGCCGGTACTTGCCGGTGAGCACGCCCTGGGCCAGCGGGGACCAGACGATCTGCGACAGGCCCTCCCGCTCGCACGTCGGCACGACCTCGCCCTCGATGACCCGCCAGAGCATCGAGTACTGGGGCTGGTTGCTGACCAGCTGGACGTTCAGCTCGCGGGCGAGCGCCGCCGCCGCGGCGATCTGGTCGGGCTGCCACTCGGAGACGCCCAGGTAGAGCACCTTGCCGGCCCGCACCAGGTCGGCGAAGGCGGTCATGGTCTCCTCCAGCGGCACCGTCGGGTCGTAGCGGTGCGCCTGGTACAGGTCGATGTAGTCGGTGCCGAGTCGCCGGAGGGAGGCGTGGCAGCTCTCGACGACGTGCTTGCGGGAGAGCCCGCGGTCGTTCGGCCCGGGACCCGTCGGCCAGTACACCTTCGTGGCGATCTCCAGGCCCTCGCGGCGCTGACCGCCCAGCGCGCGGCCCAGCACCGACTCGGCGGCGGTGCCGGCGTAGACGTCAGCGGTGTCGAACGTGGTGATCCCGACGTCGAGCGCGGCGTGCACGCACGACACGGCGGCGTCCTCCTCGACCTGGCTGCCGTGCGTCAGCCAGTTGCCGAAGGCGATCTGCGAGACGTTGAGGCCGGACCGGCCCAGTCGACGGAATTCCACCTCGACGACCGTAGTGCCGGGAGTGCGCCGTGGCCCGGCGGGGGTGTGGAGCAGTGGCGCGCAGCCACCCACCGGGCCTTGTCGAGGCCGGACGACGGCGCGGTGGTGGCGCGGTACCTCGCGCCACCACCGCTCGAACCGGGGTCGGTCAGGATCGCCGTGGTCACCGGCGAGGACCTGGACGAGTCCGTCGACCGCAGGTCAGCGGCTCGTTTCCAGCCGCTCCGCGAGGGTGTCGGCGAACCCTTCGGCGACGGCGAGCTGCTCCTTCAGCGCGGTGACCCGAGCCGTGGCCGCCTCGTGGAACATGCGCAGCCGATCCACCAGCTGCGCCCGGTCGCCGCTGCCGGAGTCCAGGTCGGCCAGCAGGGTGAGCAGCTCCTGCATCTCCTCGAGGGTGAACCCCAGGGGCTTCATCCGCTTCACGACCTCGAGGCGGGCGACGTCCTCGGAGCTGTACAGCCGGAACCCGCCCTCGGAGCGGGCGGTGGGGATGACCAGCCCGTTCTCCTCGTAGAAGCGGATCGTGCGCAGGCTCAGACCGGTGCGCTCGGCGACCTGACCGATCTGCATGAGCTGCTCGCGGGGCGTTCCGGTCACGCCCCCTTCATAGGCCACGCGCCCGGCGCGCGCTGCCGCAGCGGGCATCAGTGCGCTCCGGTGAGCTGGCCGGTGTGCCGGTCGAAGCGGTCGGCGGAGTGCCCGGTCAGCCCGACGATCTGGACGTTCTTGCCGCGGGTCTCGTACTTGTGGGTGATCGCGTCGAGGGCAGCCACGGTCGAGGCGTCCCAGATGTGGGCGTCGGTCAGGTCGATCACCACGTTCCCGGGGTCGCCGGCGTAGTCGAACTGGGTGTAGAGGTCGTTGCTGGAGGCGAAGAACAGCGCCCCCGTCACCGAGTAGATCCGGGTGCCTTCGTCGTCCGTGACGCTGGTGACCTCGGCCAGGTGGGCGACCCGGCGGGCGAAGAGCACGCAGGCCGCGAGGACGCCGGCGCCGACGCCGACGGCGAGGTTGTGGGTGAAGAGCGTGCCGGCGACGGTCGTGAGCATGACGGCGGTCTCGCTCTTGGGCATCCGGTGGATGGTGCGCAGGCTGTGCCAGTCGAAGGTGGCGATCGACACGAAGATCATCACCGCGACCAGGGCGGCCATCGGGATGGTCGCCACGATGTCGCCGAGGGCGACCACGAGGATCAGCAGGAACACCCCGGACAGGAATGTGGACAGCCGCGTACGGGCTCCCGACGCCTTCACGTTGATCATCGTCTGGCCGATCATCGCGCAGCCGCCCATGCCGCCGAAGAAGCCGGAGGCCATGTTCGCCACGCCCTGACCCCAGGACTCGCGGGTCTTGTCGGAGTGGGTGTCGGTGATGTCGTCGACCAGCTTCGCCGTCATCAGCGACTCCATCAGCCCGACGAAGGCCACGCCGAGGGCGTAGGGGGCGATGATGGTCAGCGTCTCGACGGTGAACGGCACGTCGGGCAGCAGGAAGAACGGCAGGCTGTCGGGCAGGTCGCCCTCGCCGCCGACGTCGGGGATCTCCCAGCCGGCTGTCACCGCCAGGGCCGTCAGCACGACGATCGCGACCAGGGGTGCGGGGATCGCCGTCGTCAGCCGGGGGAGCAGGAAGATGATCGCCAGCCCGGCGGCCACCATCGGGTAGACCAGCCACGGCACGTCGGTCAGCTGCGGCAGCTGCGCGGTGAAGATGAGGATCGCCAGCGCGTTGACGAAGCCCACCATGACGCTGCGCGGGATGAACCGCATCAGCCGGGCGAAGCCCGTGGCGGCCAGCACGATCTGGAAGATGCCGCCGAGGATCACCGCGGCGAACAGGTACTGGACGCCGTACTCGAGCGTCAGCGGGGCCACGACGAGGGCGATGGCGCCGGTGGCAGCGGTGATCATCGCCGGCCGGCCGCCGGTGAAGGCGATGACCACGGCCATCACGAACGAGGAGAACAGCCCGACGCGGGGGTCGACGCCGGCGAGGATGGAGAAGCTGATCGCCTCGGGGATCAGCGCCAGGGCGACGACGAGGCCGGCGAGCACCTCGGTGCGGGCGACCTTCGGCGAGAGCCAGGCGGGGCGCGACAGTCTGGGCTTGGGCAGTGCAGGCAGGGCTGAGGACATGGTTCCGTCTCGTTCGGTGCGCAGGCGTCGGCGCGGGCGGCAGCACCGGAGGCGGTGCCAGGTCTCTGAGGGCGGTGCGGCGGTGCACCCGGAGCGGCGGAGCTCGTGTTCCGTGGCGACGATGTCGGTCGGGGTCGCCGAGCCGGGAGCATCGGTGCGCATCGGCGGCGTCGCCGGTGTCATCGACAGTCTGCCGGGAACTCGTCCTTCACGTCAGTGTTGGGTGGTGAGCCGTTCGTCACGTTCGGACCCCCGTGAGCGGGGGAGGACCAGCAGCGCCAGGATCGACCCAGACGTCGGACCGCACCTGGACGGAGCCAGCATGGACATCACGGACACCACGGAGTGGCGCGCGCTCGACGAGCACCGCCGCACCCTCGGGGACACGCACCTGCGGGACCTCTTCGACGGCGATCCCGAGCGCGCGGAGCGGCTGACCGGGCAGGTCGGTGAGCTGCACGTCGACTGGTCCCGGCACCGCGTGACCGACGAGACGCTGCGGCTGCTGGTCGCCCTCGCCGAGCGTGCGGGTCTGCCCGACCGCATCCAGGCGATGTTCCGCGGCGAGCACATCAACACCACCGAGGACCGCGCCGTCCTGCACGTCGCGCTGCGCATGCCGCCGGGCGAGGAGCTCGTGGTGGACGGCCAGCACGTGGTCCGCGACGTGCACGAGGTGCTGGGGCGGATGCGCCGTTTCGCCGAGCAGGTGCGCTCGGGGGAATGGCGCGGGCACACGGGGAAGCCGATCCGGGCGGTGGTCAACATCGGCATCGGCGGCTCCGACCTGGGCCCCGCGATGGCGTACACCGCCCTCCGGCACCACGCCGACCGGAACCTCACCCTGCGGTTCGTCTCCAACATCGACCCCACCGACTTCGCCGAGGCCACCCGCGACCTCGACCCCGCCGAGACGCTCTTCGTCGTCAGCTCCAAGACCTTCACCACGCTGGAGACGCTCACCAACGCCGGCGTCGCCCGGGACTGGCTGCTGCGCGGGCTGGGGGCCGACGAGTCCGCCGTGGCGAAGCACTTCGCCGCGGTGTCCACCAACACCGACGCCGTGCGCGCGTTCGGCATCGATCCGCAGAACATGTTCGAGTTCTGGGACTGGGTCGGGGGCCGGTACTCCTTCACCTCCGCCATCGGGCTCTCGCTGATGGTGGCGATCGGCCCGGACGCCTACGACGAGATGCTCGCCGGCTTCCACGCCGTCGACGAGCACCTCCGCACCACCCCGCTCGAGCGCAACGTCCCGGTGCTGCTGGGCCTGCTGGGTGTCTGGTACCGCAACTTCTTCGACGCCCAGACCCACGCCGTCCTGCCCTACAGCCAGTACCTCTCCCGGCTGCCGGCCTACCTGCAGCAGCTGACGATGGAGAGCAACGGCAAGTCGGTGCGCACGGACGGGCAGCCGGTCACCACGGCGACGGGCGAGGTGTTCTGGGGGGAGCCCGGCACGAACGGCCAGCACGCCTTCCACCAGCTGCTGCACCAGGGGACCTCGCTGGTCCCAGCCGACTTCATCGGCTTCGGCGAGCCGAGCCACGACATCGGTGAGATGCACGACCTGCTGATGGCCAACATGTTCGCCCAGGCGGCCGTCCTGGCCTTCGGCCGCACCGCCGAGGAGGTGGCGGCCGACGGCACACCCCCGGCCCTCGTGCCGCACAAGGTCATGCCCGGGAACCGGCCGAGCACGGTGATCCTCGCGCCGCGGCTGACGCCGGGGACGCTCGGGCAGCTGGTGGCGCTCTACGAGCACGTCGTCCTCACCCAGGGCGTGATCTGGCAGATCGACTCGTTCGACCAGTGGGGTGTCGAGCTGGGCAAGGTGATGGCGCGCGAGCTGGCGCCGGCGCTCACCAGCCCGGAGCCCGTGGCGCTGGACCAGGATGCCGCCACGACGGCGGTGGTGGCCGAGTACCGGCGGATGCGGGGCCGGGCGACCTGACGCGCGCTCCCCGGGGTGACGCCTCGGGAGGCGGACCCCGGGGCGGCCGCGCGCCGTCGCAGCGACCGCCCCGGGAGTTCGGTGGCGCGGTCGGGGGCGGCGCCCCAGGCGCGGCCGCCAGTGGTTCCAGCGTCGGCTGCGGCCGGTTCTCCCGCAACCCGCGTGACCTGGAGCCCTCGGGTCAGCCGGCGTCCGGCGGCGCGCCCCCCGGACGTGTCCGCCGCGGGCGGGTGACCCGGGCCTGCACCGCCTCCTCGCTCAGCACTGCCTGGACGGTCGTCCCACGGCCCAGCAGCCGCCCCTCGGCATCGACGGCGCTGCAGTCGCAGGTCAGGCGGTTGCCGCGCACCTCGGCGCACCGGGACGTCACCCGGATGGCGTCGCCGACCCAGGCCGGGGCCAGGTGCTCCACCGACAGGGCGCTGCCGATCCCGGCCTCGCCGGGCTCGAGGTGGCGCAGCAGCAGCTTCCGGCCGGCCTCCTCGAAGTGCTTGGCCATCGAGTAGGTGGCGTACACCGGGTGCACCGGGCCGAGCTCGTCGAAGCGGACGGTCATCTCCGGGGTCACCACGACGTCGAGGACGGCGGACTCGCCGACGGGCACGGGCCTCATGCGCGCACCCCGCGAGCGGTCCGTGCCGCGCACCGGGAGGCGCCGTGCGGGTGCGCCGCCCGTGGCACCGCGTCGCCCACCGGGGTCAGGCGTCGTAGTCGACGGTGACGGCGTCGGAGACGGGCAGCGACTGGCAGGTGAGCACGTAGCCGGCCTCGACCTCCTGGGCCTCGAGCGCGTAGTTGCGCCGCATCGCCACCTCGCCGTCGGTCACCCGCGCCCGGCAGGTGCCGCACACCCCGCCCTTGCACGCGAAGGGCAGGTCGGAGCGGACGCGCTGCGCGGAGTCCAGCACGCTCTGGTCCTTCGGCAGCGCCAGCGTGGTCGAGCGGCCGTCGAGGACGACGGTCACCTGGCTGCTGGGCCCGGTGACGGTCTGCTCGTCGCCGCGCACCGGCTGGGGCGGGACGTCGTCGACGAAGAACAGCTCCTGGTGGACCTTCCCCGCGGGGACGCCGAGCTCGGCGAGCAGGGCGCGGGCGTCGGTCACCATCCCGTGCGGACCGCACAGCCACCAGTGGTCGACGCGCTCGACCTCGACGAGGTTCTGCACGAGGCTGCGCAGCCGCTCGCCGTCGAGTCGACCGCTGGTCAGGTCGGCGTCGCGGGGCTCGCGGGAGAGGACGTGCACCAGCTGCAGCCGGGTGCCGTAGGCGTCCTTCAGGTCGGCGAGCTCGTCGGCGAACATCACCGTGTTGGTGCGGCGGTTGCCGTAGAAGACGGTGACCGTCGACTCGCCGTCGCGCAGCACGGTGGCGGCCAGGCTCAGTGCTGGGGTGATGCCCGAGCCGGCGACGACGAAGACGTGGTCGGCGGGCTGCGACAGGTCAGCGGTGAAGGTGCCCGAGGGCGGGAGCACCTCGATCTCGTCGCCCGGGCGCACCTCGTGCACCAGGTAGCTGGAGAAGAACCCGCCGGGGACCTCGCGGACGCCGACCCGCGGAGCGGCGCCCATCGGTGCGCAGATGGAGTAGGAGCGGCGCTCGTCCCGGTCGCCGTCGACCCGGCGGAGGGTGAGGGCCTGGCCGGGCCGGAAGCGGTACTCCTCGGCGAGCTCGGCGGGGACGTCGAAGGTGACCGCGACGGAGTCGTCGGTGAGCCGCTCGACCGCGGCCACCCGGAGCGGGTGGAACTGCGGCCGCCGCCGCGGACGGGTGGGGGCGGAACCGGCCGCGGGAACGGTCGCCGTCATCAGATCTCCTTGAAGTGCTCGAACGGCTCGCCGCAGCTGCGGCAGCGGCGCAGGGCCTTGCAGGCCGTGGCGCCGAACTCGCTCTGCTCGACGGTGTCGGCCGACCCGCACTGGGGGCAGCCGGCCGTCCGCCGCGTCGGCCCCAGCTGGAGCGGGACGGGGCCGGGGGACCGGACCGGTGCCGTCCCGGGCGGGGCGATGCCGGCCGCGGCGAGCTTGCGCCGGCCCTCCTCGCTGATCCAGTCGGAGGACCAGGCGGGCGAGAGCACGGTGCGGACGTCGACGTCGGCGAAGCCCGCCCGGTGCAGGGCATGCACGAGGTCCGCCCGCATGACGCCCATCGCGGGGCAGCCGGAGTAGGTCGGCGTGATCTCGACGACGACGGTGCCCTGCTCGACACGCACCTCGCGGAGCACGCCGAGATCCGCGAGGGTCAGCATCGGCAGCTCCGGGTCGGTGACCGTCTCCGCCACCGAGCGGGGGTCGGTCAGCACGGCGCTCACCAGGTCGCCGCCGGGTGCCGGCGGGCCAGGCCCTGCAGGGTGGCCAGCAGCTCGGTCAGCTCCGCGCCGTGCTGCCCGATCCGGCCGCGCGGGGCGGCGTTGGCCGGCCAGGCGGGCACCGGCAGCGTGGCGCGCTCCAGCACGGTGGTGAGGACGTCGCGCACCTCGTCGCGGACGTCGGCCGGGTCGACGGCGACCCCGGCGGCGACCAGCCGGGCCTCGACATCCGTGGCGGTGAACAGGTCGGCCAGCAGCGGCCATACCGCGGCGACGCCGTCCTGGGCCCGCCGGTGCGACTCCTCGGTGCCGTCGCCCAGGCGCAGCACCCAGCGGGCGGCGTGGTCGCGGTGGTAGGCGAGCTCGTGCACGCCCTTCGCGGCGATGGCGGCGAGCACCGGGTCGCGGGACTCCCGCAGCCGGGCGAAGGCCGCCAGCCGCACCGTCGAGGCGACGAGCAGGCGGACCATCGTCTGCGCGAAGTCGCCGTTCTCCGCCTCGACCAGGCCGGTGCAGCGGAACTCGTCGGCGTCCCGGAAGTAGGCCAGGGCGTCCTCGTCGGGGATGGTCTCCGCGGCGAGCTCCCGCGAGCGGCCGAGCACCCCGGCCGCCCCGGCGCGGGCGAGCAGGAGCCGGGCCTGGCCGAGGAGGTCCAGGCCGATGTTGCCCAGCGCCACCTCCTCCTCGAGCTCCGGCGCGTTGGTCATCCACTGGGTGAGCCGCTGGGCGAGCACGAGCGCGTCGTCGCCGAGCATCAGGCAGTAGGTGCCGAGGTCGGCGGCGTCGACGTCGTGGGGCACCGTGGTGTCGACGCCGGCCAGCGGGTCGTCGAAGCCGGTGCCGAAGGCCCAGTGCCCCGCGTCGTCGTGCGCATTGGCCAGCGCGTCGTACACCGTCTCCTCGTGCATGGCCTCGCTCCTGACTCCGGCGAGATCTGCACAGTGGCCGCCGTCGGGGAGCCGATGCGGGCCACTGTGCAGATCTCGCCTCACATGTGGGGGACGTTCTCGGGGATCTCGTAGAACGTCGGGTGGCGGTAGACCTTGTCGCCGCTGGGGGCGAACATCGGGTCCTTCTCGGCGGGGCTGGACGCGGTGATGTCGGCGGCCTTGACCACCCAGATGCTCACGCCCTCGTTGCGCCGGGTGTAGAGGTCGCGGGCGGCGTGCACGGCCATCTCGTCGTCGGGTGCGTGCAGCGAGCCGACGTGCACGTGGTTGAGCCCGCGCTTGCCGCGGACGAAGACCTCGTACAGCGGCCAGTCCCGGCGCACGGCCGGCCGCTGGGCCTGCACCGGCACCTCCGGCCCGGTCGGGACCGCGCCGTGCCCGCCCTCGGCGGTGACCTCCCCGCTCACGCGGCCGCCCCCTCGTGCTTGCGGGCGTAGGCCGTGGCCGCCTCGGTGACCCAGGCGTTGTCGTCCCGGGCCGCGCGGCGGCGGGCGACGCGCACGGCGTTCATCGGGCCCTCGCCGGAGATGACCCGCTTGAACTCGTCCCAGTCGATCCGGCCGAACCGGTAGTGGCCGGTCTCGGGGTCGTAGGAGAGGTCGGGGTCGGGGAGCGTGACACCGAGGACCTCGGCCTGCGGCACGGACATGTCCACGAACCGCTGGCGCAGCTCGTCGTTGGTGTGCCGCTTGATGCCCCAGGCCATCGACTGCGCGGTGTTGGGGCTGTCGTCGTCGGGCGGGCCGAACATCATGAGCGAGGGCCACCACCAGCGGTCGACGGCGTCCTGCACCATGGCCCGCTGCTCGTCGGTGCCGCGCATCATCGTCATCAGCAGCTCGTAGCCCTGCCGCTGGTGGAACGACTCCTCCTTGCAGACCCGGATCATCGCCCGGGCGTAGGGCCCGTAGGAGGAGCGGCACAGCGGCACCTGGTTGCAGATGGCCGCGCCGTCGACCAGCCAGCCGATGACGCCGACGTCGGCGTAGGTGAGCGTCGGGTAGTTGAAGATCGAGCTGTACTTCTGCCTGCCCTCGATCAGCTTGTCGGTGAGGTCGGCGCGGTCGGCGCCGAGCGTCTCGGCCGCGGAGTACAGGTACAGGCCGTGACCGGCCTCGTCCTGCACCTTGGCCAGCAGGACGGCCTTGCGCCGCAGGCTGGGCGCGGCGAGCAGCCAGTCGCCCTCGGGCTGCATGCCGATGATCTCCGAGTGCGCGTGCTGCGCGACCTGGCGGATGAGCGTCTTCCGGTACCCCTCGGGCATCCAGTCCCGCGGCTCGATGCGATGGCCGGCCGCGATGGTGACGTCGAACTGGTCCTGCAGCGCGGTCTCGTCGGGTGCGGGCCGGTCCAGGGTGGGTGCGGACATCTCGTTCCCCTCGGGTGCGTCTCGGGTCATTTACTGACCGGACGGTCGGTAATCAGTGTGCACCAGCGGCGGCCGCCGCACAACCCTGTCCGCGGCGCTCGCCGGGCGGGTCTTGACAGCGGTCGAGAGGAGGGGATGCTTACCTGACCGCCCGGTCGGTAATTCGGAGCCGAGCTCGCGCGCCGACCGTCCGGTGACGACGCTCAGGACATCGGAGGCCACTGCCATGACGGTTGCGACCACGGAGACGAACGGGCGCCCGGGGGAGGCGCCCGACCCGGCGCTGCTGGACCCCGCCGAGCGCCTGGGCGTCGATGAGCTGCGCGCGCAGCAGCTGGAGCGGCTCCAGTGGTCGCTGCGGCACGCCTACGACAACGTGCCGCACTACCGCCGGGCCTTCGACACGGCCGGCGTGCACCCCGACGACTGCCGGGAGCTCGCCGACCTCGCGAAGTTCCCGACGACCAGCAAGGCCGACCTGCGCGAGAACTACCCCTTCGGGATGTTCGCGGTCCCGAAGGACCAGGTGCGCCGCGTGCACGCCTCCTCCGGCACCACCGGCAAGCCGACCGTCGTCGGCTACACCGAGCGCGACCTCGACACCTGGGCGACGGTCATGGCCCGCTCCATCCGCGCCGCGGGGGGCCGGCCGGGGGACACGCTGCACAACGCCTACGGCTACGGCCTGTTCACCGGCGGCCTGGGCGCCCACTACGGAGCCGAGAAGCTGGGGTGCACCGTCGTCCCCGTGTCCGGTGGCATGACGCCGCGGCAGGTGCAGCTGATCCGCGACTTCGAGCCGCGGATCATCATGGTCACGCCCTCCTACATGCTCACCGTCATCGACGAGTTCGAGAAGCAGGGCGTGGACCCGCGGGAGAGCAGCCTCGAGATCGGCATCTTCGGCGCCGAGCCCTGGACCGAGCAGATGCGCCGCGAGATGGAGGAGCGGGCCGGCATCCACGCCGTGGACATCTACGGCCTGTCCGAGGTGATGGGCCCCGGCGTCGCCCAGGAGTGCGTGGAGACCAAGGACGGGCTGCACGTCTGGGAGGACCACTTCTACCCGGAGGTCATCGACCCGCTCACCGGTGAGGTGCTGCCCGACGGCGAGGAGGGGGAGCTCGTCTTCACCTCGCTGACCAAGGAGGCGATGCCGGTCGTCCGCTACCGGACCCGCGACCTCACCCGGCTGCTGCCCGGCACCGCGCGCCCGGCGTTCCGGCGGATGCAGAAGATCACCGGCCGCACCGACGACATGATCATCCTGCGGGGGGTGAACCTGTTCCCCACCCAGATCGAGGAGATCGTGCTGCGGACGCCGGGGCTCTCCCCGCACTTCGCCCTCGAGCTCGTCACCCGGGAGCGGATGGACCACCTGATCTGCCGCGTCGAGGCGCGGCCGGACTGCCCGGCGGAGGCGAGATCTGCCGCGGCGGCCGCGGTGCGCACGGGCGTCAAGGACGTCGTCGGGTCCAGCATCGAGGTGCTCGTGGTGGACCCCGAGACGCTGCCCCGATCGGTTGGCAAACTCAAGCGCATGACCGACAACCGGAACCGTGCATGACGTCGACCGCCGACGCGCCCCCGGCCCGACGCGGCCGCCCGGGGCACTCGCTGGACTCGCTGCTCGACGTCGCCGTCGAGGTCTTCAACGAGCGCGGCTACGACGCCACCAGCATGGAGGAGCTGGCCACCCGGCTCGGCGTCACCAAGTCGGCGATCTACCACCACGTGCCCAGCAAGGTGGAGCTGCTGCGGCTGGCGCTCGACCGTGCGCTGGACGCGTTGTTCGCCGTCACCGATGAGCCCGGCGGCACCACCGGCCCGGCGATCGACCGGCTGGAGCACGTCGTCCGCGGGTCGGTCCGCGTGCTCGCGGCCGAGCTGCCCTTCGTGACGCTCCTGCTCCGGGTCCGGGGCAACTCCCCGGTCGAGCAGGCGGCGCTGCAGCGGCGACGGGAGTTCGACCGGGTCGTCACCGACCTGGTGCGCGCCGCCGAGGACGAGGGCGACGTGCGCCCCGACGTCGATCCCGCCGTCACCAGCCGCCTGCTCTTCGGCACCGTCAACTCGCTGACCGAGTGGTACCGGCCCGGCGGCGGCCTGTCCGCGGACGACCTCGCCGACGCCCTCGTGACCACGACCTTCCGGGGCCTGCGGACCCGCGCCCCGGCGCCACCGGCGTCCTGACCCGGGCCGGCCGGCCCTCGGACCGTCAGGCGCGTCCGGGCGGGGCGGGGGGCACCTGGCGGCTGTGTCCCCGCATCTCGGCGAGGAGCAGCCCGTCCGCGTCGCGGGTCACCGCGACGTCGTAGATCCCGCCCCGCCCCACGAGCGATCGTTCCACCGCGGTGGCGGTGACGGTGTCGCCGGCGCGGGCCGGCGCGAGGTACTCGATGCTGCACGACCGCCCCACCGCCGGCTGTCCGTGCGAGTTGCAGGCCATCGCGAAGGCGATGTCGGCGACGGCGAACAGTGCAGCGCCGTGCGCGGTGCCGTGCCCGTTGAGCATCTGGGGCCGGATGATCATGTGCGCCGTGACCGAACCCGGCGCCACGGAGCTGACGGTGACGCCGAGTGCCCGCGCCGCGGAATCCTCCGCCAGGTAGCGGCGGACGGTCTCCTCGGCGAGGCGCTGCGGGGCAGGGCTGGTCATCGGGGCCGCCTCGGGTCAGTCGTAGGTGTGGAATCCGCGACCGGTGGTGCGGCCGAGCTCGCCCGCCGCGACCTTGTCGCGGAGCAGTTGCGGTGGGGCGAACCGCTCGCCGAGGGTCCGGTGGAGGTACTCGGCGATCGCCAGCCGCACGTCGAGGCCCACGAGGTCGGTGGAGCGCAGGGGCCCCATCGGGTGCCGGTAGCCCAGCTCCATGGCGGCGTCGATGGCCTCGGCGTCGGCGACCCCCTCCTCGAGCATCCGGATCGCCTCCAGCCCCAGCAGCACCCCGAGCCGGGAGGAGGCGAAGCCGGGGGAGTCCTTCACCACGACGTCGGTCTTGCCGAGTGCGCGCACCCAGCCGGAGGCGATCCCGACGAGCTCGGCCGCGGTCTCGCGGGCGACCACCACCTCCACGAGCTTGGACGCCGGCACGGGGTTGAAGAAGTGCAGGCCGAGGAACCGGGCCGGGCGCTCCAGCGCCGCGGCGAGCTCGGTGACCGAGAGGGAGCTGGTGTTCGTGGCGAGCACCGCGTCCGGGCCGACGGCGGACTCCGCGGCGCCCAGCACCTCCGCCTTGAGGTCGGCCCGCTCGGGGACGGCCTCGACGACCAGCCCGTTCTCCCGGTCCAGCGCGGCGGGGGAGTCCACCAGGGTCAGCCGGTCCAGCGCGGCGGCGACGTCGCCGTCGAGCTTTCCGCGGCGGGCGGCCTCCGCCAGCCCCTCGGCCACCCGGCCGTGGGCGGCGTCGGCAGCCTCTGCGCCGGCCTCCACGACCTCGACGCGGGCGCCGGCGGTCAGGAAGGCCTGGGCGATGCCGGCGCCCATGCGCCCGCCGCCGATGACGGCGACGCGGGCGGGGACCGGGGCGCTCACGCCGTCTCCGCGTTCGTCGTGGTGTCCCGGTCGACGCGCACCCGCGCGGCGGGGTCGCCGGGGCGACCGCGCCCGCGTGCGACCCGTCGGCCGACCTGGCGGATCTCGGTGTGCTCCTGCATCGTCGCTCCTGGAATTCGCCGGACCCGGCGGGTCCCGGGGGGTGGGGGAGGGCCGACCGTCCGGTCCGGAGGTGGTGGCCCCACTGTGGTGGCGGCGTCTCCGGGAAGCAATCGCCGGCGACGCCTGCCGCCGTCGCGACCAGGGTCGACGGCCGCGGCCACCACGGCGCCGGGGGCCCCGCCGGGGTGGGGGGGGGGGGGGGGGGGGGGGGGGGGGGGGGGGGGGGGGGGGGGGGGGGGGGGGGTGGGGGGGGGGGGGGGGCGGGGGGGGGGGGGGGGGGGGGGGGGGGGGGGGGGGGGGGGGGGGGGGGGGGGGGGGGGGGGGGGGGGGGGGGGGGGG
>NZ_JBJHAK010000032.1:0-37890 GCF_054050975.1 Blastococcus sp. SYSU DS0828 | reverse complement strand
AGAACAGGACCAACTCGGCCACCCCCCCCCCCCCCCCCCCCCCCCCCCCCCCCCCCCCCCCCCCCCCCCCCCCCCCCCCCCCCCCCCCCCCCCCCCCTCGGCCCGAACTGCTCCACCCGGATGTCCGCCGCCGGGATGCCCAGGGTCTCCAGCAGCCGGGTGGCCGCGCCGGCGAACGCGGCCGAGCCGCAGACGAAGGCCGTCTGACCCGGCTCCCACAGCGGCACGAGGTCCGCGGCGGTGAGCCGGCCGGCGGGCCGGATGCCGTGCGGCTCCCGCGTGGTGACGACCAGCGCGCCGGCGGCGAGCAGCTCGTCGGCGTAGGGCAGCAGCTCCAGCGTCCGGACCGAGACGGCGATCCGGAGCCGGTCGGCGCGTCCCAGCGCCCGGGCGGTGCGCAGCATCGACACGAACGGGACGACGCCGGTGCCGCCGGCGACCAGCAGCGCCGGGCTCTCCGTGTCCCACACGAACCAGCCACCGATGGGGCCGCGCACCTCCAGCACGTCGCCCGGCTCCACGACGTCGGCCAGGTGGGTGGAGACCTCGCCGTCGTCCAGCCGTTCCACGAACAGCTCCACCAGCGGATCGCCGGGCGCGGAGGCGACCGAGTAGGAGCGCTGCGCGGTGTACCCGTCGGGGGCGGTGAGCCGGACCACGTAGTGCTGCCCGGGCAGGTGGTCGACCCGGTCGGCGACGTCCAGCCGCAGCTGCACCGAGCGCGGCACCGGCCGACGGACGCCGGCGACGGTGGCCGTCCGCCAGCCACCGGCAGGGGCACCGGGGACCCCGGCGCCGAGCACGACCGGGTCCGGGGCCTCAGTCACCCTGGTACCGCTGCTGCCGCCACGGGTCCCCGCGGTCGTGGTAGCCGTTCTGCTCCCAGAAGCCCGGCTGGTCACGGGCCAGCAGGGTCAGCTTGCTGATCCACTTGGCGCTCTTCCAGAAGTACAGGTGCGGCACCAGCAGCCGGACGGGACCACCGTGCTCCGGGGTCAGCGGGCGACCGTCGAAGTCCCAGACCAACCACGCCTTGCCGCCGGTGACGTCGGCCAGCGGCAGGTTGGTCGTGTAGCCGGTCTTCGACGTCGCCATGACGAAGTGCGCCTCGGCGGTCGGCCGGGCGGCATCGAGCAGCGTGTCGACGCTGACGCCGGAGAATCGGGTGTCGAACTTCGACCAGGTCGTGACGCAGTGGATGTCGCCGCGGTACTCCGACGGCGGCAGCCGGTGCGCCTCCTCCCACGACCACGTCGTCGGCGACTCCACCTTCCCGTCGACGGTGATGCTCCAGGTCTCGGGTGAGATGCGCGGGGTCGGCTCGGCGGTCAGCACCGGCCAGTCGGCGCCGACGTCGTACTGGCCGGGCGGCAGCCGCGGGTCGCGCTCGCGGCGGCGGCCGAGGAATCCACGGGTGGGGGTGGGCACGAGGACACGATCCCCCACCGGAGGCGCCTGGACCACCACCGCGCGCCCCCGACGTGCACGGATGCCGGGAGCCTCCCCTCCGACCTGCGGTGAGGGTCGCCTTACATGAGCCGTGTCACCTCGTGTTGGCTTGGTGGCAAGCACCGTGTAGTCCTAGCGTGGGGACTTGTGGTGACGGTGGAGCACACTCAGCGCAGGACCCCGAAGGTGGCGAAGACCAACTCGGTCTTCAAGAAGGCCGTGATGGCCGTCAGCGGCATCATCATGGTGCTGTACCTGATCGCGCACGTGATCGGGAACCTGAAGGCCTTCTCCGGCGCCGAGGCGTTCAACTCGTACTCGGGCTGGATCCGGACGGTCGGCAACCCGGCGCTGCCCGGGCAGACCACGCTCTGGGTCATCCGGATCGTGCTGCTGGTCGCCGTCGTGGCGCACTTCTGGGCCGCCGTCTCGCTGTGGCGCCAGGCCAAGCGTGCGCGCCCGTCGGGCTACGTGACCAAGAAGGCCACCGCCCAGAGCTACGCCTCGCGGACGATGCGCTGGGGCGGCGTGATCGTCGGCGCCTTCATCATCTACCACGTCCTCGACCTCACCCTGGGTGCGGTGAACGCCGAGGGCTTCGACAGCACGCCGTACGACCGGCTCGTCGCCAGCTTCCAGAACCCGTTCGTCACGATCTTCTACGCCATCTCGGTGATCCTGCTGGGCATGCACCTGCGGCACGGCATCTGGAGCGCCACGCAGACCTTGGGCCAGAGCAACCGGCGCCGCGAGAAGACGGTCAGCCTGTTCGCCCTCGGGTTCTCGACCGTCCTGACCCTCGGATTCCTGCTGGTGCCGTTCTCCGTCCTCTTCGGGCTCATCGACTAAGGAGCTCCCCCAGATGCCTCTCGAGCTGTTCACCGTCGGCGAGCCCATCGCCGACACCAAGGCCCCCACCGACGTCCCGATCGGCGAGCGCTGGAGCGAGCGCAAGTTCCGCGGCCGCCTGGTCAACCCCGCCAACCGCCGCAAGATGACGATCATCGTCGTCGGCACGGGCCTGGCCGGTGGCTCCGCCGCCGCCACGCTGGGCGAGGCCGGCTACAACGTGAAGTCGTTCTGGTACCAGGACAGCCCGCGCCGCGCGCACAGCGTCGCCGCGCAGGGCGGGATCAACGCCGCCAAGAACTACCGCAACGACGGCGACAGCGTGCACCGGCTGTTCTACGACACGGTCAAGGGCGGCGACTTCCGCTCGCGCGAGAACAACGTGCACCGCCTCGCCGAGGTCAGCGTCAACATCATCGACCAGTGCGTCGCCCAGGGCGTCCCCTTCGCCCGCGAGTACGGCGGCCTGCTCGACAACCGCTCCTTCGGTGGCACCCAGGTCTCGCGCACCTTCTACGCCCGCGGCCAGACGGGCCAGCAGCTGCTCTACGGCGCCTACCAGGCGCTGGAGCGGCAGATCGCGGCCGGGACCGTCGAGGAGCACTCGCGCACCGAGATGCTCGACCTGATCGTCGTCGACGGCCGCGCCCGCGGCATCGTCGCCCGCGACCTCGTCAGCGGCGAGATCAGCACGCACTTCGCCGACGCGGTGGTCATCGCCAGCGGTGGCTACGGCAACGTCTTCTACCTCTCCACCAACGCCAAGGGCTCCAACACCACGGCGATCTGGCGGGCGCACAAGCGGGGCGCGTACTTCGCCAACCCCTGCTACACGCAGATCCACCCCACCTGCATCCCGGTCAAGGGCGACTACCAGTCGAAGCTGACCCTGATGTCGGAGTCGCTGCGCAACGACGGCCGCGTGTGGGTGCCCAAGGAGCGCGGCGACGACCGCGACCCGCGGGACATCCCCGAGTCCGACCGCGACTACTACCTCGAGCGCCTCTACCCCTCGTTCGGCAACCTGGTGCCCCGCGACATCGCCTCGCGCCAGGCCAAGAACGTCTGCGACGAGGGCCGCGGCGTGGGCCCGGGTGGGCTCGGCGTCTACCTGGACTTCGCCGAGGCGATCGAGCGCCTCGGGCGTCCGGCCGTCGAGGCCAAGTACGGGAACCTCTTCGACATGTACGCCCAGATCACGGGCGAGGACCCCTACGAGGTCCCGATGCGGATCTACCCCGCCGTGCACTACACGATGGGCGGGCTGTGGGTCGACTACGACCTGCAGTCGACGATCCCGGGCATGTTCGTGATCGGGGAGGCCAACTTCTCCGACCACGGCGCGAACCGGCTCGGCGCCTCCGCGCTGATGCAGGGGCTGGCCGACGGCTACTTCGTGCTCCCGTCGACGATCAGCAGCTACCTCGCCGACGGGCCGTTCGAGAAGGTCGACGAGAGCCACCCCGCCGCCGTCGAGGCGCTCACCGGCGTGCAGGAGCAGGTGCAGAAGCTGCTGAGCATCAACGGCAACCGCACCCCGGCGTCCTTCCACCGCGAGGTCGGCCAGCTGATGTGGGACCTCTGCGGCATGGAGCGCACGGACGAGGGCCTGCGCAAGGCCATCGACCGCATCCAGGAGATCCGCAAGGAGTTCTGGACCAACCTGAAGGTGACCGGCGACTGGCACTCGTTCAACCAGACGCTGGAGCACGCCGGCCGGGTCGCCGACTTCATCGAGCTCGCCGAGCTGATGTGCATCGACGCCCTGCACCGCCGCGAGAGCTGCGGTGGCCACTTCCGCGCGGAGAGCCAGACGCCCGACGGGGAGGCGCTGCGCGACGACGAGAACTTCGCCTACGTCGCCGCCTGGGAGTGGACGCCGGAGGGCCAGCCCCCGGTCCTGCACCGGGAAGACCTCGAGTACGAGTACGTCCACCTCGCCCAGCGGAGCTACAAGTGACAGCCACACACGAAGGCCCGATGCGCTCCAGCGTCGGCAACCCCGCGGCCGAGAAGCGCGGGATGAACCTGACGCTGCGCATCTGGCGCCAGCAGGGGCCGACGGCCAAGGGCAAGATGGTGACCTACAAGATCACCGACATCTCCCCCGACATGTCGTTCCTCGAGATGCTCGACGTGCTCAACGAGCAGCTGATCATGCAGGGCGACGACCCGGTCGCCTTCGACCACGACTGCCGCGAGGGCATCTGCGGCATGTGCGGCGTCATGATCAACGGTCAGGCGCACGGCCCGCAGCAGACGACTACGTGCCAGCTGCACATGCGTTCCTTCAAGGACGGCGACTCGATCGACATCGAGCCGTGGCGCGCCACCGCGTTCCCGGTGATCAAGGACCTCGCCGTCGACCGACGGGCGTTCGACCGGATCATCCAGGCCGGCGGCTACATCAGCGTGCCCACCGGCACCGCGCCCGAGGCGCACGCGACCCCGGTGCCGAAGGCCGACTCGGACGCCGCGTTCGACGCCGCCACCTGCATCGGCTGCGGTGCCTGCGTGGCGGCCTGCCCGAACGCCTCCTCGATGCTGTTCACCGCCGCCAAGGTGACGCACCTGGGGCTGCTGCCCCAGGGCCAGCCCGAGCGCAACGACCGCGTGGTCAACATGGTGGCGCAGCAGGACCGCGAGGGCTTCGGCGGCTGCACGAACATCGGCGAGTGCTCCGCCTCCTGCCCGAAGGGCATCTCGATGGAGACGATCTCCCGGCTGAACCACGACCTGCTCGGCGCCCTGCGCGCCGGGGCGCGGCCGAAGAGCTGACCGCACCGCGCCCCCCCCTGGCGCGGAACTGCACGAGAGCCCCCCTCCGGACACCGGAGGGGGGCTCTCGTGCACTCCGAGGCCGCACGCCGGCTGGCACACTGCGCGCGTGCTGCCCACGACCGCCGAAGACCGCGTGGCACCCCCGACGGCGTCTCCGGTCCGCGCGCTGCTGCACGTCCTGCTGGCCGGCGGGCTCGGCATCCTGATGGCGGTCGTGGGCGCGCCCGTCGTCATCGCCTCGCTCTTCGGCGGCTGGACCGCCGTGGGCATCGCGGTCGCCGTGCTCACCGCCATCGCCTGCGGGCTCGCCGTCGCCGTGGACCGCACCGCGGGACCGGGTGGCTGCGGCCGGCCCGGCTCGGTGCTGCGGGGCGTCACCCTGGGCGTGGTCGCGTCCGGTGCCGTCGTCGTGCTCGCGGGGGTGGCGCTGCGCCTGGACGTCGGCGACGGCGTGCCCGTGCTGCTCCGCTACGCGGCCGCCGGTCTGCCGTTCGCCGCGGTCGCCGGCCTGCAGTGGCCCGGCGTGGTCCGGATCGTCACGGCGGTGCTCCTCGCGGGATGCGCCGCGGCGGTCCTCGTGCCGCGCGGGACGGAGGCGGCCCAGGACGCCCAGCAGCAGCGGATCCTCACGGAGGTGGGCACCACTGAGCACCCGTGGGTCACCGCGGTCGACGGCTACCGGGTCTCCGCGTCCCAGGCGACCGGCAGCCCGCTGATCTGGACGCGGCTGGAACGCGCCGACCACCGGGCCGACGCGGTGCTCTGGCTGTTCCGCGACCAGCCGGTGGATCCCGCGGCGGCCGACCCGTGCGCAGCGACCTCGCTCTGGACGCCGGGCGGCGACCAGCCGATGACCTCCTGCGCCGCCCTCGGCGACGGGCGCTGGCTGCGCTCGTCCGGGTACTGGCAGGAGCTGGTCCGCTTCGACCCCGACGTCCGGATCGGCGTGACGGCCGACCCGGTCGTCGCGCTGCCGGTGCTCGAGGCGGCGCTGGCTGCGGCTCGCCCGATGACCGAGGACGAGTACGAGACCTGGCTCGACGAAGGGCTCACGCCCGGCTGGTGAGCGGCGTCTGCTCCCGCTCGTCCAGCCAGCTCCACAGCTCCTCCGGCGGTAGGGGCCGGCTCAGGTGGTACCCCTGGACGACGTCGCAGCCCAGCTCCGCGAGGGCCGCGACCGTCGCCGCGTCCTCCGCGCCCTCCGCCACCAGCACCAGGCCCAGCGCGTGCGCCAGCTGCAGGGTGGAGGTGACGATCGAAGCCGCTCGGGCGCTCCCGGTCATCGCCGCGATGAACGTGCGGTCCAGCTTCAGCTCCGTGACCGGCAGCGCGGCGAGGTAGGCCAGGCTGGAGTGGCCGGTGCCGTAGTCGTCGATGGCCACGCCGACGCCGTCGTCCCGCAGCCGGCCGAGCACCCCGACGGCGCGCTCCCGGTCCTCCATCAGCAGGCTCTCGGTGACCTCGAGGACCAGGCTGCCCGCGGTCAGCCCGTGCGCGGCGAGCAGGCGGGCGACGTCGTCCGGGAAGGACTGGTCGACCAGGTTCGAGGGGCTGACGTTGACCGCCATGGTGAGCGACCGGCCCTGGTCGGCCCAGCGGCGGCACTGGGCCAGGGCCATGTCGACCACCCGGGCGGTCAGTTGGCCCATGAGCCCGGCCGACTCCGCCAGGTCGATGAACGCGTCCGGGTAGAGCAGCCCCCGCGTCGGGTGCTGCCAGCGGACGAGCGCCTCGACGCCTGCCACCGTGCCCGTGGGGAGATCGAGCTTCGGCTGGTAGTGCAGCACCAGCTCACCGGTCTCGAGGGCCCGCCGCAGCGCCGAGACGTCCTCCAGCCGGTGCCGACCGTGCCCGTCCCGGTCCTCGTCGTACACGGCGGCGCCGAGGCGGCCGGACTTCGCCGAGTACATCGCCAGGTCGGCCAGCTGCAGCAGCTCCGCGGCGCTGCGCGAGTGCTCGGGGCCCACGGCGACACCGACGGCGGCGTCCAGGCCGAGCTCCATGCCGGCGAGCCGGAACGGGCGCCGCAGGTGGTCGCGGAGGCGGTCGGCCAGGACGAGGGCGCCGTCGACGTCCAGGTCCTGGGCCAGGACGACGAACTCATCCCCGCCCAGCCGGGCCAGCAGGTCACCGTCGCGCACCTGCGCCCGCAGCCGGGTGCCGACCTCCCGCAGCAGCGCGTCGCCGACACCGTGGCCCAGCGAGTCGTTGATCTCCTTGAACCGGTCGAGGTCGAGGACGAGGACGGCGAGCTCCTCACCGGCGAGGAGCCGCGTGTCCAGGGCGTCGAGCGCCTCGAAGACGCAGCGTCGGTTGGGCAGCCCGGTCAGCTCGTCGGTGCGCGCCTGGCGGCGGCTGTCGGCCAGCGCGCGGACGGCGCGGAAGGTGAGCGCGGTCCGGGCCAGGGCGGCGAGGACCGCGCCGAAGGCGAGCGCCCCCGTCATCGGGTCGCCGCCACGGAAGTACCCGTGGACGAGCAGCCCGACTGCGGTCAGGGTGCACACCGCGGGGACGAGCAGCGGCGCGCGGACCGCTGCGGGGTCGGAGATGCCCCCGGCGGGGGCGTGGCAGGCCGAGAACCCGAAGCACAGGAACGCCAGACCCCAGACCACGTCGAGCGCGCTGCCCACGGAGTACGTGTCGTGGGCGACCTGGTAGGCGTACACGGTGTCGCCGGTGACGAACAGCAGGAGCCCGGTGACGACCCACCACCAGCCGCCCCCGCCGCGCCGCCCGATGACGACCAGGCCGGCGGCCAGCAGGCTGAGCAGCAGCAGGTCACCCACCGGGTAGGCGATGCCGACGAAGGCGGCCCCGTGCCCGTCCGCCGCGGTGCGGAGCAGGTCCCCGAGGGCCAGGGACGCGGCCAGGGCCCCGGCGGTGAGCCCGGTGACCAGGCAGTCGAGCCAGAGGTCGGCCGTGAGCCGCCGCACCCGGCCGCGGATCATGAGCAGCAGCGCGAGGAAGGCCAGCGGGTAGAACCCCAGCTGGAGGGCGTCGGCCCACGACGGCCGGGGCACCGTCTCCAGCCCGCGGTAGTGCAGCTCGTAGACCGCGCCACCGAGCAGGTAGGCCCCGACCGCGCCGGCGAAGCAAAGCCACGCCCGGCGTGCGACCGAGGTCACGCGTGCCCGCAGCACGAGCACGACCGTGAGGGCGGCGAGGAAGACCAGCTTCCCGCCCGCGGCCAGGTACTCCCCGACGTACGGGATCCCGAGGGCGGCCATCACCAGGCAGAGCACCCAGGCGGCGGACGCGACGGCGGCCGTGACCCGCACGGCACGCAGCGCCCGGTCCGCGTCGCGCCCCCGCGTGCTCCCGGTGCGCCGCTCATCCATGACCGGACGATCGGCGCGGTACGAGATCGGCTGAAACGCAGCTCACGTCCTTCCTCCCCCGCCGGGGGGAGGCCGGGGCCGCGCCGGGAGCGTCAGGCGGGAGGCACCGGCGGGATGATCCGGTCGACGACGTCGGCCGGCATCAGCCCGGCCTTGCCGAAGCGGCTGGCCGCTTCGATGAACTGCGGCGCGGAGGCGGCAAGCTCGACGAGCATCGCCCGGGCGTCGTCCTCCCGGCCCGCGAGGGCCGCGACGACGGCCCGCCACATCAGCTGGTCGGGCTCGGTGACCGGGTCCATGGGGCGCAGCAGCTCCAGCTCCCGGTCGGCCGTGACGGGGTCCCCGTCGATGGCCTGCTGGAAGGCACGGACGACGTCCTGGTAGCGGGCGCGGGTCACGGTCAGGTCGGCCAGGGCGCCCAGCGGGTCCGGGGAGTCGTCGACCCGCAGGTCGACCACCATGTCGTGCCAGGGACGCCCGGTCGTGGTCGCGCGGACGACCATGATCGCGGCCGACCGGCGTCCCCGGAAGTCACCGCCGGCCTCCTCCCCCGCCACCAGCGCGCTGAGCAGGCGCTGCGCGAGCAGACCGGCGGAGCCCTCGAACCGCTCCACCATCGCTTCCCACACCGCGGGCGAGCTCGCCATGTTGGCCAGCGCGACGCAGTTGTCGCCGACGAGGTGACCGGCGGCGTCGACGCAGCTGGTGCCCGTGTACACGGCGAAGTCGCCGGCGAGACCGAGGACGGCGACCTGCCGGCGCTCGGGCTGGGGGTCGACGCTGCTGAGCGCCGTCAGCACCTCCTGCGCGGTGAACCCGCCGCGCAGGAGGTCGAGACCGACGGAGCCGTACATGGGCTCGGCCATCGACTGCGTGGCGATGACCCCGTGCCCCGGGAGGGCGAAGGGGACGCTGTTGCCGACCGCGAAGGCCTGGGACTGGGTGGCGACGCCCATCTCCCCCGTCTCGGGGTCGCGGGCCACGATCGAGTAGGTCACCGCGGCGGCCTACCCGCGGCTCCCCGGGACCCGAAACCCCGGTGCGTCACAGTGCGCGGTCCCCCATGGCCTGGGCCAGGAGCTCCACCGACCGCAGCCGTCCGTCGAGGGACGCCGACTGGTGGGCGACGATCAGCTCGTCGGCGTCGGCCAGCTTCGCGAACCCCTCGAGGTGCTCGCGCACCTCGGCCGGGGTGCCGACGGCGGTGTGGGTCAGCATGGTGGAGACGTGCTGACCGGCTCCCTGCGCGAGCAGCTGGTCGGCCTGCTCGTCGGTGAGCGCCCGGCCACGGCCGAACAGGCCGACGGCCAGGTTCCGCCGGACGGCCTGCAGCTGCTCCTGCGCGGCCGCGGTGCTGTCGGCGGCGACGACGTTGACCCCGGCGATGACGTAGGGCTCCGCCAGCTGCTCGGAGGGCTTGAACTCCCGGCGGTAGGCGGCGACGGCCGGCTCGAGCATGGCCGGCGCGAAGTGCGAGGCGAACGCGTAGGGCAGCCCGAGCGCCGCGGCGAGCGTGGCGCCGAACATCGACGACCCGAGCACGTACAGCGGCACCCGCGAGCCCTTGCCGGGGATCGCGTCGACACCGGGCACCCGGCTCTCACCGGCCAGGTAGGCCTGCAGCTCGAGGATGTCCTGCGGGAAGCTGTCGGCCGAACGCGGGTCGCGGCGCAGCGCGTACATGGTGTTCTGGTCGCTGCCCGGGGCACGGCCCAGCCCCAGGTCGATGCGGCCGGGGTACATCGCGTCGAGCGTGCCGAACTGCTCGGCGATCGTCAGCGGCGAGTGGTTGGGCAGCATGACCCCGCCGGCACCCAGCCGGATGCTGCTGGTCTGCGCGCCGACGTGCGCGATCAGCACGCTGGTGGCCGACGAGGCGATGGAGGGCATGTTGTGGTGCTCGGCGTACCAGACGCGCGCGTAACCGTGCTCCTCCGCGCACTGGGCGAGGGCCACGCTCGCGGCGATGGCGCTGCTCGCGGTCTCCCCGCGCGGGATGGGTGCCAGGTCGAGGACGGACAGGGTGATGCTCATGTGCGGTACGGGCCTTTCACGTCGGTTGCCTGGCGCAACGCCGCCGGCCCGCCGCACCTTCCCCTGCGCCCTGGGAGCGTTCCGACCGCTCCGCGGGTCCTGCAGTGGCCGTGGAGCGCCGCGAACACCCCCAGAGCGTGGGTCAGCGGCTCTGCAGCGCGTCCAGCGCGACGGCCATCGCCGCCGCCACCCGGAAGTCCAGGCGGTCGTCGGGAACGGTCACCGTGTACTGGTCGCGCAGCGCGATCCGCTTCTCGCTGCTCATCACCAGCGCCCCGGTCCGGCTGTCGGTGAAGTCGAAGTGGAAGAGGAACGGCACCGGGATGCTGTCGAGGAACGGGATGAGGCCCCACACCCGGCGCAGCAGCGCGATGAACCGGTTGCGCTCCTGGCCGACGGCGTCGATGCCGGGCGCCGACAGATGCCAGGTGGAGCGCAGCAGGCTGGCGCCGAACGCCTTCCGGAAGTAGCCGACGGGCTGCCCGTGCTCGTCGAGGACGTCGTGCTCGGCGCCGACGTCCAGCCGCTGGCGGGCCTTGAAGGAGAACACCCGCCGGCTCTTGGACTCGTCGGCGAAGAAGGTGACCTCCTCCCGCAGCTTCATCCGCTTCTGCTCGGCGAGGGCGAGGAGCTGCCCTTCGCTGCCGTCGGGGTTCGCCGAGCGCACCTCGTAGCGGTTGACCATCATCGTGACTCGCTGCCGGACGAAGAACTTCGGCACGACCACAGGGGCCGGCTGGGGCGCGGGGGGAACGGTCACGACGGTGCTCCAACAGTGGTCGACGGCTGGGGTCGGCCCATCCTGTCGGATCGGCGCCCCTCGCGGGCCGGTGCCGACCGTCGGCCGGCCCGCGGGAGGGCGACCGGGCTCACCGCGGGGACGCCGCCCGCCCACCGGTGAGGACGTCGTGCAGCCGCTGCACCTGCCGCTCCAGAGGGCTGGGGTTCTCGTCGTCCCGCATCGGCCCCGCGGGCATCAGCACCCACAGCAGCAGGTAGACGAGGATGCCGGCACCACCGGCGACGGTCAGGCCGACGAAGCCGACCCGCCACAGCACGGCGTCGATGCCGGTGTACTCGGCGAGCCCGCCGCACACCCCGCCGGCCATGCGGTCGGTGGTGCTGCGCCGGAGCTCCGGTCGCCGCGGCGGGCGCTGCTGCCCGCCGTCGGGGGCGTCCGCGGGCGGAGGGAGGGGAACTGAGTTCGTCATGCCACGAGCCTGCGCGCGGCGCCGCCGGCGCGACATCCGGTGACACCCGGATCCGTCCCCGAGAACGGCGCTCGGGGTCTCCCCCGGCCGAACCTCACCGCAGCGGGAGCGGCGTCGTGTCGCCGTCCTCCCGCGGGCCGAGGATCCAGCGCTCCTCGAGGGCGATGGGCACGTCGTTGATGCTGGCCTCCCGCCGGCGCATCAGGCCGTCGGCGGCGAACTCCCAGTTCTCGTTGCCGTAGGAGCGCCACGTGCGGCCCTCGGCGTCCTGCCACTCGTACTGGAAGCGCACCGCGATGCGGTCGTCGGTGAAGGCCCACAGCTCCTTGCGCAGCGCGTAGTCCAGCTCGCGCTGCCACTTGCGGGTCAGGAAGTCCACCACCTGGTCACGGCCCCGCAGGAACTCGGCGCGGTTCCGCCAGACGGTGTCCTCCGTGTAGGCCTGCGCCACCCGGACCGGGTCGCGGGTGTTCCACGCGTCCTCCGCGGCGCGCACCTTCTGCTGGGCGGTCTCCAGGGTGAACGGCGGGAACGGTGGTCGGGACACGCGGTGCCTCCTCGGGCGCAGCGGCGGCCGCCTGCCGGCCACCGGGTGCCAGCCTGCCGGGGGTGCGGGCCCCCTCGCACGCCGGCCGATGAGTTCGCCGCGGCCGGCCCGTCTAGGTTCTCGACGACCGGTTCACCGAAGGAGATCCCGTGGGACGCATCGCCGCCGCCCTGTTCACCACCGTCGACGGTTCGGCCGAGCGCCCGGACCAGTGGCACGGGCCGTACTTCGACGAGGCGATGGGCGCGGCCATGGACCGGCACCTGGGCCGGTGCGAGGCCTACCTGATGGGCCGCGTCCTGCACGACCAGTGGGCCCGGTACTGGCCCGGCAACGACAGCGACGAGTTCGCCGAGTTCATCAACCCGGCCACCAAGTACGTGCTGTCGACGACGCTCCAGGGCTCCGACTGGGCCGGGACGACGGTGCTGCGCTCCCTCGACGAGGTGCGGGCGCTGAAGGAGCGCACCGCCGGCACCATCGGCATGTCCGGCAGCCTGACGACCGTGCGGTCGCTGCTGGAGGCCGGCCTGCTCGACGAGCTGGTGCTGCTGGTGGACCCGGTCGTGGTCGCCGGGGAGCGCCGCTGGACCGACGAGCTGGGCCGCACCCCGCTGGAGCTGCTGTCCTCGGAGGCCTTCCCGACCGGCGTCCTGCACCTGGTCTACCGGCCCGCCCGGAAGGGGTGAGACGCCCGGTCGCCGCCAGGTGTTCCGGACTGCGTCACCGGGCGGACACCTTCGGTGCCCACGCTGGCGCCATGACGGCGAGCCTCTTCGTGATCGGGATCCGGGTCGGCTGGATCGGGCGTGACGTCCGGTTGGACGACGCCGGGGCCGGTCGCGCGGACGACGTCGTGCACGCGGTCGCCAAGCCGGTGGTGGACGGGCTGGAGGCGTCGCTGTGCGGGCAGCTGGTGCGGGCGACCGCCGCGCAGGACTGGCCCACGCAGCACGGCACGGCGCGGTGCGGGGAGTGCGCCCGCCTCGCCGGCTGATCCCGGCGGCCGCGGTACGACTATTACCGGGTCGCTCCCCTGCCGTGCGCGCGCTGCTCCCCCACGGGTCACCTTCCGGCCGGAGCCTGGTGCTGTCCGGACGGAGACGATCCAGGAGGAAGCCATGACCACGCCCGCAGCCAAGCCGCCGGCCACGTCCACCACCGAGCCGAAGAACCGCAAGCAGTCCGACGAGGACGCGGCCGGCACCGAGCCGACGACGCCGGAGCTCGACGAGCTGGCCCGTACCCGCGAGGAGGCCGAGGACCGGGCCCGGGAGCTGCTGGCCGCCCAGGTCCTGCAGGAGGCCCGCAACGGATCCCACGACGAGCGGGCCCGCCAGCTGGTCCTCGCCGTCCGCCGCGACCTCCTCGTGGAGCTGCGCGAGCAGGAGCAGGAGCAGGCCCGCCGGCAGCTCGCCGCGGCGGCGGACAGCAGCGAGGACGCCGTCGTCGGCCTCGTGCAGGGGGTGACGACGATCGTGCGCAGCTTCGTGCCCGCCGTGCTCGTCCGGCCGGAGGAGGTCATCGAGACCACCTACGCCCTGGCCGACCAGGGGCTGCGCGTGACCCGCCGGCTGGCGCTGACCCTGACCGAGAGCGTGCGCGGGCTCGTCACGACCTGACGGGGCGCGCTCCGTCGGCGAGGGCCGCCGGGTCCCCCCGGCGCCCCTCGCCGACGCACGGCGTCCGGTCCACCGCCGCTGGGTGGCCTCCTCCCCTACTCTCCCGGCGTGCTCGATGCCCGCGAGAGCTCACGACCGGTCCGGGCCGACCGGTGGCGGTGGCCCGTGCGCACCCTGGCGGTCCTCGCCGTCGTGTGCTGGGCCGCCTCCTACAGCTGGCTCCTCGGGTGGACGCCGCCCACCCGGTGGGTCCACCCGACCGCGTCGCCGTGGCTGGTCATGGAGCTCGCGGCGGTGGCAGCCGGGGCGGCCGCGGTGGTCGGCGGCGCCGTGCTGGCCGGGCGAGGGAGCGCCGCCGGCCGGCGCACCGGGGTCCGGTCGGCGTGGCTGGGCGGCCTGGCGCTGCTCGCGACCGCCGCCGGTCTCGCCGTCGCCGTGTGACTCCGTGGACTTCCTCGCCCTGTCACACCGGCGGCGCGGCCGGTGTCTCCATGTCGTCGGATCGACACACCTGGAGGAGACATGGCGAGCAGCACGCGGGTCCCCGCGACCGAGGTCACCGGCATCTACGGAGGCCTGGTGAAGGCGATGTGCCGGAGGATGTTCGGCCAGGTACCGGAGTCCGTCGGCGTGCTCTGGCACCACCCGGCCGTGGTCAAGGACCTGATGGGCCTGGGCCGCAAGGCCGACGCGTGGCACCGGCTGGACCCCCAGCTCGCGACCTTCGCGTCGATGGCCGCGGCCGCGACCGTCGGGTGCAGGTTCTGCCTGGATCTCCACTACTTCATGACGCGCAACCGCGGGCTCGACGAGGCGAAGGCCCGCGAGGTGCCGCGCTGGCGGCAGTCGACGGTGTTCACGCCCCTGGAGCGGCGAGTGATGGAGTACGCCGAGGCGATGAGCCAGACGCCGCCGGCCGTGACCGACGAGCTGTCGGCCGCGCTGCTGACCGACCTCGGCGCGCCCGCGCTCGTCGAGCTGACCGCCCGGGTCGGCGCGATGAACCTCACGGCGCGGGCCAACGTCGCACTCGGCATCCGCTCACAGGAGTTCGCGGCGTCCTGCGGCCTGCCGCCGCTGGCCACCCCTTCGCGGGACGGCCTCACCCCGGCATGACCGACGACCCCTTCCCCGCCCACCGCGGCCTGCTCTTCACCGTCGCCTACGAGCTGCTCGGCTCGGCCGCCGACGCCGACGACGTGGTGCAGGAGACCTGGCTGCGGTGGGCCGAGGTGGACCCCGCGACGGTGCGGGACCCGCGCGCCTACCTGGTGCGGATCGTCACCCGGCAGGCGCTGAACCGGCTGCGGACGATCTCCCGCCGGCGCGAGGACTACGTGGGCGAGTGGTTGCCGGAGCCGCTGCTGACCGGCCCCGACGTCGCCGAGGACGTCGAGCTCGCGGAGAGCGTCTCGATCGCGGTGCTCACGGTGCTGGAGACGCTGGGACCGGTCGAGCGCGCGGTCCTCGTGCTGCACGAGGTGTTCGACGTGCCCTACGACGAGATCGCCGAGGCGGTGGGCAGGTCCAGCGCCGCGGCGCGGCAGATCGCGCACCGGGCCCGCGAGCACGTGGCGGCCCGGCGACCGCGGATGACGGTGAGCCGCACCGAGCAGCAGCAGGTCGTGGACCGGTTCCTCGCCGCGCTCACCGGTGGCGACGTGCAGGCGCTGCTGGACGTCCTGGCGCCCGACGTCGTCGTGGTCGCGGACGGCGGCGGTCTGGCGCCCGCCGCCCGGCGACCGTTCGCGGGCCGGGCGCGGGTGGCGAACGCGCTGTCCCGGTTCGCCGAGCTCGCGCCCGGCGTGCGGATCACCACCCCGCTGGTCAACGGGGCGGTCGGGGCGCGGATCGACCCCGGCGGCGAGTTCGACACCGTGGTCACGTTCGTCGTCGAGGACGGCCGGATCAGCCGCATGTACGCGGTTCGGAACCCGCACAAACTGGGCAGGCTCGACACGGTGGCCGAGCTGCGGCGTTGACCAGAGGTCCGCGGCCTGATCCTGGGGAGCGGACGTGGCGGGAACGAACGTGCTCATCGTGGGCGGCGGCAACGCCGGCATCTCCCTGGCGGCGCGGCTGCTCCGGGACGGGGTGGAGGACGTCACCGTCGTGGCGCCGTCCCCGGTGCACCGGTACAAGCCGCTGCTGAACTACGTCGCCGCGGGCGAGGCGTCGATGGCGGAGCTCGAGCGCCCGATGGCCGACGTCGTGCCGGACGGGTGCACGTGGATCCGCGACGCCGTCGACGCCGTCGACCCCGCCGCCATGACGGTGCGCACCCGCGGGGGCCGGACCCTGCACTGCTCGACCCTCGTGCTCTGCCCCGGCCTCGTGGAGGACTGGGACGCGACGCCGGGGCTGCAGCGGGCCTACACCGAGGGGTGGGCCGCGTCCTCGTACGTGCCGGGCAGCGCCCCGCTGGTGTGGCCGGGCGTGACGTCGCTGCGGGCCGGCTCCGTGGTCTTCACCGTGCCCCCGGAGCCGGCGTCCTGCGGGCCGACCGCGCTCAAGCCGCTGTTGATGGCGTGCGACCACTGGCGGCGCGCCGGCGTGCTGGACGACCTGCAGGTCCGCCTCGTGCTGCCGGCGGCGGCGGGGACCGGCATCCCGGAAGCGGACCGGTACCTGGAGGACGTGTTCGCCGGCTACGGCATCGAGGTGCTGCGCGAGTCACGGATCGAGCGGGTGGACGGCGACCTGCACTCGGTCACGATCACCTCTTCGAGCGGCCGGCGGGTGCTGGAGGACGTCGCGTTCGCGCACGCCGTCCCGCACTACCGGGCGCCGCGCTGGATCGCCGACGCCGGCCTCGCCGTCGATGCCTCCCCCGGCCTGGTGGACGTCGACCCCGGGACGCTGCGGCACCGCCGGCACGGGTCGATCTGGGGCCTCGGCGACGCCGCCGACCTCGCCACCCGCCCGTCGGGGGGCGCGCTGCGGAAGCAGGTGAAGGTGCTGAGCGAGAACCTGTCGGCCGCCGCGACGGGCAAGCCGATGCAGCAGTACAACGGCTACACGGTCATGCCGATCACCGTGACCCGCCGGAAGCTGATGCTGAACGAGGTCGACCGCGACAACCGGTCCCAGCCGTCGGTGCCCTTCCTCGACCCGTTCGTGCCGCGACGCTGGCAGTGGCTGTTCGACCGCTACGGGCTGCCGCAGGTCTACTGGCACCGCATCCTCCGCGGCCGGGTCTGACCCCGTCCTGAAGGTCCTCGACAGGGCCCGCGCCCCATGTCGAGAATCCGAGCGCGGCTCCGTCCCCCGGGTGCGAACGGCCAGAATGGGCCGTACCTCACCAGGGAGAACACCATGGCCAAGTACCTGCTGCTCAAGCACTACCGCGGCGCGCCGGGGGCGGTGAACGACGTCCCGATGGAGAAGTGGACGCCGGAGGAGATCTCGGCCCACGTGCGGTACATGCAGGAGTTCGCCGAGCGGCTGGAGGGCACCGGCGAGTTCGTCGACGGGCAGGCGCTCGCGCCCGAGGGCACGTGGGTCCGCTCGGACGGCGAGGGGCGGCCGCCGGTCACCGACGGCCCGTTCGCGGAGACGAAGGACCTCATCGCCGGCTGGATGGTGATCGACGTCGACAGCCACGAGCGGGCGGTGGAGCTGGCCGGTGAGCTCTCCGCGGCTCCTGGCGCAGGTGGGGAGCCGATCCACGAGTGGCTGGAGCTGCGCCCCTTCCTGACGGCGCCGCCCACCGTCACGGAGTGACCGCACCGGTGGACGAGACCCTGCTCCGGGCGCTCATCCCCACCGTGATCGGGATCCTCGGCCGCCGCGGAGCCGACTTCGCGGCGGCCGAGGACGCCGTCCAGGAAGCGTTGGTCGAAGCCGTCCGGGTGTGGCCGGACGACCCGCCGCGCGACCCGCGGGGATGGCTGGTCACGGTGGCCTGGCGCAAGTTCCTCGACGCCACCCGCGCCGAGTCCTCCCGGCGGCAGCGCGAGCTGCGCGTCGAGGCCGAACCGCCGCCGGGGCCGGCCGAGGTCCTGGACGATTCCCTCCGGCTCCACTTCCTGTGCGCCCACCCGTCCCTGACCCCGGCCTCGGCGGTCGCGCTCACGCTGCGCGCGGTCGGCGGCCTCACCACGCGGCAGATCGCCCAGGCGTACCTCGTGCCGGAGGCGACCATGGCGCAGCGGATCAGCCGGGCCAAGCGGACCGTGTCGGGCGTCCGGTTCGACCAGCCCGGGGACATCGCGACCGTGCTGCGGGTCCTCTACCTGGTCTTCAACGAGGGCTACTCCGGCGACGTCGATCTCGCCGCGGAAGCCATCCGCCTCACCCGGCAGCTCGCCGCCGTCAGCGACCACCCCGAGGTGTCGGGGCTGCTGGCGCTCATGCTGCTGCACTCCGCGCGCCGCCCGGCACGAACCCGCCCCGACGGGAGCCTCGTGCCCCTGGCCGAGCAGGACCGCACCGCGTGGGACACCCGGTCGATCACCGAGGGCGTCGAGGTGCTGCAGGCCGCGCTGGCCCGCGACCGGCTGGGTGAGTTCCAGGCGCAGGCCGCGATCGCCGCGCTGCACGCCGACGCACGCACCGCCGGGGAGACCGACTGGGTGCAGATCGTGGAGTGGTACGACGAGCTGGTGCGGCTCACCGGCAGTCCGATCGCCCGCCTCAACCGGGCCGTCGCGGTCGGCGAGGCCGACGGTGCGCGGGCCGGTCTGGCCGCCCTGGCCGAACTGGATCCCTCGCTCCCCCGCTACTCCGCCGTCGCGGCGTACCTGCACGAGCGCGACGGCAACCCGGCGACGGCGGCGCGGCTCTACGCCGAGGCCGCCCGTGCCGCACCGAACCTGCCCGAGCGCGACCACCTCATGCGCCAGGCAGCCCGGCTCAACGCCCTCGCGGACGAATGAGCCGCTACCGCTGCTGCCGGCGGGCGATGAGGACGAGGCCGCCCACCAGGATCACGAGGGGCGCCCAGCCCGGCAGACCGAAGGGGCCGACGATCAGCTGGATCACGAAGATCGCGAGCTGGAAGGCGACGATGAAGCCCACCAGGAGCAGGATCCCGAAGAGCAGCGGCCGTTCCGCCTGCAGCTGTCGCAGGTAGTCCATCAGGTCTCCTCGGTCGTGGGGCACCCCGGCGATACCGGCCATCGGGGACATCGACACCAGAACGTTGCTCCTGTAGCCCCTGTTCCGCGCGTCCACCGTGGGGTGCGCCCGGAGGTCACACGTTGAAGCGGAACTCCACGACGTCGCCGTCGGCCATGACGTAGTCCTTGCCCTCCATGCGCACCCAGCCGCGGGACTTGGCCTCGGCCATGGAGCCGGCCTCGACCAGCTGGTCGAAGCTGACGATCTCGGCCTTGATGAAGCCGCGCTGGAAGTCGGTGTGGATGACCCCGGCGGCCTGCGGGGCGGTGGCGCCGACCGGGATGGTCCAGGCGCGCGACTCCTTCGGCCCGGCGGTGAGGTAGGTCTGCAGCCCCAGGGTGCGGAAGCCGACCTTCGCCAGCTGGTCCAGCCCGGGCTCGCTCTGCCCGATCGACTCGAGCAGCTCGGCGGCCTCGTCGGCCGGCAGCTCGATCAGCTCCGACTCGGTCTGCGCGTCGAGGAAGATCGCCTCCGCCGGAGCCACCAGCGCCCGCAGCTCGTCGAGCTTCTCGCTGTTCGCGAGCTCGTCGGCGTCGACGTTGAAGACGTAGAGGAACGGCTTGGTGGTGAGCAGCGTCAGCTCGCGCAGCGGCTCGGGGTCGACGCCGGCGGAGAAGAGGGTCTTCCCCTCGTCCAGCACCTTCTGCGCGTCCTGGGCGGCGGACAGCAGCGCGGCGCGCTCCTTGTCCTTCTTCGCCTCCTTCTCCAGCCGCGGGATCGCCTTCTCCAGCGTCTGCATGTCGGCCAGCACGAGCTCGGTGTTGATCGTCTCGATGTCGTCCGCCGGGCTCACCTTGCCCTCGACGTGCACGACGTCGGGGTCGCTGAAGACCCGGATCACCTGGCAGATCGCGTCGCTCTCGCGGATGTTCGCCAGGAACTTGTTGCCCAGGCCCTGACCCTCGCTGGCGCCGCGCACGATGCCGGCGATGTCCACGAAGGACACCGTCGCCGGGATGATCTTCTGCGAGCCGAAGATCTCCGCGAGCTTCTCCAGCCGCGGGTCGGGCACCCCCACCACGCCGACGTTCGGCTCGATCGTCGCGAACGGGTAGTTCGCTGCGAGGACGTCGTTCTTGGTCAGGGCGTTGAACAGGGTCGACTTGCCGACGTTGGGCAGACCGACGATCCCGATGGTGAGGCTCACGGGAGCTCAGAGTACGGCCCCGGCGCACCGCCTCCGGACGCCCGACATCGTGGTGGCACCCGCGCGGCGGCGCCCACCACCGTGGGCCTCCCCGCCCTGATGAGGTCCGTGCTCCAGTTCCCCCCGCCGCCGGCCGACGACCGTGATGGATCGGTCGAAGGGATACAGCGTGGGCAAGCACCGCACGGACGCAGCTCGCGGCGGGTCCCTGCGGAGCGGCCGTGGTGCGGCCCAGGTCCAGGGCTGCCCCTCGGGGCCGATGACGATCCGGTCACCGCCCCGGCGAGGGCAGCAACCCGCGCTCCACCGCCACCAGCACCGCCCGGGTCCGGTCGTCCACCCCGAGCTTCGCGAAGACCCGCAGCAGGTGCGTCTTCACCGTCGCCTCGCCGATGAACAACTGCCGGCCGATCTCGGCGTTCGTCAGCCCCCGCGCCACGCCCGCGAGCACCTCCAGCTCGCGCGCGGTCGGCGCCTCGGCGGCCGGGGCCCGCAGCCGCGAGACCAGCCGCGCGGCGACCGGCGGCGCCAGCACGGTCTCCCCGCGGGCCGCGGCCCGGACGGCGTCGGCCAGCTGCGGCAGCGGCGTGTCCTTGAGCAGGTAGCCGGTCGCCCCCGCCTCCACCGCGCGCACGATGTCGGCGTCGGTGTCGTAGGTGGTCAGCACCAGCACGCGGACGTCCGGGTGCGCGGAGAGGATGCGCCCGGTCGCCGTGACGCCGTCCATCCGTGGCATGCGGAGGTCCATGAGGACGACGTCCGGCGCCAGCTCGGCCACCCGCGCCAGCGCCTCGGCCCCGTCGCCCGCCTCCCCGACCACGTCGAGGTCGGGCTGCGCGTCGAGCCACCCGACCAGGCCGCCCCGGACCACGGGGTGGTCGTCGACCACCACCACCCGGATCACCGCGCTGCCGCTCACGAGGCCGGCACCCGCACCGTCACCCGCGTGCCCTCACCGGGCGCCGACACCACGTCGACCTCGCCACCGACCGAGGAGACGCGGTCGCGCAGCCCCTCCAGCCCCGCACCGCGCGCGCGGGACGGTTCGAAACCCACCCCGTCGTCCTCCACGTGCACCGACACCTGCCGCGCCCCCTCACCGCCGACGACCGACACCCGGATCACCACCGCCCGCGCCGCCGCGTGCCGGCGCACGTTGGTCAGCGCCTCCTGCGCTCCCCGGAGCAGGACGACCTCCTCGTCGCGGCGCAGCGCCAGACCGCCGTCCAGCGCCGACGTGTCCACGCGCACCGGGAGGCCGGTCTCGCGCCCGAACCGCTCGGCCAGGCGGGCCAGCGCCTCGACCAGGGTCGAGCCGTCCAGCGCCACCGGCCGGAAGGCGGCGACCATGGCGCGCGCCTCGGCGAGGTTCTCCCGCGCCACCTCCTCGATCAGCGTCAGCCGTTCGCGGGCGACCACCGGGTCGGCGGCGAGCTGGGCGGCCGCGGTCTGCGCCAGGACCACGATGCTCGTGTAGCCCTGCGCGAGGGTGTCGTGCACCTCCTGGGCCAGCCGCTCCCGCTCGGTCAGGACACCGCGCTCGTGCTCGGCGCGGGCCAGCTGCGCCCGGGTGCGCTCCAGCTGCTCGATGAGCTCGGCGCGGTGAGCGCTCTGGTGCAGCACCCGGCTGATCCACAGCCCCAGCGCCAGGCTGAACAGCAGGCTGATGGCGGTCTGCACCAGCACCTCCCGGGCCAGCTCCCCCGATACCGCGCGCACCAGCGGGCCGGCCGCGGTGGCGGCTGCCAGCAGCACGGTCCACGCCACACCCGTCGTCCGGCCGTGCACGACGAACCACACCTGCGGATAGGTGAGGAACAGCAGGAAGAACAGCTCCGGGGACAGGAACCCGAGCGCGCAGAACCCGGCGACGAGCACCGCCAGGTAGACGACCGCACGGACCGGCGCATCACCGCTCAGCGCCGGCGCACCGGCCAGCACGTACGCCAGCGCGAACCCCGCCAGCACCCCCAGGACGGCGGTCAGCCGCCCGCCGTCGTGGTCGGCGACCGCCGTCGCCACGGCCAGCCCCCACAACGCCGCCGAGATGACGTGCATCCCGACGACGGTCGCCCGCCAGCCGCGCTCGGACAGCGGTTCGGCGCCGCCCTCCTCGTCCGCGGGCGGGAGGAAGGCGGCGCCGAGCCGGCTGCGGACGCTCATCCGGCGTTCCGCCGCCAGCGGAACGTCCGGGCGCAGACCACGACGCCGATGATCACCCATGCGGCCAGCACCACGGCAGTGGTCCCGTGCTCCCAGCTGCCCGCGGGCTCCGCGGCCGCGGCCGCGTCGGGCAGGAAGACCGAGCGCATGCCCTGCGTCATCCACTTGAGCGGGAAGACCGCGGCCAGCTGCTGCATCCACCCCGGCAGCTCCGAGAACACGAAGAACACGCCGGAGAAGAACTGCAGGACGACGGCGACCGCTGGGATGCCCGCGCCCGCCGCCCGCGCGCTGCCGACGAACGACGACACCGCGATGCCGAGCACCGTGCCGGCGAGGATGCCCAGCACCGCCACCCAGGCGAAGGTCAGCCAGCGGCCGGCGTCGCCGGGCATCGGCACGTCGTAGACCGTCGCCGCCACCACCAGCAGCACCGTCAGCTGGACGACGGTCGTGAGCAGCACCTGGCCGGCCTTGCCGATCCCGTACGCCAGCGGCGGGGTGCCCAGCGTCTGCAGCCGCAGCAGGTCGCCGCGGTCGCGCTCCTCGGTGATCGCGAGGCCGACGGCCTGGAAGCTGGTCAGCATGATCCCCGTCGCGGCGATGCCGGCGAGGAAGTACTGCCGGAAGTCCACCCCGGGCGCCACCTCGCGGCCGGCGAAGATCGAGCCGAAGATCACCAGCATCACGACCGGGTAGGCGAACGAGAACACCAGCTGGCCCGGGTCGCGGACGAACAGCCGCAGCTCCAGGGCCACCCTGGCCCGCCCGATCGCCCAGGCCCCCGGGGGCGCCGGACGGCGGGCGGCCGGCGGCGGGGTGGGCAGCAGGGCGGTCATCGGGGAGCTCCCTCGGAGACGAGCCGGAGGTAGACGTCCTCCAGGCCGGGGCGGGTCACGGTCAGGTCGGGGATCTCGCCGGTTGGGGTCGCCGCCAGCAGGTCGCGCAGGACGCCGGCCGGCGTGCGGGTGACGACCTCGCGCACGACGCCGTCCTCGGTCCAGCGCACGGTGGCCTCCTGCCGCAGCGCAGCGCCGAGCGCCCCGGGCGCGGCCACCTCCACCAGCCGGCCCGCCGCGATCACCCCGACCCGGTCGGCCAGGTGCGCGGCCTCGTCGAGGTAGTGGGTGGTGAGCACGATGGTGGTGCCGCGGTCGCGGAGCCCCTCGACCAGCGACCAGAACTGCCGGCGGGCGACCGGGTCGAGCCCGGTCGTCGGCTCGTCGAGGAAGAGCAGCTCCGGCCGCCCCTGCACGCCCAGCGCGACCTCCAGCCGCCGCCGCTGCCCGCCGGAGAGCCGGTCGACGCGCGTGCCCGCCGCCCCCTCCAGACCGACGGCGGCGAGCAGCTCGACGCTGTCCTGCGGGGTCGCGTGGTAGTGCGCGTAGTGGTCGACCGTCTCGCGCACGGTGAGGGCGTCACCCGCCCCGGTGCTCTGCCCGACGACACCGACGCGGTCCCGCCAGCGCCGGTCGGCGCCGGCCGGGTCCTCCCCCAGCACCTCGAGCGTCCCGCCGTCCCGCCGCCGGAGGCCGGCGAGGATCTCGACGGTCGTCGTCTTGCCGGCCCCGTTCGGGCCCAGCAGGGCGAACACCTCGCCCCGCCGGACGTCGAGGTCGACGCCGTCCACGACGGCCCGCCCCCCGTACCGCTTCACCAGACCGCGCACCCGCACGGCCGGTCGCTCGCCGGCTGCCGCACCGGGCACGTCCGGCGCCTCGTGGATCGTCGTCATGCAGCCAGCATCGCCGGAGAGCCACCCCGGGGGAACGACCGGAGCGCTGATCCGCCGTCCACCGACCGGTGGACGGCGGACGGCCCCGCCCACCCCCACGGCGGCGTCCGAAAACCGCCAGGAGCCGTCCCCTTGCACTGGCATGCTCGACGACGTGACCGAGCTCCTGGACCACGAACGCCGCTACCGCGCCGTCGCCGGCCGGGACGCACGATTCGACGGATGGTTCGTCACCGCGGTGCGCACCACCGGCATCTACTGCCGCCCCTCGTGCCCGGCCCGCACACCGCTCGCCCGCAACGTCACCTTCTTCTCCACCGCCGCCGCCGCCCAGGGGGCCGGGTACCGGGCGTGCCGGCGGTGCCGTCCCGACGCCGTCCCCGGATCCCCCGAGTGGGACGTGCGCGCCGACGTCGTCGCGCGGGCGATGCGCCTGATCGCCGACGGCGAGGTGGAGCGCTCCGGGGTGCCGGGCCTGGCCGCCCGGCTGGGGTACTCCGAGCGGCAGCTGCACCGGCTGCTCGTCGGGGAGCTCGGCGTCGGCGCGCTGGCCCTGGCCCGGGCCCGGCGTGCGCAGACCGCCCGGGTGCTGCTGGAGACCACCGGGCTCCCGGTCACCGACATCGCGTTCGCGGCCGGGTTCGCCAGCGTGCGCCAGTTCAACGACACGGTGCGGGAGGTGTTCGCCACCACCCCGACCGAGCTGCGCCGCGCCCGCCGCGGCGCCCCGGCCGGGCAGCCCGGCTGGTTGACGCTGCGGCTGGCCGCCCGGGCGCCGTACGCCGCCGACGAGGTCCTGCTCTTCCTGGGCGCGCACGCCGTCCCCGGGCTCGAGGAGTGGGACGGGAGCACCTTCTCGCGAGTGCTCGACCTGCCGCACGGCCCGGCGGTGGTCCGGCTGTCCCCGGCGGCCGACGGCAGCGCCGCGGTGACCGCCCGCCTGCGGCTGACCGAGCTGCGCGACCTGGGCGCCGCGGTGACCCGCTGCCGGCGGATGCTCGACCTGGACGCGGACCCGGCTGCCGTCGACGAGGCCCTGGGCGGGGACCCCGCGCTGGCCGCGCTCGTCGCCGCCGCTCCCGGGCGGCGGGTGCCCGCCTCGCCGGACGCCGAGGAGCTCGCGGTCCGCGCGGTGCTCGGGCAGCAGGTGTCGGTCGCGGGCGCACGGACGCTCACCGCGCGGCTGCTGGCCGCCGGCACACCGCTGGCCGAGCCGGTCGGCTCGCTCACCCACGCCTTCCCCCGGGCCGCCGCCCTCGCCGACGCCGACCTCGGCGCGGTGGGGCTGACCGGCGCACGGCGCCGCACGGTCACCGCGCTGGCCGCCGCGCTGGACCGGGGCGACATCGCGCTCGACCCCGGCGCCGACCGGGAGGCGGCCGGGCGGGCGCTGCTCGCCGTCCCCGGCATCGGCCCCTGGACGGCGGCCCTCGTCGCCCTGCGCGGCCTCGCCGATCCCGACGTGTGGCTGCCCGGCGACCTCGCGCTGCGCCGGTCGCTGGCCGCGCTCGGCAGCTCCGACGTCGAGGCCGCCACCCGCTGGCGGCCCTGGCGCTCCTACGCCGTGATGCACCTGTGGGCGCTCGCCGCGCCGTCCCTGTTCACCCGCACGCCCGCCCTCCCGAGGAGCGCCTGATGACCGTCCCGACCCGCACCCGGCACGCCACCGTCGCCACAGCACCCGGCCCGTTCACCGTGGTGGTGGACACCGACCCCGACGGCCGGGAGGTCGTGCTCGCCAGCGGCTGGACCGCCGAGGTGGCCGACCTGCTGGCCGTGGTGCACCCGTCCCTCCGTCCGGTGTCCAGCGCGCTCGCCCCCCGACTGGACGTGCTCGACGCCGTCGAGGAGTTCCACGACGGCCGGGTGGGCGCGATCGACGCCGTCGCGGTCCGGCAGCGCTCCGGACCGTTCCTGCAGGAGGCCTGGGACGTGCTGCGCACAGTGCCGGCCGGGGCGCCCGACACCTACGCGGCCTTCGCCGCCCGGTGCGGCCGCCCCGCGGCGGTGCGCGCGGCGGCGAACGCCTGCGCCCGCAACGCGACGGCCCTGTTCGTGCCGTGCCACCGGGTGCTCGGCTCCGGCGGCGGGCTGGGCGGTTTCCGCTGGGGGACGCCGGTCAAGCGCTGGCTGCTCGACCACGAGGCGGCGCACGCCGGCGTGCCCGCCGGCTGACCTCCCCGGAACTGTCGCACCCCTCCGGCAGGGTCGCGCCCATGGACGCCGCTTCTCTCATCCTCGGGCTCCTCCTGGGCGCGCTGCTCGGTGCCGCGATCACGCTGGGCGTCGTCACCCTGCTCGCCCGCCGCCGCCCGGAGGACACGGGGCTGGAGCCGGTGCACGAGTCGCTCGACCACCTGCACCGGCTGCTGGCCGGCATGGAACGGGCCCGGGCCACCGCGCACGGGGAGCTGCGCGAGCAGATGGGCACAGTCGGCCAGGCCTCGGCGCAGCTGAAGCACGAGACCGCCGCGCTCGTCACCGCACTGCGCACGCCGCACGTCCGCGGCCGCTGGGGCGAGGTGCAGCTGCGGCGCGTGGTCGAGGTCGCCGGCCTGCTCGAGCACTGCGACTTCGTCGAGCAGCCGGGCGGCACCAACGACGAGGGCGCCGGGGTCCGCCCCGATCTCGTCGTCACCCTGGCCGACGGCCGGCAGGTGGTGGTCGACGCCAAGGTGCCGTTCGCCGGCTACATCGAGGCGGTGCAGGCCGAGGACCGCGACGTCCGCGCCCAGCGGGTGGTGGCCCACGCCCGGCAGCTGCGCACCCACGTCGACCAGCTGGCCGCCCGCCGGTACCCGACCGCCTTCCGGCCGGCGGCCCCGTTCACCGTCCTGTTCGTCCCCTCCGACGGGTTCCTGACGACGGCGCTGGAGGCCGAACCCGGCCTGCTCGAGTACGGCTTCGCCCGCGACGTGGTGCTCGCGACGCCGAGCACCCTGCTGGCCCTGCTGCGCACGGTCGCCTACTCCTGGCGCCAGGAGCGGCTGGCCCGCGACGCCGACCAGGTGCTCGAGGTGGGCCGGCGGCTGCACGCCCGCCTCAGCACGCTCTCCGGGCACCTCACCCGCCTGGGCTCGGCGCTGTCGACCACGCTCACCCGCTACAACGAGACGGTCGGCTCCTACGAGCGCTCGGTGCTGACCGCCGCGCGCCGGTTCGACGACCTGGGGATCGCCGAGGCCCCCGTACCCGAGCCTGCCCCGGTGGAAGCGACCATCCGCACGCTGCGGCCGGCCGACGACCTCGGGCGGCTGGACCCGGCCGGGGTGGAGGAGCGCGACGGCACCGCGGGCTGACGCGGGCCGGACCGCCGGACGGACTCGTCCACCCCGCCCGTCACAACCATCACCCTGCGCTACTGGGCCACCACAGGATGCCTGCGACGCGATGGCCTCCTCCCGCGAACTGCCAGCTCGGGTCGCTACCGTTGCCCCGGAGGTCGGCCAGCCGGGTCGTCCTCGGGAGCGGGACGGAGGTGCGCCATGGCCACGGCGAGCACGGCGGGCGCATGGCAGAGCGGAGGACGGCCCGATCGGCCGTACCCCGCACGCGCACCGCGTCCCCCCGTCGCCAGCGACCGCCCGGCCCGCCCCGCGCGCCCGTCCCGTGCCGGCGCACCCGCACCCGGTCGCGCCGGCGAGCGCCTGCGCGCGGCCGAGCGCGAGTACGCGGATGACCGGTCACAGCCGGCCGGTCCCCGCCGTCGCGAGCCCGGCCCGCCGCGGCCGAGCGCTGGGCGCCCCGCGCAGGAGCGCGGCCGTGCGCAGACCGCGTCGCCCGCCGCCGCACCGGGGAGTCGGCTGCGCGGCTCCCTCGCCGTGCTCGGCGTCTTCCTGCTGACCCTCGCCGGCGGTGCGGTCGACTCGTTCTTCGGCATCGGCCTGGGTCTGATCACGCTGGTCGCGCTGGCGATCGGGGTCTCGGCGGCCACCCTGCTCGTCCGGCGCCGGGACCTGCTGACCGTCATCGTCGCGCCGCCACTGGTCTTCACGCTGGTCGCGGTCGTGAACATCGTCCTCGCCCCCTCGGCGACGCTGAACCTGCCCACCATGGCGACCCTGCTGGTCCGCGGGTTCCCGACGATGGCCGTCGCGACCGCGATCGCCCTCCTGCTGAGCGTCGTGCGGCTGGTCACCCGCCGCTGACCACGGCGGCCCTACAGCCGCCCTGACACGCTCGCCCCGACGGTGGGCCGGGGATGGAGGAGGACGACGTCATGGAGCTGCTGCTCTGGCTGGCCGCGGGGGGCGCCCTCCTCGCAGTCCTGGCACTGATCGTCGTGCGGCGCCAACGGCGCAGCGGCCGGTCGGACACCCCGCACCTGTCGACGAGGCACGGCGCCCCATCCCACGGCTCCCCCAGCAGCAACGACTGGACGTTCGGGGGTGGCGTCGGCTGAGGCCGGCGGGCGTGCTCAGTCGGTGGTGTCCCGCTTCGCCTTCTCGGCCCGGCGCAGCTCGTGCGGCAGCGCGAAGACCAGCCGCTCCTCGGCGGCCTTCACCGTCCCCACGTCGGGGTAACCGCGGGCGGCGAGCCAGTCCAGCACCTCGCTCACCAGGATCTCCGGCACCGACGCACCGCTGGTGACGCCGACGGTGCCGACCCCCTCGAGCCAGGCCTCGTCGATCTCCGCGGCGTAGTCGACCAGGTAGCTGGCGCGGGCGCCGGCCTCCAGGGCGACCTCCACCAGCCGCACGGAGTTCGACGAGTTCGTGGAACCCACCACGAGGACCAGGTCGCACTCGCCGGCCATCTGCTTCACGGCCTGCTGCCGGTTCTGCGTGGCATAGCAGATGTCGTCGCTGGGCGGCGACTGCAGCCCAGGGAACCGGTTCTTCAGCTGGTCGACGGTGGCCAGGGTCTCGTCGACCGACAGCGTGGTCTGCGACAGCCACACGACCTTCTCCGGGTCGCGCACCTGGACGTTCGCGACGTCCTCGGGCCCGTCGACGAGCTGGATGTGGGTCGGGGCCTCGCCGGAGGTGCCCTCGACCTCCTCGTGGCCGCGGTGGCCGATCAGCAGGATGTCGTAGTCGTCCCGGGCGAACCGCTTGGCCTCCTGGTGCACCTTCGTGACCAGCGGGCAGGTGGCGTCGATGGTGCGCAGCTGCCGGTCGGCCGCCTCCTGATGCACCGCCGGGGAGACGCCGTGCGCGCTGAAGACGACGACCGACCCCTCGGGCACCTCGTCCGTCTCCTCCACGAAGATCGCCCCGCGCCGTTCCAGCGTCGCGACGACGTGCTTGTTGTGGACGATCTGCTTGCGGACGTACACCGGGGCGCCGTGGATCTCCAGCGCCCGCTCGACGGCGACCACCGCCCGGTCCACGCCGGCGCAGTACCCCCGGGGATCGGCCAGCAGGACACGTCCGCGCTGTTCAGCCATGGGCCCATGGTAGGTGGGTGAGGGCCGCCGGGCGGGCGTGCACGGGTGGCCCCGGACACGGATGTGACCAGCCGCATCCCTCCTGCAGGCGCATCATCCCTGGTCGGGGGTGTCGGGCGGGGCGTTCTGGGGCACGCTGTGCAGCATGGCCCGTGAGATCCCCGAGGTTGTCCGCGCCGCCGCCGGTCTGGCGGCCACCGTGCTCGACGAGGCGCGCAAGCTCCCCGAGACCCTGCCCGGCCTTCCCGTGCGCGTGATCGGCATGGCGATGCAGCACGCGATGAAGGTGCAGCAGACCTACGCCGGGTTCGTCGCCCGCGGCGACGAGCTCCTCGTCGGGCTCCGCGGCGAGGCGGAGCCCGGTCTGGCGACCTTCGACGACGACGTGGAGCCGCCCACCGGCTACCGCGGCTCCGCCTTCGACCGGGTCGCCGACGGCGGCACGATCACCGACGAGGAGGTGGCCGAGCTCCCCGACGACCCGGCCGCCGACGCGGTGGTCGCCGCCATCGACGACCTCGGGGAGGAGCTGGTGGAGGACCTCGCCGACGGCCTCGAGGAGCTCGCCGACGGCGCGGACGAGGCCCAGCAGGCCCTCACCGACCTGCCGGTGGAGGAGGCGCCGAGCACCGACGAGGTGCTCGACGAGCTCGCCATCGACGAGGTCGTCCCCGAGGTGCCCGACACCGACCCGCTGGACCAGGGGCCCGCGGACGCGCTCGCCGCCGACGACGCGGTGGTCACCGAGGACGCCGGCGCCCTGGAGCGGGCGCTGCTGGAGTCCGAGCCCGCTCCGGCGGCTGCTGCCGAGCAGCCCGACGGTGGTGAGAGCGTCGACGTGCTCACCGCCGACGGCGAGGTGGCGACCGTCGACGCGGCGGTCACCGACGAGGGCATCGCCGTCGTCGAGGAGCCGCAGGAAGGCGCCGGCACCGACGAGACGGTCGCGGCCACCGACGGCACCGCCACCGCCGCGACGGGCACGAACGCCGGCCCGGACGTCGCCGTGGACGAGAGCGGCAGCCCGGTCGCCGCCGCCACCGGTGTGCGGACCGACGTGGGCGGCACCGACACCGCCGGGACCGACGCCGCGATCGACGAGGGAGCAGCCGTCGGCGCCGTCGGGGAGGGCTCCGCCGAACCGACCGACGACCCCCAGGGCGGCAGCGAGCTGTCCGGCGCCCAGGCCGTCGGGGCGGCGCCCGTCGACGGCTACGACAGCTTCTCGATCGCCCAGCTGCGCGGCCGTCTGCGCGGCTACCAGCTCAACACGGTCTCCGACCTGCTGGCCTACGAGCAGGCCACCCGCGCGCGCGAGCCGTACCTGCGGATGCTGCGCAACCGGCTGGAGAAGCTCGAGGAGCAGGCGGTCGAGGCCAGCCCGCTGGCCCCGCGGGGCACCTGAGGGACGGCCCCTGCCCCGGTCGGACCGGTGCAGGGGCAGCCCAGGGGGTGTCGGTGCCGTCTGACACCCTCAGGTCATGACCGCCCCGTCGTCCCCCGAGTCGCCGTGGCCGGTCCGCACGGTGGCTCGCAAGGTGGCCGACTGGATCGGCCGGCTGGGCGAGGTCTGGGTCGAGGGGCAGGTCGCCCAGCTGTCGCGGCGGGGCGGTGCGGCCACCGTGTTCCTCACCCTGCGCGACCCGGCGGCCGACCTGTCGGTGCCGGTCACCTGCCACCGCGAGGTCGCCGAACGCCCCGGCCTCGAGCTCACCGAGGGCGCCCGCGTCATCGTGCGGGCCCGGCCCGACTACTACGTGGCCCGCGGCTCCTTCTCCCTGCGGGCCACCGAGATCCGCGCCGTCGGGCTGGGTGAACTGCTCGCCCGCATCGAGCGGATCCGCCGCCTGCTGGCCGCCGAGGGCCTCTTCGCCGTGGCCCGTAAGCGGCCGCTGCCCTTCGCACCCGGCGTCGTGGGGCTGATCACCGGCCGGGACAGCGCCGCCGAGCGGGACGTGCTGGTGACCGCGCGCCGGCGATGGCCGGCGGTGCGCTTCGCGCTGCACCACTGCGTCGTGCAAGGGCCACAGGCGGCCGCGAACGTCATCGAGGGGCTGCGGAAGCTGGACGCCGACCCGGCCGTGGAGGTCATCGTGATCGCCCGCGGCGGCGGCTCGGTCGAGGACCTGCTGCCCTTCTCCGACGAGGGCCTGGTGCGCGCCGTCGCCGGCTGCCGCACCCCGGTCGTCACCGCCGTCGGCCACGAGACCGACACGACGCTCGTCGACCACGCCGCCGACGTGCGGGCCGCCACCCCTACCGACGCCGCCCACCGGATCGTGCCGGAGATCGGTGAGCAGCGGCGGCTCGTCGACGGGCTTCGCGCCCGCGCCCGGCACCTGGTCGCCGCCCGGCTGGAGCAGCAGGAGCGCTGGTTGGAGTCGGTCCGCACCCGGCCGGCGCTCGCATCCCCCGACCGGCTGCTGCACGGCCGGGCCGACGACGTCGAGGGCCTGCGCACCCGCGCCCGCCGGACGCTCACCCACCGCGTCGAGGCGGCGGAGCGCGACCTGGAGCACGCCCGGGCACGGGTGGCCGCCCTCTCCCCGGCCGCGACGCTGGACCGCGGCTACGCCGTCGTGCAGCGGGCCGACGGCGCGCTGGTGCGCGATCCCGGCGACGTGGCCGACGGCGAGCTGCTGCGGGTGCGGGTCGCCGGCGGCCGGCTCCCCGTCCGCGTCGACCGGAGCGCGACCGCCTCCCCCGGCACCGAAGCCACCACCGTCCAGGAGGACCCCGCATGAGCGCCGACGAGCGCACCCCCGAGCCGACGACCACCTACGAGCAGGCCCGGGAGGAACTGGCCGACGTCGTGCGGCGGCTGGAGGCCGGCGGCCTGACCCTCGAGGAGTCGCTGACCCTCTGGGAGCGCGGGGAGGAGCTGGCCCGGGTCTGCCAGCACTGGCTCGACCGGGCCCGCGAGCGCCTGGCCGCCGCCGCGCCCGGCGAGGAGCCCTGAGCGGCTCCTCGGCCGGCGCGCACTGCCGCGACGGCCCGCGACGGAGGAGCTCAGGCGGGAGAACGCACGCCGGCGTCCGGGGCGATCACCAGGCCGGCCTCGGCGAAGGCCGCGAGCACCCGGTCGACCCGCTGCTGGAGGGCGGAAGACCCCACCGCCCCCTCGTCGAGGCAGCGGGCCAGCACGTCCCGCACGTCCACCCCGGCGGGGGCGGCGGGGATGCGCGTCACCATGCCGCAGGCGCACGACCCACCCTCGGCCGGGGCCCGGTGATCACTACGGGGGCACTCCTCGTGTGGCGGCATCCGGGGTCTCCTCGTGGACGGTCGGGTCAGTGGCTGATGCCCGACAGCGTCACCCCTGCCGGCCGTCCCGGCCCGCGACGCACCGGGGCGTCACCCTCTCGTGACCTGCGTCGCACGCTGTACCCCCTCGCGGGTCAGCCCCGGAAGGGGGCGACCGCCGCGGCCACCTCGCGCAGCTCATCGTCCGCGGCCGAGCCGGTGACGACCAGCGTGACCCCGTCGGCGACCCGCGAGAACGCCGTCTCGCCCCGCTGCGTCGTCGACCGGGTCCACCGCTCGCCGTCGATCTCCGCCCCGCCGTCCTCCGTCGCGCCGTCGAGCACGGCGTCGACGGCGTCGGCGTCCGCGTCGTCGCTCACCACGTATCCGGCGTAGTCACCCGCCGGCGTCACGTACCCCAGCTGCACGGTGACCGGCGCCCCCTCGGGGCCGGTGCCGGCATCGGTGCGCACGCTCGTCGGGCGGTAGTCCTCACCGAGCGAGGGCACCAGCAGGGCGTACTCCGACTCCGCCTCGGCCAGCCGCAGCGTGCTCGTGGGGTCGATCTCCCGCACCGGGTCGTCCGGGTTGTTGCGGAAGGCCTGCCAGGCCACGATCAGCAGGCAGATGACCACGAGCGGGACGAGCGAGCGGAGCATGTTCGCCGCGCTCATCCGGTTGGCCCGCTCGGCGGCGGACGACGGCGGCGGGACCTCGGCCTCGGGCCCGGCCACGTCATCGGGGTGCTGGGGACGCTGGCTCGTAGGGCCGGATCCGGTCATGCCCCTAGGATCGCAGGTGAGCTCTCTCCCACCGCCGCCCAGCGCCCGTGCGGCCTCCTGTCGATCCGGTTCTGCCGGAGCGGCCGGTCGCAGGGTCGCCCCGGCTCCGTCCCGGGCCCCACCCCGAGCTTGCGAGGGGTGGGGAGGACGGGGTCCTTCTCCAGGAGGTCCTGTGTCGCTCCCCTTCCCCGACGCCCCCGTCTCCCCGGCCTCCGGGCGCCCGTTCAGCGCCGATCGACCGGCGCCCGACCGCAACCTGGCCATGGAGCTCGTGCGGGTCACCGAGGCGGGCGCCATGGCGGCCGGTCGCTGGGTGGGCCGCGGCGACAAGATCGGTGGTGACGGCGCGGCCGTCGATGCGATGCGCGCGCTCATCGGCACGGTGAGCATGAAGGGCGTCGTCGTGATCGGCGAGGGCGAGAAGGACGAGGCGCCGATGCTCTACAACGGCGAGCAGGTCGGGGACGGGCAGGGGCCGGAGTGCGACGTCGCCGTCGACCCGGTCGACGGCACCACGCTGATGGCCAAGGGCATGCCCAACGCCATCGCCGTCATGGCGGTCGCCGAGCGGGGCGCCATGTACGACCCGTCGGCGGTCTTCTACATGGAGAAGCTGGCCACCGGCCCGGCCGCGGCCGACGTCGTGGACATCACCGCGCCGGTCGCCGAGAACATCCGGCGCATCGCGAAGGCCAAGCGCAGCTCGGTCGGTGACGTGACCGTCTGCATCCTCGACCGCCCGCGGCACGAGCAGCTGGTGCACGAGGTGCGCGAGGCCGGGGCGCGGATCAAGTTCATCACCGACGGCGACGTCGCGGGCGCGATCGCCGCCGCCCGCGAGGGCACCGGAGTGGACCTGCTGCTCGGCATCGGCGGCACGCCCGAAGGGATCATCACCGCCTGCGCCCTCAAGTGCATGGGCGGCGCGCTCCAGGGCCGGCTCTGGCCCAAGGACGACGACGAGCGGCAGAAGGCGCTGGACGCCGGGCACGACCTCGACCGCGTCCTGCACATCGACGACCTGGTGCGCGGCGACGTCTTCTTCGTGGCCACCGGCATCACCGACGGCGAGCTGCTGCGCGGGGTCCGCTACAGCGCCGGTGGGTGCACCACCCAGTCGCTGGTCATGCGCTCCCGGTCGGGCACCATCCGCTCGATCGACAGCCTGCACTCGCTGGAGAAGCTGCGCGCCTACTCCGCCGTGCCCTTCGACCGCGAGGACTGAAAGAGGACCCTGCTGCCCCCACCGCTCGCGGGCTCGCGGCGGGCCCCTGCAGCAGGGCCACGCCGTGCCGGTCAGGGCAAGGGCGGACGTGGCGGCGGAGGCTGCGGCGGCTGTCCCGGGCGACCGGCGAGTCGCTCCATCAGCGCGGCCCACCGGCTCGCCGACTCCCCCGGGGCGAGGCTGCGCAGCCGGAGGTCACCGAAGACCGTCCTCGCGTGGACGACGACCAGCGGCGTACCCGCCAGCCTCGGCACCGGTGCCAGCTCGACCTTGCGGTCGCCGAAGACGGTCCGGCCGTGCATCTCCCCATCCACCCCCTCGGCCAGGATGACGTCGATGTCGCCGAAGACGGTGCTGAGCGTCAGGTCGATCCGGTCGGCGCCGGTCCGCAGACCGCGCAGGTCGATGCGGATGTCGCCGAAGACCGTGCCGGCCCGCTGCGGCGGGGTCGTCGCGACCGTCAGCGTGATGTCACCGAAGACGCTCGACACCTCTTCGGCCGCACGCTGCCCCACGATCTCCACGCGCGGCGAGGCGTCGGGCGGCAGATCGGCCACCAGCTGGTCGAGCTCGGCACGGGTGATCGCCGCGTAGGCCGCCTCCGCGCGCTGCCCGAACTCGTCGAGGTCGATGCGGCCCTCGCCGACGGCCGTCTGCAGCTGCGCCACCACCGCCTCCCGTTCGGCGTCGGAGACACGCACGGCCGGTGGAGGGGACGGGTCCTCGGGAGAGCTCACGCACCGGGACGCTAGCCGAGGAGATCGCCGCGCAGGTCCCGGTCCAGCCCAGCTCGGTTCAGCCCAGCTCGGTGCAGGCCATCACCGTGTAGGCCTTGACCCGGCCCCCGCAGGTGCTCGCGTACTGCTCGTAGGCCGACAGCGGCGGCGACTCGTACATCAGGTCGTCGCAGGCCTGCAGCTCCCCGTCGAAGCAGCCCTGCGCGTAGGCGTCGAGGATCGGGTCCGGCCCGAGGTCGCCGGGCTCCACCGGCGGGGACTCCTCGACGGCCCCGCCCGGCGCGCCGGCGTACCAGCCGCCCATCTCCTCGTCCAGGTACTCGCCCGCGTCCTCCATCTGCGCCCGCGAACCCTCGACCATCCCCTCGCGGATGCCGTCGGTCAGCGCCGGGCCGAGCTCCGCCGCCACGGCCCGGCCGACGTCCTCCGCGCCACCCAGCACCACGGCGCTCAGCAGCAGCGTGGTCGCCGCGGCCCCCACGGCCAGCCCCCCCACCGCCGCGCCCGCGATCGCCCAGCGGCCACGGTGCGACGGCGCGGCAGCGGGGGCCGGCGCGAGCGGCGCCGGCGTCGGCTGCCAGGCGGCGGCGGACGCCCAGTCCGGCACCGGCTGGGCACCCGGCGCCGGCCAGTCCGCCGCCGGAGCCGGCCAGCTCGGATCGCCCGGCTGCTGCGGGGACGACGGAACGCCGGCGTCCGGCGTCGGGGGCGGCTGGGACATGGGGCCCTCCTCGGGGGCTCGTGCCGGCTCGGCACCGTGGCAGCGCACAGCACTGCGGCGCGCACCCCTCTCCTCGGCGGCCCGCGCGAGGGCGGGACCGACCGGGACCCCCACGGGTGTCTAGGGTCCCGTGCGGAGCACTGTCACCATCCACACCACCGGGAGCACAGCGTGGCCCAGCAGAACGGCGCAGCGCAGGACGGCAGCGGTCAGGACACCCCCGACTTCCGCATCGAGCACGACTCCATGGGAGAGGTCCGCGTTCCCTCCTGGGCCAAGTGGCGGGCGCAGACCCAGCGTGCCGTCGAGAACTTCCCCATCTCCGGCACGCCCATCGAGCGGGAGCTGATCGGGGCGCTCGCGGCGATCAAGGGAGCGGCGGCCGCCGTCAACGCCGACCTCGGCGTCCTCGACCGGTCGATCGCCGACGCCGTCACCGAGGCCGCCGGGACCGTGGCCCGCGGCGACTGGGACGCGCACTTCCCGATCGACGTCTTCCAGACCGGCTCGGGCACGTCGAGCAACATGAACACCAACGAGGTCATCGCCTCGCTGGCCACCGAGTCCCTCGGCGCGCCGGTGCACCCGAACGACCACGTCAACGCCTCGCAGTCGTCCAACGACGTCTTCCCGTCGGCGATCCACATCGCCGCCACCCGCGCCATCGTCGTCACCCTGATCCCGGCGCTGCGGCACCTCGAGGCCTCGCTCGAGCGGAAGGCGGAGGAGTTCGCGGAGGTCGTGAAGAGCGGCCGCACCCACCTCATGGACGCCACCCCGGTGACCCTCGGCCAGGAGTTCGGGGGCTACGCCGCCGCCGTCCGCTACGGGATCGAGCGGCTGGAGGCCTCGCTGCCGCGCATCGGCGAGCTGCCCCTCGGGGGCACCGCCGTCGGGACCGGCATCAACACCCCGCCCGGCTTCGCCGCCGCGATCATCGAGAAGCTGGCCGGTCAGATGGAGCTGCCGCTGACGGAGGCCCGCAACCACTTCGAGGCGCAGAGCTCCCGCGACGCGCTGGTCGAGGGCTCGGGCCAGCTGAAGACGATCGCCGTCGGCCTGATCAAGATCGCCAACGACCTGCGCTGGATGGGCTCCGGCCCGCGCACGGGGCTCGGCGAGATCGCCCTCCCCGACCTGCAGCCGGGCAGCTCGATCATGCCGGGCAAGGTCAACCCGGTGATCCCCGAGGCGGTGATCCAGGTCGGCGCCCAGGTGATCGGCAACGACGCCGCGGTCACCTACGCGGGCACCACCGGCGTCTTCGAGCTCAACGTGACGTTGCCGCTCATGGCCCGCAACATCCTCGAGTCGATCCGGCTCCTGGCCAACGTCAGCCGGCTGCTCGCCGACCGGTGCGTCGACGGCATCACCGCCAACGTGGAGCAGTGCCGCACCTACGCCGAGTCCTCCCCCTCGATCGTCACGCCGCTGAACAAGTACATCGGGTACGAGGAGGCGGCCAAGGTCGCCAAGCAGTCGCTGGCCGAGCAGAAGACGATCCGCCAGGTCGTCGTCGAGCGCGGCTACGTGGAGCAGGGCAAGCTCACCGAGGCCCAGCTCGACGAGGCTCTCGACGTCCTCTCCATGACCCACCCCTGACCCAGGGACCGTCCCGGGGGGGGGGGGGGGGGGGGGGGGGGGGGGGGGGGGGGGGGGGGGGGGGGGGGGGGGGGGGGGCGGGGGGTGGGGGGGGGGGGGGGGGGGGGGGGGGGGGGGGGGGGGGGGGGGGGGGGGGGGGGGGGGGGGGGGGGGGGGGGGGGGGGGGGGGGGGGGGGGGGGGGGGGGGGGGGGGG
>NZ_JBJHAK010000031.1:0-40319 GCF_054050975.1 Blastococcus sp. SYSU DS0828 | reverse complement strand
GCGCCGGGGGCGCGACAGCCCGAGGGAGTCGACCACCCCCCCCCCCCCCCCCCCCCCCCCCCCCCCCCCCCCCCCCCCCCCCCCCCCCCCCCCCCCCCCCCCCCCCCCCCCCCCCCCCCCCCTCGGGTCGTCAGCCGGCCGCGGTCGGGTTCCCGGGGGTGAACAGCCACTGGTGGAACAGCTCGTCCAGCTGCTGCCCGGACACCTTCTCCGCGAGCGCGACGAACTCCTCGGTGGTGACCGTGCCGCCGGCCTGGGACGCCACCCACTCCCGGACGATCGCGAAGAACGCCTCGTCGCCCACCTCGGTGCGCAGCGCCTGGAGGGTCATCGCGCCGCGGTAGTAGACGGCGATGTCGAAGAGGTTCTCCGTGGCCGGCCCCGGGTCGCCGATGGTGAGCTCCCAGAACTCCGGCGGGGCGCCCGCGGCGATGGCGTCGAACTCCTGCTGCGGGCTGGACAGCCCTTCGCGCTCGAGCCAGAGCCACTCGGCGTACGTGGCGAACCCCTCGTTGAGCCAGATGTGCCGCCACTCGTCGATGCGCAGGAGGTCGCCGGTCCACTGGTGGGCCAGCTCGTGCACCACCACGAGGTCGCCGCTCACGGCGTCGGAGAAGAACGCCGACGCGTAGATCGGACGGGTCTGCGTCTCCAGCGCGAACTGGAACTCCGGGTGGTCGTCGACGATGCCGCCGGAAGCACGGAACGGGTACGGCCCGAAGACGCCGGAGAGGAAGTCGGTGATCTCCGGCTGCCGGGCCAGCGACCCCTCGGCCACCTCACCGACGGAGGCGCCCCCGGACCCCGGGTCGAGCTCCATGGTGAACAGGTCGGGGTCCAGCGCGTCCCAGTACCGGATGCCGTCGGCCCGGTACTCGCGCAGGTCGAACTCGCCGATCGCCAGCGTGACCAGGTAGGTGGCCATCGGCTCCTGCGCGCGCCAGTCCCAGGTGGTCCACCCGTGCGCGGTGCGGGTGCCGCGGAGGACGCCGTTGGAGACGGCCTCCAGGCCCTCCGGGACCGTGGCGCGGACGGTGACCGAGGCGGCGTCCCGGGGGTGGTCGTTCGCCGGGAACCAGGTGGCCGCGACGTCGGGCTGGCCGGCCACGATCGCGCCGTCGTCGGTGTGCATGAAGCCGGAGGTGCCGAACGCGTCGGTGATGGTCTGCGGAACGCCGTCGTAGGTCACCGTGGTGGCGAACCTCTGCCCCGCGCGGGGCGCCTTGGCGGGGGTGACGGTGAGCTCGCCGCCCTCGCGCGCCCAGGCCGCGTCGCTGGAGCCCACCCGCACGGACCGGACCTCCATGCCCTCGAGGTCGAGGTTGAAGCTGGAGAGGTCCTGCAGCGCCCGGGCGGTGATCGTCGCGACCCCGTGGAGCACGTCGGTCGCCGGGTCGTACCGGACGTCCAGGTCGTAGTGCACGACGTCGTACCCGCCGTTCCCGTCGAGCGGGAAGTAGGGATCCCCGAGGCCGGGGGCGCCGGGGGACCCCGTGCGGGGCGGGTCGTCGCCGGCGGACGCGGTCCCGGCGCCGAGGCCGAGCGCCACCACCGTCGTCATGGTCAGGATCGAGAGTTTCCGGGACATGGCTGCTCCTCCGAGCCGTCGCGGGTCTCCTGTGCGCGGAGACGGCGACGGTAACGGCTCGGTGCGGGCGCGATTCTCCGCGCCGACCCGCCGTGGCACCCCCGCCGCGTGGGACCACCGAGCGGTCACACGCGGTCGCTCGCTGCTACCGGCGGCCCGGCTCAGCGGTCGTCGGTCCCCGGCCGGCCGGGTAGAAGTGGGGGATGACGACGACCGCACCGCACGCGACCCTGGACCCGGACTCGGGCGTCGGTCGGCGGCACGGCCGGGAGGGCATCCTCAAGTACACCGAGAGCCAGACCGTCGCCGTCCAGCGCGGGCTGCCGGTGGGGCCGGTGCCGGGGCTGCGGCTGGAGCGCTACGCGACGGTGGTGACCGCCGGGCTCCGGGCGCTCAAGCGGCTGCCGTTCCGCAGGTGAGCCCCTCGCCGCCCGGTGTCAGATCCAGCCGTGCCGGCGGGCCTCGGCGACGGCGGCGTGCCGGTTCGGCGCCCGCAGCTTCGCGGCGGCGGCGGAGAGGTGGTTGCGGACCGTGCCGGGGGAGAGGTGGGCGCGCGCGGCGATCTCCTCCACCGGCGCGCCGCCGGCGGCGAGCTCCAGGATGTCGGCCTCGCGCGGGGTCAGCGGGCTGTCCCCGGCGCTGATCGCCTCGGCGGCGAGCTCGGGGTCGACGTACCGGCCGCCGGAGTGCACCGTGCGGACGACGGTGGTCAGCACCCCGGCGTTCACCGTCTTCGGGAGGAACCCGCGCACCCCCGCCTCGAGCGCGCGCTTGAGGTGGCCCGGTCGGCCGTGCCCGGTGACGATCACCAGGCCGCAGCCGGGAAGGAACGCGGCCAGGTCGGCGGCGAGCGAGATGCCGTCGCGGTCGGGGAGCTGCAGGTCGAGGACGGCGACGTCGGGGGAGTGCGCCCGCGCCATGGCCAGCGCCTCGGCCGCGGAGGCCGCCTCCGCGACGACGTCGAGGTCGTCCTCCAGGGCCAGTAACGCGGCCAGCGCCGAGCGGATCAGGTTCTCGTCGTCGGCGAGCAGCACGCGGATCACCGGCGCACCGCCACCGGCACCGTGGCCTCCAGCGCGAAGCCGCCGTCCGCCGGCCGCGCCCGGAGTCGGCCGCCGAGGGCGGTCAGCCGTTCGGCGAGCCCGGTGAGGCCGTTGCCCCACTCCGTCCCGGGCGCGTCCGCACCGTCGTTGACCACGGTCAGTCCTGCCTCCTGCTCGGTGACGGTCACGGTGATCGTGCACCGCGATGCACGGCTGTGCCGCAGCACGTTGGTCACCGCCTCGCGCACCACCCAGGCGAGCGCGCTCTGCAGGTGCTCGGGCAGCGCCGTCCCCGCGTCCTCGCCCGAGACGCTGCAGGCGACGCCGGCCGCGCGGAGCACCGAGCGGGCGCCCGCCAGCTCGCCGCCGAGGTCCGCCGAGCGGTAGCCGCGGACGACCTCCCGCACCTCCCGCAGCGACCCCTCGGCGATGCGGCTGATGTCGTCGAGTTCCTCGGCGGCCCCGGGCTGACCGCGCCGGACGAGCGCGCCGGCCAGCTGGCTCTTCACCGCGATGGTCGAGAGGTCCCGGCCCATGACGTCGTGCAGGTCGCGGGCGAACCGCAGCCGCTCCTCGGCCACCGCCAGCTGCAGCTGGACCTCCCGGCTGCGGGCCATCTCCTGCACGACGTCGAGCACCCAGACGGAGAACCGGAAGGCGAGCACCACCCCGATGACCGCCAGGGTGAGCGCGGTCCCCTGCGCCACCGCCGCGGGGGCCGGCGTCCCGTCGAGGTAGGCGGCGAAGCCGCTGAGCACCCCGATGGTGAGCGTGTGCGGCAGCAGCTGCCGGGTGGTCCAGACCGTCGCGCACGCGGTCAGCACCGTGCCCAGGGGCAGCGCCACCGACCACGGCACGGCGGGCGACGGCTCCCCGGTGCCGAACGCCCAGGCTCCCGCCGCCGCCATCAGCCCCGCGGCGGCGAAGGCGCCGAGGACCGTGCGCCGGGGCAGCGGCTCGCCGCGGCCGTGCGCGGCCAGACCGCGGCGGGTCACCACCACCCCGCCGACCGCCGTGGCGACGGACCCGGCGAAGAACAGGCCGACGGCGAGATCCGGGACCGGCTCGGCGGCCGCGCCGAGCACCGCGACGGCGAAGAGCGGGATCGCGCCGAGGAACGTGTAGAACGACCACCGCGTGTAGAGCTCGATGCGCTCGGGGTCGGAGCGGCTGCCCCACCAGCGGGTCACGGTCGGCACGGCGCCCATGCTGCCCGACCGGCGCGCCGTCGCCGGGCTCACCGCCGTGGCGCCCAGCGGAACCCCCGCCGGGCGAGCACGCCGGCGACGACGAGCCAGCCCGCGAGCACCGCCAGCGGCAGCGTCGCCGCGCTCCACGCGCCGGCCCAGTCCACCGCCTCGCCGCTCCAGGTCTGCCCCGCCAGACCGAGCTGGCTCAGCTCGACGGCCGGGGTGAGCGGCAGGAACCGGGCCGCGGTGGCGAGCGGGTCGGGCAGCACGGACAGCGGGAAGAACAGCCCGGACAGCGTGGTGGAGACCAGCAGCAGCGGGAGCGCGGTGATCTGCGCGCTCTCGGGCGTGCGGGTGAACGCGGTGCTCGCGGCCGCCAGCAGCAGCATCAGCGCGCCGCCGCCGATCAGTGCCACCAGCGGCAGGACGACGTCCACCGGCATCGCCCACTCGCCGAGGACGGCGATCCCGGCGCCGACGAGGACCACCTGGCCCACCGTGATCAGCAGGGTCGGTGTGGCGGTCCCGAGGATCACCTCCGCGCCGGTGAGCTCGCCGGTGCGCATCCGCTGCAGGACCAGGTGCTCCCGGCGGGCGACGAACGTGGTGAGCAGGTTGGTGTAGGTCAGGAAGACCAGCATCACGCCGATCGCGCTGACCAGCAGCCGGGGGCCGACCGGGACCGCGCCGTCACCGAAGCCGAGCAGCGGGACGGCAGCGACCAGCAGCAGCGGCAGCACCGCCGAGTTCACCACGGCGGTGCGGTTGCGCAGGTAGAGCCGGGTCTCGGCGCCGGCGAGGGCGAGGGTGCGCCGGAGCCGGCTCGGCCCGGCGGGCGACGTCGTGGACGGGGCGGTGGACGTGGGGGCGGGCATCAGGCGCTCCTGCTCTCGGGGGCGGATCGGTCGGTGATCGGGGAGGCGCCGTCGGCGACGGCCAGGAAGGCCTGCTCCAGGGAGGCCGACCGCGCCTGCAGGCCCGCCAGCTGGACGTCGTGGTCGGCGGCCCAGGCCAGCAGCGTGGTCAGCGCCGCCTGGAGGTCGCGGGTGTGCAGCTCGACCCGGGGAGCGGGGGCGACGAGCCGGGTACCGGGCAGCGGCGGCAGCGGGGGAACGTCCCGGTCGAGGGTGAAGCGGACGGTGGCCGGCTGGGCCGCGGTGATCTCGACCGGGGTGCCTTCCAGCTCGATCCGGCCGGCGCGCAGGATGGCGATCCGGTCGGCCAGCTCCTCGGCCTCCTCGAGGTGGTGGGTGGTGAGCACGACCGCCGTCCCGCCCCGCACCATCTCCTGCACCAGCGACCACACCGTCCGCCGGCTCTCCGGGTCCAGGCCGGTGGTGGGCTCGTCGAGCACCAGGACGCGCGGCCGGCCCAGGAGGGCGAGGGCGAGGTCCAGGCGGCGGCGCTCGCCGCCGGAGAGGCTGCGCACGCGGACGTCCGTCCGGCCGGTCATGCCGACCTGCGCGAGCGCCTCGTCCACCGGGCGCGGGGACGTCAGGGTCCGCGCCCAGGTGGACACCGTCTCGCCGACGGTGAGATCGCCGGGCAGGCCGCTGCTCTGCAGCAGCACCCCCAGGTGCGGGCGGACGGCGGCGGGCTCGCGGTGGGGATCGGCGCCCAGGATCCGCACGGTGCCCCCGTCGGGCCGGGCCAGCCCCTCCAGCACCTCCAGCGCGGACGTCTTGCCGGCGCCGTTGACGCCGAGCAGCGCGAACACCTCGCCGGGGTGCACCTCGAAGGAGATGCCCCGGACGGCTTCGAAGTCGCCGTAGCGCCGGCACAGGTCCACGACCTCGACCGCCGGTGGCGCGTCCGGCCGCGGTCCTGGCCGGGCGCGGGGGGAGTGGTCGACGGTGGTCATGCAGAACCTCCTCGGCGCGCCCCGCCGGCCGCCGTCGGGCCGGTTCTCCGGGTCGCACCCCCCACGTTGCCGCCCGGTCGGGCGCTGCACAGGTGCCGTCGTTCACGACCTGCGCCGCCGTCCGCACGCCCGACCCGTGACGCGTGTCATGGTCTGGCACGACGGCGGGCCGTCGTGCACGGTGACGGTCGGGGTGCCGGGCGGCGGTCGCAGCCGCCGTGACCGGCGAGGGCCGAGGAGGCGATGTGGAGGATCTGGCCGCCAGGGCCCTGGCGGGGCTCATGATCGGGTCGGGTGCCGGCCGCACCGTCGTCCCCGGGTACTTCCGGGGGCTCGTGCCGCCGTGGGTGCCGGCGCCGAGTGCGGCGGTCGCGGTCAGCGGCGCCGCCGACGTGCTCGCGGGGGTGCTGCTCACCCGTCCCGCCACCCGCCGGGCGGGAGCCTGGCTGGCCGCCGCCCTCGTCACCGCGTACCTGCCGGCCCACCTCGACCCGTTGCGCCGCGCGTCGACGGCGACCCGGCTGTTCGACCGGCGGCCGGGCATCGCCGCGCGGCTGCTGGTGAACGTCAGCTACATCGGCTGGGCGGTGGCTGTCGCCCGCGGTGCGGAAGGCCGCAGTCGAGGACGCGGCGCGCCTCGGTCAGCACCGCGGGGCTGAGCACCGGCGCCCAGGCCTCGGCGAGGCGGCGGAAGTACGCGCCGTGCTGCTCGACGAACCCGGGGGCGTGCTCGGCGACGTCGAGCTCGTTGACCAGGCTGAGGTCGGCGAAGGCGCGCAGCTGCGCGCCGTCCAGCCGCTCGACGTCGCGGGTCCGGCGATCGTGCAGGAGACCGGTCGACGCCAGGTCCTCCCACGTCCGGTCGCGGTCGCAGCTGCCGTACCGATGGACCAATGCCTCCGCGGCCGCACCGATGATCGCCGCCAGCAGCGGCCGCTCGTCGTCGGCGAGCAGCCGGACGTCGAACCCGTCGGTGCCGTACACCGCGTGCGCCCGGCCGGCGAGCTGCACGTCGGGGGTGGCGCCCAGCCGGGCGAGCGTTCGCTGCACCCGCTCCAGGTGCGCGGCCAGCGTGCAGCCGGGATGGCCGATCTCCTCGGCGCCGCGTGCGCGGAGCAGCGCAGCCAGGCGCTCGTCGGGAATGGTCATCACCGGACCGTAGCCACGCCGCCGATGACCGGCGATGAGCACGATCACGTGTGGGGGCGGGACCGCTCCGGGTAGGGCCGCGCCAACGCGCCGCCCGGTCCCCGGTCCCGGTGTCGACGATCGGAGGAGCACCGTGGAGGACCAGGAGCAGGACCGGAAGCGCGCGGAGCTGGGCGAGACCGACGTCCCCGCCGAGGACGAGGTCGCCGAGGCGTTCGAGAAGATCGTCAGCGAGGGTGCGCAGCGCCTGCACCGCCGGTGGCGGGAGGTGCTGGCAACGGGGCTGGCCGGCGGGCTGGAGATCGCCGTCGGCGTGCTCGCCCTGCTGGCGGTCCTGGAGGCCACGGGCAGCGAGCTGCTCGCCGGCCTGGCGTTCAGCATCGGCCTGATCGCGCTGATGCTCGGGCGCAGCGAGCTGTTCACCGAGGGCTTCCTGGTCCCGGTCACCGCGGTGTTCGCCGGGCGGGCGAGCACCGCCCAGCTGGCGAAGCTGTGGGCCGGGACGCTGGTCGCCAACCTCGTCGGCGGCTGGCTGGTCATGTGGGTGGTCGTCCTCGCCTTCCCCGAGCTGGCGGACACCGCCGTCGAGTCGGCGGCGCACTTCATCGAGGCGCCGCTGGACGTCCAGGCGGTCTCCCTGGCCTTCCTGGCCGGCAGCGTGATCACCCTGATGACCCGCATGCAGCACGGCGCGCACTCCGAGACGGGGAAGATCGTCGCCTCGGTGATCGGCGGCTTCCTGCTCGCCGGGCTGGTGCTGTTCCACTCGATCCTGGACTCGCTGCTGATCTTCGGCGCGCTGCACGCCGGCGCCCCGTTCGGCTACATCGACTGGCTGGGCTGGTTCTGGTACACCGTGCTGCTCAACATGGCGGGGGGGCTGCTCGTGGTCACCCTGATCCGCCTGGTGCGGAGCAAGGAGCTGATCGAGCGGGAGCGCGCGGCGGTCGCCTCCGGCCACTGAGCAGCGCGCCTCCGGCCGGTCGCGGCGGGCTCCCGCCATCCTGGCGGCGTGATCGAGCTCGACGGTCTGACCAAGCGCTACCGCGCCCGGGTCGCCGTCGACCGGCTGACGATCACGGTGGAGCCCGGCCGGGTCACCGGGTTCCTCGGCCCCAACGGCTCGGGCAAGACGACGACGATGCGGTGCATCCTCGGGCTGGCCCGGCCCACCGCCGGGACGGCGACCGTGCTCGGGCGGCCGTACCGCGAGCTGGCCCACCCGGTGCGGGAGGTCGGTGCGCTGATCGACCCGCGCGCCCGCCACCCGGGGCGCACCGCCCACGCCCACCTGCTCGCGCTGGCGCGGAGCAACGCGCTGCCGCGGCGCCGGGTGGACGACGTGATCGAGCTGGTCGGACTGGGGCCGGTCGCCCACGAGCGGGTGCGGGGCTTCTCCCTCGGCATGGCGCAACGGCTCGGCATCGCCGCCGCCCTGCTCGGTGACCCGCAGGTCCTGCTGCTCGACGAGCCGGTCAACGGGCTCGATCCGGAGGGGATCCGGTGGGTGCGCGAGCTGCTGCGCGACCTCGCCCACGAGGGGCGGACGGTGCTGGTCTCGAGCCACCTGATGAGCGAGATGCAGGACACCGCCGACCACCTCGTCGTCCTCGGCCGTGGCCGGCTGCTCGCCGACGTCCCGATGGGCGAGCTGCTCGGCGCGCACGTCGCCGTCCGGGTGCGCAGCCCGCAGGCCCCGCTCCTGGCGTCGGCGGTGCAGCGCGCCGGCGGCTCGGTCGAGCTGGAGATCGACGGGTCCCTGCGGGTCGACGGGCTGGCGGCCGCCGAGGTCGGGGACCTCGCGCACGACCTCGGCGTGCGGCTGCACGAGCTCAGCCCGGTCGCCACCTCCCTCGAGGAGGCGTACCTGGAGCTGACCGGCGACGACGTCGAGTACCGGGCGGTCACCCCGTGAGCCGCGGCGTGCCGTTCTCCGCGGTCGTGGGCAGCGAGTGGACCAAGCTGCGGTCGACGCGCTCCACCTGGTGGTGCTCGGCGCTGTTCGTGCTGCTGGCCGGCGGCGCGGGCTGGCTCGCCGCGGCCACCACGCAGGCGGCTCCGCGCGCGGACCTCGCGGTGAGCTCGGCGCTCACCGGGTTCGGCTTCGGCCCCGTGCCGCTGGTGGTCCTCGGCGTGCTGGTGGTCAGCAGCGAGTTCCGCACCGGGCTGGCGCTGGCCACCTTCACCGCGGTGCCGCGCCGAGGTCGGCTGCTGCTCGCAAAGACCGTCGTCGTCGTCGCCTGGAGCGTGCTCCTCACCGCGGTCGTGGCCGCCTTCTGCCTGCTGGCCGCCACCCGGCTCACCGCCGTCCCCGGCGGCATCCCGCCCACCGATGCCGATGTGCTGCGCCAGCTGTGGCTGCAGGTCGCCGGGGCGGCGCTCACCGGGGTGCTCGCCGTCGGCCTGGGGGCGGTCCTGCGCTCGAGCGCCGGCGCCCTCGGCGCCGCGCTCGCCCTGGTGCTGGTGCTCCCGCCGGTGCTCGCGATCGCCGGCACGGAGCTCAGCGTGCGGGTCTCGCGCTGGCTGCCGGCGTTCCGGGTGGGGGAGGACGCCTTCCTCGCGGCGGCGACCTCGTGGCAGACCGGCCTGCTCGTGGCCGGCGCCTGGGCGGCGGCGGCCTGGCTGCTGGGTGCGGCGCTGCTGGTGCGCCGCGACGTCTAGCTCCGCACGGCCCGGCGGATCGCCGACACGTACCGGGCGGTGGCCACCCGCTGGAGCGCCAGGCTCAGCGGACCCGCCAGCCGGGCGGCGGGCGAGGCCAGGCGGAAGAAGACCCGGATCGTGTAGACGACGTCCCCGTCGTCGGTGAGCCGGACGGTGAACCGCTCCTCGCCGCTCTCCGGGTGGCCGGGCAGCGTGCCGTAGGCGAAGCCCCGCTCGTTCCCCTCGGTGGCGGCCCACACGACGCGGCAGGGGATGTCGTACCCCAGCCGCGGCAGCCCCGCGGTCAGGACCACGACGGTGCCCGGTACGCCGGCCGGCCCCGAGGCGCGGATCCGCAGGCCGGCACCGCGCTGCGCCCGCCAGCCGAGCACCGCGGCGGCCGCCCGCTCGAAGGCCGCCGGCCCGGTGCCCACGACCGCGGAGTGCTCCGCGTGGTGGTAGCCGGCCGGCAGCGCCTCGCCCCCCGTGGCGCCCACCTCGGCGTAGGTGAACGGCGCCTCGGCGAGCAGTGCCGGATCGGTCGCGCGCAGGAGGCCCACGTCCCCAGTGTCCCGTCCACCCGCTCCCGCTGCCGGGTGCGGTCAAGGGGCCCGCGGTGCCGCGAGCGCCGCTGCGGCTCGGCGACGCGGACGGGTACCTCCGCGTCGGGCACGACGCGGGCAGCCGCACCGGGCGTAGGTTGACCCCACTGTGCTGCCCGCTGTCACCGCCACCCGCTACGTCACCCCGCTGCGCGAGGGTGGGTCGCTGCCCGGGCTCATGGAGGCCGACGACCTGGGCACCTACGTGGTGAAGTGGCGCGCGGCGGGGCAGGGCGTGAAGGTGCTGGTCGCCGAGGTCGTCTGCGCCGAGCTCGCCCGGGCGCTGGGGCTGCCGGTGCCGGCGCTGGTCACCGTCGACGTCGTCCCCGAGCTGGCCGTGGGCGAGCCCGACCACGAGGTGCAGGAGCTGCTGCAGCGGTCGGCCGGTCGCAACCTCGGGCTGGACTACCTCCCCGGCGCGCTGGACTTCGAGGCCGGCGCCGACGGGGTCGACCCGGAGCTCGCCGGCCGGGTGCTGTGGTTCGACGCGCTGATCGGCAACGTCGACCGCTCCTGGCGCAACCCGAACATGCTGTTCTGGCACGGTCGGCTGCAGCTGATCGACCACGGAGCCGCGCTCACCTTCCACCACCACTGGCCGGGGGCGGCAGCGGCAGTGGCCCGGCCCTACGACGCGTCCGCGCACGCCCTGGTCGAGTGCGCCCCCGACGTGCCCGCGGCCGACACGGCGCTGGCCCGCCGGGTCACCCGGGAGCTGCTGGACCGCGTGCTGGCGCAGGTGCCCGACGAGTGGCTCGACGACCCGCAGGCCGGTGCCGCGCCCGACGCCGTACGGTCCCGGTACGTCGAGCAGCTGCTCGCCCGGCTGGACGCCCGCGCGGCCTGGCTGCCCGGGGTGGTCGCCGCGGCCGCCGCCGGGGGAGCGGGCCGCCGGCGGGCGCCGCGCGGGGAGAACCGGCCCGCGTGGCTGGGGCCGCCGCCGCCGGAGGGGATCAGCCAGCGATGAAGGACACCTTCGAGTACGCGGTGCTGCGGGTGGTCCCGCGCGTCGAGCGGGGGGAGTTCCTCAACGCCGGCGTCCTCGTCTACTGCCGGCAGCGCGACTACCTGGGCTCGCGGCTGCACCTCGACGTCGACCGGTTGCGCGCGCTGGACCCCACCGCCGACCCGGTGGCCATCGGCCGGGCGCTCCAGGCGGCCGCGGACGTCTGCTCGGCCGATCCGGGCGTCGGTGCGGCCGGTCGGGAGGCGCTCGGGGCCCGGTTCCGCTGGCTCACCGCGCCCCGCAGCACCGTCGTCCAGCCGGGCCCGGTGCACACCGGCCTGACGGCCGACCCCGACGCCGAGGCCGACCGGCTGCTGCGCGTGCTGGTGCTCCCGGTCGAGGGCTGACCCCGACCTCGGCTGCGGTCGGGCAACCGCCGGCGGCTCCGGCGCGGCCGTCGCGGTGCTGCCCGTCACCGGACGCGGGCCGTCACCCGTCACCCACGGCGCGTGGCGCAAACGGTGGCCAGGAGGTCAGCGCTCGTTCACTGCTCGGTCACGTCGTGGTGGCCGGAGCCGGTTTGGCTTCGCGCGCCCGACTTCCTCTCGACCCAGAGGGTTCTGATGACCGACATCCTCGAGCCGCGCAAGCGCGCGCTGCTGCCCCTGCTCTCCGGCATCCGGCACGGCAGCCGCAGCCACACGACCTGCTTCTACAAGTGCGGCAACGCCTGCGACAGCGCCATCCCCAACCCGACGGACAACCCGACCTTCGCGGCTGTGGTCCAGCAGTCGTTCAGCCGGCGCAACCTGCTGAAGGCGGCCGGCGTCAGCGCCCTGGTCGTCGCGGCCGGACCGGCTCTCCCGGCCGCGGCCCAGACCTCGTCGTCCCGCCGCGGTGGTGCCGCCGACGGGGCCCTGACGTTCCAGCCGGTCCAGCAGAACTTCCTCGACGAGCTGGTCGTCCCCACTGGGTACGCCTCCAGCGTGGTCATGCGCTGGGGTGACCCGGTGCTGCCCGGGGCGCCGCCGTTCCGCATCGACCGGCAGACGCCCGAGGCCCAGGCCAAGCAGTTCGGCTACAACTGCGACTTCATCGGGTGGCTGCCCCTGGACGACCGCAACGCGCTGCTGGTGGTGAACCACGAGTACACCGACGAGCAGCTGATGTTCGCCGGTGTCGCCGACGAGGAGGGCGCGGGCGACATCCCCGACGAGTACAAGCGCGTCGCGATGATGGCGCACGGCATCTCGGTGGTGAAGGTCCGCCGGGAGGGTCCGGCCGGTCAGTGGCGGGCCACGCGGGAGCGCGACCGCAACCGCCGGATCACGACGGACACCCCCTTCCAGCTGACCGGGCCGGCCGCCGGGTCCGAGTACCTGCGGACCAGCGCCGACCCCGAGGGGCGCACCGTCCTGGGCACCCTGAACAACTGCGCGGGGGGCGTCACGCCGTGGGGCACGACGCTGCACGGCGAGGAGAACTTCAACCAGTACTTCGGGACGACGGCGCCGATCAGCGAGGCCACCCAGATGGCGGCGCTGCGCCGGTACGGCGTCAGCGCCGAGGACGTCCCGACCCGCAAGTGGCACACCGTCGACCCGCGGTTCGACCTCAGCAAGGAGCCCAACGAGGTCAACCGCTTCGGCTGGGTGGTCGAGCTCGACCCGTACGACCCCACCTCGACGCCCAAGAAGCACACCGCCCTGGGGCGCTTCAAGCACGAGGGTGCCGATGTGCGGATCGCCGAGGACGGCCGGGTGGTCGCGTACTCGGGCGACGACGAGCGCTTCGACTACATCTACAAGTTCGTGTCGAAGAAGAAGTACCGGGAGGGCACCGACCGGGCGACGCGGCAGCACAACATGACCCTGCTGGAGGAGGGCGACCTCTACGTCGCCCGCTTCACCGGCGACTCGCCGGCCGCCGAGATCGACGGCAGCGGGCAGCTGCCCGCCGACGGGGAGTTCGACGGGGTCGGGCACTGGATCCCGCTGGTCAAGGACGGCCGGTCGATGATCCCGGGCAAGGACGTCGCGTGGGTCCTGGTCTTCACCCGCCAGGCCGCCGACCGGCTGGGCAAGCTGCTCGACGAGAACGGTGACTTCCCGGACCCGGACAACGTCCAGGTCATCGATCCCTCGAAGGTGCCGACCAAGATGGACCGGCCCGAGGACATCCAGACCAACCCGGTCAACGGCCGGGTGTACGCGGCGCTGACCAACAACTCGAACCGGACCGGTCAGAACGGCCGGCCGGGGGCGGACGAGGCGAATCCGCTCACCCGCTCCTGGGCGTTCGTGCCCGCCGACGACGAGGCCGGCACGCCGGCGAGGTTCGAGGAGCGGCCGGGCAACCGCAACGGGCACGTCATCGAGTGGGAAGAGGTCGGGTCGGCCACCGGGGAGACCTTCAACTGGCGGATCTTCCTCCTCTGCGGCGACCCGGAGTACCCCGGCACGTACTTCGCCGGGTACGACAAGTCGCAGGTCAGCGCCATCTCGTGCCCGGACAACCTGGAGTTCGACCCGGCCGGCAACCTGTGGATCTCCACCGACGGGAACGTGCTCTCCACGCGGAACCAGGAGGCGGGCACCATCGGGGGCACGAACGACGGGCTCTTCGCCGTTCCCACCCAGGGCCCGGAGCGCGGCCACCTCAAGGCGTTCCTCACCGTGCCCATCGGCGCCGAGTGCAGCGGGCCGATGATCCCGTCGGACGGCCGGTCGGTGTTCGTCTCCGTGCAGCACCCCGGTGAGACGACCGGCTCCACGGTGGAGAACCCGTCGAGCCGGTGGCCCGACATGCAGGCGTACCGGCCGTTCCCGCGGCCGAGCGTCGCCGTCGTCTACCGCCCGGACGGTGGCCGCATCGGCAGCTGAGAGGAGCGCGAGCCCCGCACCGGTCCGGTGCGGGGCTCGCGTCGTCTCAGGGCAGGAGGGCGTCGATGCGGCGGGCCAGCTCCAGGTCCAGCTCGCTCACCCCGCTGGCGGAGTGGCTGACCAGCGTCAGGTGCAGGCGCCGGAACCGCAGGTCGACGTCCGGGTGGTGGTCCAGCTCCTCCGCGACGTCCGCGATCGCGACGATCGCGGCGACGGCGGCGCGGAAGCTCGGCAGCTCGACGGTGCGGCGGATGCCGTCGACGTCCCCCGACCACAGCGGGAGGGCGCGGAGCGCGGCGGCGAGCTCGTCAGGGGAGAGGCGGGGTGGGCGCGGCATCCGCCCATGGTGACGTGAGGGAACGGCGGCGACGTACTGGAACGGCCTCGTCCCCGGGGCCCGCGGCGCGGGGAGGGACGAGGCCCTTCCAGGGGTGGTTCCTCAGAGGTGCAGGCCGCACTCGGTCTTGGTGGAGCCGGCCCAGCGCCCGGCCCGCGGGTCCTCGCCCGGCGCGACCGGCCGGGTGCAGGGCGCGCAGCCGATCGAGCCGTAGCCGATCTCGAACAGCGGGTTCACCGGGACCTGGTGCTCGGTCGTGTAGGCGTCGACGACGTCCTGGGTCCAGGCCGCCATCGGGTTGACCTTCACCATGCCGCGCTTGGCGTCCCAGTCGACGAGCCGGGTGCCGGCGCGCGTCGGCGACTCGTCGCGCCGCACGCCCGAGCCCCAGGCCGTGAACCCGGCCAGCGCCTGCGCCAGCGGCTTCACCTTGCGCAGCTCGCAGCAGAGGTCCGGATCCCGGTCGTGCAGCTTCGGCCCGAAGGCGAGGTCCTGCTCCGCCACTGTCTGCGGCGGGGTGACGTTGTGCAGCGTGATCGGCAGCACGCTGCTGACCCAGTCGCGGGTCCCGATCGTCTCGGCGAAGTGGTAGCCGGTGTCGAGGAAGACCACGTTGACGCCGGGGATCACCCGGGAGGCCAGGTGCGACAGCAGCCCGTCGGCCATGGACGACGTGATCGCGAACTGGTCGCCGAAGGTCTCCCCGGCCCAGCGCAGCACGGCCAGCGCCTGCTCCACCGGGTCGGCGATGCCCTCGAAGCGGGCATCGGCGTCGGCGGCGAGTTCCGGTGTCGGTGCGATCGCAGTGGTCATTCCGGCACCCCCGTGGCGAGCAGTCGGACGGTGAACGCACGGAGGCAGGCGCCGCAGCGCCAGCCACCGGCCGACTCCCCGTCGTAGGGGGTCAGCTCCTCGTCCCCGCAGTACGGGCAGTGGAACACCGGCAGCTGCCGGGTCCTTCCCGGCTCCGGCTCCTCGGTCACAGCAGCCAGGCCTCCTCGGCGCGGGAGACGTAGTGGGCGAAGGACTCGCCCGGCGTCCGGCGGTCGAGGAAGCCGCGCAGCACGCGCTCGCAGTAGTCGGCGGTCTCCGCCTTCGTCACCTTGTGCCCGCGGAACTTGCGACCGAAGGTGGCCTCCACCCCGAGGTGGCCGCCGAGGTGGACCTGGAAGCCCTCGACCATCTCGCCGGTGTCGTCGCGCACCATCGAGCCCTTGAAGCCGATGTCGGCGGTCTGGAAGCGGGCGCAGCTGTTCGGGCACCCGTTGACGTTGATGCCGATCGGCACGTCGAAGTCCGGCAGCCGCCGCTCCAGCTCGGCGTAGAGCTCCTGCGCGTGCTGCTTGGTCTCCACGATCGCCAGCTTGCAGAACTCCAGGCCGGTGCAGGCCATCGTGCCGCGGCGGAACGCGCTCGGGCGCACCTGCAGGTCGTGCTCGGCCAGGGCCTCGACCAGCGCCTCCACCCGCTCGTCGGAGACGTCGAGGATGACCAGCTTCTGCTGCGTCGTCGTCCGGATGCGCCCCTGCCCGTACTCGTCGGCGAGGTTCGCGATCGTGGTGAGCAGCGAGCCGGTGATCCGGCCGGTGCGCAGCGCGAAGCCGACGGCGTTGTTGCCGTCCTTCTGCTTGGCGACGCCGACGTGGTCGCGCTGATCGTGCTTCGCGGGGGCGGGCGCCGGGCCGTCGGGCAGCGCCTCCTCCAGGTACTCGTCCTGCAGCACCTGGCGGAACTTCTCCGGGCCCCAGTCGGCCATGAGGAACTTGATCCGGGCCCGGTTGCGCTGCCGGCGGTAGCCGTAGTCGCGGAAGACCGACGTGCAGGCGGCCCAGACGTCGGTGACCTGGTCGGGCCGGACGAAGACGCCGATCCGCTGGGCGAACATCGGGTTGGTGGACAGCCCGCCACCGACCCACAGGTCGTAGCCGGCCTCGCCCGCCTCGTTCACGACGCCGACGAACGAGACGTCGTCGATCTCGGGCTCGGTGCAGTGGTCGACGCAGCCGGACATCGACGTCTTCCACTTGCGGGGCAGGTTGCTGAACTCGGGGCTGCCCACGTACTTGGCGACGGTCTCGGCGATGACGTCGGTGGCGTCGATGACCTCGTCCTCGAGGATCCCGGCCAGCGGGCAGCCGAGCATCACGCGCGGCACGTCGCCGCAGGCCTCCATCGTGGAGAGGCCCACCGACTCCAGCCGCCGCCAGATCTCGGGCACGTCCTCGATGCGGATCCAGTGGTACTGCACGTTCTGCCGGTCGGTGACGTCGGCGACGTCGCGGCCGAACTCGGTGCTGATGCCGCCGAGGACGCGCAGCGCGTCGCTGGTCAGCTGCCCGCCGTCGATGCGCGCGCGCATCATGAAGTAGGAGTCCTCGAGCTCCTCGGGCTCCAGCACGGCGGTCTTGCCGCCGGGGATGCCCTGGGCGCGCTGGGTGTAGAGGCCCATCCAGCGCATGCGACCCCGCAGGTCCCCGGGGTCGATGCCGTCGAAGCCGGTCTTCGAGTAGATGTCGAGGATCCGCTGGCGCACCTCGAGGCCGTCGGAGTCCTTCTTCATCCGCTCGTTGGGGTTGAGCGGTTCGCGGTAGCCCAGCGCCCACTGGCCCTGACCGCGTTGCGGCCGGTTGCTGCTCCGGGTGGGGGTGCTCACGTGGCGTACTTCTTCCTGCGCTCGCCGACCGCCCGGCAGCCGGCCGGGGTGGGAGGCGCTGCTGGTTCGGGACGCAGCGGGACAGCTGCGCGAGGGACCTGGGTCAGCGCGCGGCGCGACAGGCGGCGCTGGAGACGAGCGCCAGGTCGATGTGCAGACGCGCGACGAGGAGACTGCCGCGGTCGGTCATGTCGCGATCCTCCCACATTCCGGGCGGCCCGGTGCAGGGCTCACCCGACGGGGCGGGGAGGCCGCGCCCCGTCGGCCGGTGCGTCGTGGCCGCCCTCGGTCGGCACGGGCTCGCTGAAGGACCGCCACGCGGCGTCGAGCGCGACCAGCTCGGCTGCGTGCGGGGGGAGCTGCCCGGCGACGACGTCGGCCACGGTCACCCCCTCGAGCACCCGGCGGTAGGCCTCGCGGGCGGCGACCCACACCTCGGCCAGGCCGGTGGCGGCGCCGGGGTAGCTGACGTCCTCCGGCCGCTGGCCGTGCACCTCGGCGAGGAAACCCTGCTCCACCCGCATCACGCGGGCGATCGAGATCTCCGACGCGGGCAGGGCCAGCCGGTACCCGCCGTCCCGGCCGCGCTGGCTGGTGACCAGGCGGGCGTGCTGCAGGTCGGCGAGGATGGCCTGCAGGAAGCGGTTGGGGATGTCCTGGGCGGTCGCGATCCGATCGCAGGTCAGCGCCTCCGGGGCCGCCGCGGCGAGCTCCACGACGGCTCGGACGGCGTAGTCGACCCGGGCGTTGATGCGCACGCTGCCCATACTGCCGTGATCTGGGAGAGTGCCCGGGTGTTCCAGCTGCGTTTCACCACCTCGGTGGAGGCGCCGCTGACCGTGGCGTTCGACGTCGCCCGTGTCCTGGGCCGGCCCTGGCCGTTCCCGCTGGCGGAGGTCGTCGCGGTGCGGCCGGAGCGGGACGTGTTCACCGCTGCGGTTGGGTCGGGCGGCTGGGTCACCCACTCGCGCCGCTTCTCCGCCACCGGCGCCGGCACGCTGGTCGAGGAGCAGGTCGCCTGGGAGACCGGGCTGCCCGGCGCGGTGGGAGCCGTCGTCGACCGGGTCGTGCTGCGGCGCCGGGTCGCCCGTGCCATGCGGGCGCACCTGGACGCGTACGCCGCGGCGGCCGCGCTGCGGGCGCGCGAGGTCGTGCAGGTCGTCGGTGCCGCGCTGGTCGAGGGGGACCGGGTACTGGTGGCGCAGCGCTCGGGCGGGCCCTTCGACGGCTGCTGGGAGTTCCCCGGCGGCAAGGTCGACCCGGGGGAGAGCGACCTCGGGGCGCTGGTCCGCGAGTGCGCCGAGGAGCTCGGGGTGGCGGTCGTGCCCGAGTCCTTCCTGGGGGAGGTGCTCCTGGACGGTGTGGTCGGCGGCGGTGCGCCCGGGGCCTCGACGATGCGGGTGTGGGAGGCGCGGATCGCCTCCGGCCGGCCGGAGGCGCGGGAGCACACCGAACTGCGCTGGGTCGGCGCCGCCGACCTCGACGCGCTCGACTGGATCCCCGCCGACCGCCCCCTGCTCCCCGCCGTCCGGGCACTGCTCGCCCGCCGCTGAGCGCCGGCGGGGCCGTGGAGCCGTCTCGCCACCGTCGGAACGGGAACGGGCGCCGCTCCCGGTGGGAGCGGCGCCCGTCGTCGCCGTAGCCCCTGTGCGAGGGGTGCGGAGGCCTTACTTGAAGGCGTCCTTCACCTTCTCGCCGGCCTGCTTGAGGCTGCCCTTGGACTCTTCCTTCTTGCCCTCGGCCTGGAGGTCGCGGTCGTCGGTGGCGTTCCCGAGCGCCTGCTTCCCCTTGCCGGACAGCTCCTCGATCTTGCTCGTCGTCTTGTCCGTGCCGCTCATCGCAGTACCTCCGGTCGTCGGTTGCTCGGAGCGGTCGTACCCGCCCCGACGTTGCCCGACACGCGTACCGGAAAGCCTCCGGTCCACCTGCGCCAGTGGCGGGAGGACCGCCCGCCGGATGCCCTACGAGGCGTGGAAGTTACGGTCAGCGCGCGGATCGTGAGCCCAGGTCACAACTCGATGACGTCCGTGGACACCCTCTCCGGGGCGTGCCTAGGGTCCACCCGTCGCAGTCCCGGTCCTCCCCGGTCCGGCTGCGTCCGGCTCGAGACCATCCAGTCGCCCGCGGGTCGTGGGTCGACCTGTCCGTTCCCCCCGCTCGCGCGGGTCGAGGGAGGCATTGCACGTGAAGTTGAGCAAGCGCAGAGGTGGGCTCGTCGCGGCCGGCGTCGCCGCCGCGATGATGCTGTCCGCCTGTGGTGGCAGCGACGACAACGGCGGCGGCGGCGGCACCTCCGCCGACGGCGGCGGCACCTACAGCATCTACGTCGGCGAGCCGGAGAACGCCCTCATCCCGGGTAACACCACCGAGAGCGAGGGCCACCAGATCATCTCCGGTCTGTGGACCGGCCTGGTGGAGTACGCCACGGACGGCGAGGTGCAGTACACCGGCGTCGCGGAGTCGATCGAGTCCGAGGACAACACCACCTGGACCGTCGAGCTCAAGGAGGGCTGGACCTTCCACGACGGCACCCCGGTGACCGCGCAGTCGTTCGTCGACGCGTGGAACTACACGGCCTACAGCCCGAACGCGCAGGGTGCCTCGTACTTCTTCTCGAACATCCTGGGCTACGACGACCTGCAGGCCCCCACCGACGACGAGGGCAACGTCACCGGTGACCCGGCCGCCGAGGAGATGAGCGGCCTCGAGGTCATCGACGAGAACACCTTCGAGGTGACCCTCGCGACCCCGTTCGCCCAGTTCCCGGTGACCGTCGGCTACAACGCCTTCTGGCCCATGCCCGAGGCGTTCTTCGAGGACCCGGAGGGCTTCGGCAGCCAGCCGATCGGCAACGGCCCGTTCGAGGCGACCGAGGAGTTCGTCCCCGGCCAGGGCTTCACCGTGACCCGGTACGAGGACTACGCCGGCGAGGAGGAGGCCCAGGCCGAGCAGGTGGAGTTCCGGGTCTACGCCGACCTGAACACCGGCTACAACGACCTGCAGGCCGGCAACCTCGACGTCCTGCCGGACCTGCCGCCGGACGCCATCGCCTCGGCGGAGGACGTGCTCGGCGACCGGTACCTGGAGGCCCCGTCCTCCGGGTTCACCTACCTCGGCTACCCGACCTACGACGAGCGCTTCTCCGACCCGCAGGTGCGGCAGGCGCTGTCGATGGCCGTCGACCGGCAGGCGATCTCCGACGCCATCTTCGCCGGCAGCCGCGAGCCCGCCGACGCCTACGTCGCGCCCGTCGTCGACGGCTACCGCGAGGGTGCCTGCGAGTACTGCGAGCTGGACGTCGACCAGGCCAACGCGCTGCTCGACGAGGCCGGCTTCGACCGCAGCCAGCCGATCGAGCTGTGGTTCAACGCGGGCGCCGGCCACGACGCGTGGGTGCAGGCCGTGGGCAACCAGCTGCGCGAGAACGTCGGTGTCGACTACGTCCTGCGGGGCGAGCTCGACTTCGCCGAGTACCTCCCGCTGCTGGACGAGCAGGGCGTGACCGGTCCCTTCCGCCTCGGCTGGAGCATGGACTACCCGAGCCCGCAGAACTACCTGGAGCCGCTGTACTCCACCGCGGCCCTGCCGCCGGCGGGTTCCAACGCCACGTTCTACTCGAACCCGGAGTTCGACGCGCTGATCCAGCAGGGCAACAGCGCCGAGAGCAACGAGGAGGCCATCGAGTACTACAACCAGGCCGAGGACATCCTGCTCCAGGACATGCCGATCATCCCGATGTTCTTCGACGTGGAGCAGGCCGCCCACTCGGAGAACGTCAGCGACGTGGTGATCGACGTGTTCGGCGACATCGACCTCACGCGGGTCACGCCGCAGGGCTGAGCTAGCCGCACCGCACGGCCGCCGCCGGGGACCCCCGCCCAGACCGGGTCGGGCTCCCCGGCGGTCGGCCGCTCGGGCTCGTCCCGCATCATGGACGACGCCTCCGCGCCCGCGACATGGGCGTGGCGCGTCTCGACCGAGGAGCGACATGGGCCGCTACATCGCGCGCCGCTTTCTACTCACGATCCCCGTCCTGGTCGGGGCCTCGTTCCTGATCTTCGCGTTGGTCTACGCACTGCCGGGCGACCCGATCCGGGCCCTGGGCGGCGATCGCCCGCTCGCCCCCGCCGTGGTCGCCCAGTTGACCGCGGAGTTCAACCTCAACGACCCGCTGTGGCTGCAGTACGTCAAGTACGTCGGCGACCTGCTGCAGGGCGACTTCGGCACCGACTTCCGCGGCCGCGAGGTGCTGGACACGATCTCCCAGCGGATGCCGGTCACGGTGAAGCTGGCGCTGGTCGCCATCGCCTTCGAGATCGTCATCGGCATCGTCGCCGGCGTGCTGGCCGGCATCCGCAAGAACGGCTTCTTCGACAACGTGGTCCTGGTGAGCACCACGCTGATCGTCTCGATCCCGATCCTGGTGCTCGCGTTCGTCGCGCAGTTCACCTTCGGGCTCCAGCTGGGCCTGTTCCCGATCGCCGGCATCAACGAGGGCTGGTACAGCTACCTGCTGCCCGGCCTCGTCCTCGCCGCCGGGTCGCTGGCCTACGTCGCCCGCCTCACGCGGACCAGCATCGCCGAGAACATGCGCGCCGACTACGTGCGCACCGCGCGCGCCAAGGGCCTGCCGCGCCGCGACGTCATCGTCCGGCACACGCTGCGCAACAGCCTGATCCCCGTCGTCACCTTCATCGGCGCCGACATCGGCACCCTCATGGGCGGTGCGATCGTCACCGAGACGGTGTTCAACCTGCCGGGCATCGGCCGAGCCGTCTTCGACGCCGTGCGGGCCCAGGAGGGCGCCGTCGTGGTCGGCATCGTGACGCTCCTGGTCTTCGTCTTCATCTTCTTCAACCTGGTCGTCGACGTGCTCTACGCCGTCCTCGACCCGAGGATCCGCTATGAGTGACCCGAAGTTGACGGCCGTCGGTCACGACGAGGCCGGGGCCGGTGCCGTGACCGGCGCGCACGACGAGGAGGCGCAGGCCCGGCAGAACAGCCTCTGGAGCGACGCCTGGCGGCAGCTGAGGCGCAACTTCCTCTTCTGGATCGGCGCCGTGCTCGGCCTGCTGTTCGTCGGCATGGCGCTGCTGCCGACGGTCTTCGCCCGTGGGGTCGACCCGCGGTCGTGCAACCTGTCCAACTCCAACGCCGAGCCGTCGGCGGAGCACTGGTTCGGCTTCGACCAGCAGGGCTGCGACTACCTGGCCAACGTCGTCTACGGCGCCCGGAACTCGCTGATCATCGGCCTGCTGGCGGTCGTGGTGATCCTGGTGCTCGGGGTCCTGGTCGGCGCCATCTCCGGCTTCTACGGCGGCGTCACCGACAGCATCCTGAGCCGGATCGCCGACATCTTCTACGCGCTGCCGCTGATCCTGGGCGCGCTGGTGGTCCTGCGCAGCGGCATCCTCGGCCGGGGCGTGATCGCGGTGGCGATCGCGCTGGCGCTCTTCGGCTGGATGACCGCGATGCGGCTGGTCCGCTCGCAGGTGATCGCGATCAAGAGCTCGGACTACGTCGCCGCCGCCCGGGCGATGGGGGCCTCGGACATCCGGATCCTGATGCGGCACATCCTGCCCAACGCCGTCGCCCCGGTGCTCGTCTACGCCACCATCACGATCGGCATCCTCATCGCCGCGGAGGCGACGCTGACCTTCCTCGGGGTCGGGCTCCAGCCGCCGGCGATCTCGTGGGGTCTGCAGATCAACACCGGGCAGAGCCTGCTGCGCACCGCGCCGCACGCCGTCCTCTTCCCGAGCCTCATCCTCACCCTGACGGTGATGGCCTTCGTCCTCATGGGTGACGCCCTGCGCGACGCCCTCGACCCGAAGCAGCGTTCATGAGCACCGCGTCCACGTCCGTTTCCCCCGGCCCCGCCCGCGGCGCCGGGACACCCGTCCTCGAGGTCGACGACCTGCGGGTGGAGTTCCGCACCGAGTCAGGGGTGGTCAACGCCGTCAACGGCGTGAGCTACACCGTCTCGGAGGGCGAGACCCTCGCCATCCTGGGTGAGTCCGGCTCCGGCAAGTCCGTCTCCGCGCAGGCGATCATGGGGATCCTCGACTCCCCGCCGGCGGAGGTCACCAGCGGCCGGATCGTCTTCCAGGGGCGTGACCTGCTCACGCTGCCGGAGGAGGAGCAGCGCAAGGTCCGCGGGCCGGGGATCTCGATGATCTTCCAGGACGCGCTCTCCTCGCTGAACCCCGTGTACAGCGTCGGCTTCCAGATCGGCGAGATGTTCCGGGCGCACCGGGGCACCTCGCGCAAGGAGGCCAAGGAGCACGCGGTCGAGCTGATGGAGCGCGTCCGGATCCCGGCCGCCAGGCAGCGGGTGAACGACTACCCGCACCAGTTCTCCGGTGGCATGCGCCAGCGCGTGATGATCGCGATGGCCCTCGCGCTGGACCCGCGCATCCTGATCGCCGACGAGCCGACCACCGCGCTCGACGTCACGGTGCAGGCGCAGGTCATGGACCTGCTCAAGGACCTGCAGCGGGACACCGGGATGGGGCTGATCCTCATCACCCACGACCTCGGCGTCGTGAACGAGGTCGCCGACAACGTGGCCGTCATGTACGCGGGCCGCATCGTCGAGCGGGGCACCGTCGACGAGGTGTTCGGCAACCCGGCCCACCCGTACACCGACGGGCTGATGCGCTCCATCCCGCAGGTGGAGGTCAAGGGCGGCCGGCTCCAGCCCATCGGCGGGCAGCCGCCCAACCTGGCCGCCATCCCGTCGGGCTGCCCGTTCCACCCGCGCTGCCCGAAGCGCCGCACCGGTGCGGAGGCCGCCGCGGGTCGCGACTGCGTCGCCGACGCCCCGCCGCTGCGGCTGGTCGTCCCGGGCCGTGAGGCCGCCTGCCACTACAGCGAGGAGGTCCTCGGTGTCTGACGCCAGCTCCGGGAGCAGCGCAGCGGACCTGTCCGCGGAGGCCGACCGGCAGAGGCTGTCCGACGCGGCCGACGCGGCGGCGACCCGCCCGGCGCACCGGCCCGGTGAGGTGCTTCTCGAGGTCAAGGACCTCAAGAAGCACTTCCCGCTCACCCAGGGCATCGTCCTCAGGCGCACGGTCGGCCACGTCCGCGCCGTCGACGGGGTCAACCTGCAACTGCGCCGCGGGGAGACGGTCGGCCTGGTGGGAGAGTCCGGCTGCGGCAAGTCGACGGTCACCAAGATGCTCGTGTCCCTCGAGAAGCCGACCGACGGGCAGATCCTCTACAAGGGTGACGACGTCACGAAGATGAGCGGCCGCGCGCTCAAGCAGTACCGGCGCGAGGTCCAGATCATCTTCCAGGACCCCTACGCCTCGCTGAACCCGCGGATGACCGTCGGGGACATCGTGGCCGAGGGCTGGTCGGTGCACGCCGACGTCGCGCCGAAGAAGGGGCGGCTGCAGCGCACCCAGGAGCTGATGGAGCGGGTCGGGCTCAACCCCGACTTCGTCAACCGCTACCCGCACCAGTTCTCCGGTGGGCAGCGGCAGCGCATCGGCATCGCCCGGGCCCTCGCCCTGCAGCCCGAGGTCATCGTCTGCGACGAGCCGGTGAGCGCCCTGGACGTCTCGGTCCAGGCGCAGGTCGTCAACCTGCTGGAGGACCTGCAGAACGACTTCGGGCTCTCCTACCTGTTCATCGCCCACGACCTCTCCGTGGTGCGGCACATCTCCGACCGGGTCGCGGTGATGTACCTGGGCAGCATCGTGGAGGAGGGCACCGACGCCCAGGTCTACGGCTCGCCCGCCCACCCGTACACGCAGGCGCTGCTCTCCTCCGTCCCGGTGCACGAGCCGCACCTGCGCGGGCTCAAGGAGCGGATCCTGCTGCAGGGCGACGTGCCGAGCCCGGCCAACCCCCCGTCGGGCTGCCGGTTCCGGACCCGCTGCTGGAAGGCCCAGGACATCTGCGCCACCGAGCCGCCGGCCCTGGTCGACCGGGGGCAGGGCCACCCGTCGGCGTGCCACTTCGCCGAGGCGCGCGCGGTCGTCCCCACGGAGGGCTGAGCACCTCGCGCTGGGATCAGGTGACCTGATCCCAGCGCGTCCTCCCTCGCGGTGCACGGTGGGGGAGGACGCCGCACGGTGGGGGAGGACGGCGCTGCGGCCCCCGGCCCCCTCGATGCGGCGACGGCCTCAGGGAGAATGGTCGACCGTGACCGCTGACCGACGACTGCTCCTCGTGCATGCGCATCCCGACGACGAGACGATCAACAACGGCGCCACGATGGCCCGCTACGTCGCCGAGGGCGCCGGCGTCACCCTGCTCACCTGCACGCTGGGAGAGGAGGGGGAGGTCCTCGTGCCGGAGCTGGCCCAACTCGCCGCGGACCAGGCCGACCAGCTCGGCGGGTACCGCATCTGGGAGCTGCGCGGGGCGATGGCGGCGCTCGGGGTCGTGGACGTCCGCTTCCTGGGCGGACCGGGGCGGTACCGCGACTCGGGGATGATGGGCACGCCGGCCAACGACCACCCGCGCGCGTTCTGGAACGCAGACCTCGACGAGGCGGTGGCGCACGCCGTCGCCGTCGTCCGCGAGGTCCGGCCGCAGGTCCTGGTCACCTACGACGAGTTCGGTGGCTACGGCCACCCCGACCACATCCAGGCCCACCGGGTGGCGATGCGGGCGGTCGAGGCCGCGGCCGACCCCGGCTACCGCCCCGATCTCGGCCCGGTCTGGGACGTGGCGAAGGTGTACTGGTCGGCCATGCCGCGCTCGGTGGTGCGGGAGGGCATCGAGGCCCTGGCCGCGCTCGGTGAGGCCTCGCCCTTCGAAGGGCTGGGGGACGTCGACGACGTGCCCTTCGTGGTCCCCGACGAGGTGGTCGACTGCGCAGTCGACGCCCGTGCGTACGCCGACCGCAAGGACGCCGCCATGCGCGCCCACCCGACCCAGATCACCGTCGACGGGCCGTTCTTCGCGCTGTCGAACAACCTCGGCCAGGAGGTGCTCGGCGTCGAGTACTACCGGCTGGTCAAGGGCGAGCGCGGACCCGGCGCCGGGCCGGACGGCCGGGAGGACGACCTCTTCGCCGGTCTGCCCGGGTGAGCCGACGAGGGCCGGTCGCGCGCGCCGGTCTGGGGGTCGCGGCGGTCGTGGTCGCGGCGTGGCTGGCGATCGTGGAGGTGTTCTGGCTGCCGCTGCGGGTCGGTGGCGTGCTGGTGCCCGTGTCGGTGGTCGCGGCGGTGGTGGGCAACCTGCTGCTGGTCCGCGCGGCGCTGTGGCTGAGCGGGTCGAAGGTCGTCGCCGCGCTCCCCGCGGTCACCTGGCTGGTCGTCGCGCTGGCGGCGATGCAGCGCCGCCCGGAGGGCGACCTGCTGCTGGTCTCCGGGGGTGCGCTGGGCGCGGCGAGCAGCGCGTTCCTGCTGCTGGGTGTGCTGGCCGCGGCCCTCGCCGTCGGCCTGGCCCTCGGCACGCCGGTCCGGCGGACCACGCCCGCGGGACCCGGTCGACGGGTCACGTCCGCGGAGCCCACCGGTGGTGCTCGGTGAATCCCGGCCGCGTGTAGCGGGCCGGCGCCGGGCGCAGCGCCTCAGTCCCGCCGAGGAGGCGTCACCGCACCGTGCGCGGCCGGCAGCGGGCGGGCGTTCAGCCAGCCCAGCACCCGCCCGGCCGGCATGGGCCGGGAGATGTGGTAGCCCTGGGCGACGTCGCAGCCCCACTCGCGCAGGGCGGCGAGCGCATCGGCGTCCTCGACGCCCTCGACCACCATGCTCATCCCGAGGTCGCGGCTCAGCTGCAGCGTGCTGCGCACGATCGCCGCCGCCCGCGGGTCGGAGGTCAGGTGCGTGACGAAGCTGCGGTCGAGCTTGAGCTCGTCCACCGGCAGCGCCCGCAGGTAGGACAGCGACGAGTACCCGGTGCCGTAGTCGTCCACCGAGAGCCGCACGCCGAGCCGCCGCAGCCCCGCCATGACCTGCTGGCTGCGGGCGGCGTCGGCCATGAGCACGTCCTCGGTGATCTCCAGGACCAGGGCGCCGGCGGGCACCGAGCAGGCGTCCAGCAGCATCGCCACCTGCTCGGGCAGGGCGACGTCCTGCAGGTTGGACACCGACAGGTTCACCGCGACCGACAGGTCGTGGCCGTGGGTCCGCCAGGTGTGCAGGTCCCGCAGCGAGCGCTCCAGCACGCGCAGCGCCAGCCGGCGCATCAGACCGGCCTGCTCGGCCAGCGGCAGGAAGACGTCGGGGTAGAGCAGGCCGCGCTCCGGGTGGTTCCAGCGGACCAGCGCCTCCACCCCGACGACGCTGCCGGTCCGCAGGTCCAGCTGGGGCTGGTAGTGGTTGTCCAGCTGCTCGCCGTCGAGGGCGGACCGCAGCTGCTCCAGGGTCTCCAGCCGGTCGCGGGAGGCCGGGGTGCCGTCGGGTGCCCACACCTCGTAGCCGTGGCGCCCGCGCTTGGCCGCGTACATGGCGGTGTCGGCCCGGGCCAGGAGCAGCGAACGGTCCCGGCCGTGGTCCGGGCACAGGGCGATGCCGATGCTGGCGTCCACGTGCAGGGACGTCCCGTCGAGGACGAAGGCGTCGCGCAGCGCGGCGCCCAGGTCCTCGGCCACCTCGCGGGCCCGTGCGGCATCGGCGTCGGGCAGCAGGACGGCGAACTCGTCACCGCCCATGCGGGCCAGCAGGTCCGCGGGGCCCAGGGTCCGCTCCAGGCGGGGACCCACCAGGCACAGCAGGTCGTCGCCGACGCTGTGCCCGAAGCTGTCGTTGATCTCCTTGAACCGGTCGAGATCGATCATGAGCAGGGCGCAGCGCCGGTCGCGGTCGCCGTAGACGGTGGTCTCGACCGTCTCGATGAACTTGCGGCGGTTGGCCAGCCCGGTGAGCGGGTCGTGGTGCGCCTCGGTGGCCAGCTGCGCCAGGCGTTCCTGCTCGGCGGCGCGCAGCTCGGCGTTCTCCACCACCAGCGCCCCCTCGAGGGTGACCTGCCGGACGGCGTCGCGCACCGACGAGCTCCAGGTGCGGGTGGCACCGACCGATCCGGTGACCACCAGGCCCAGGAGCCGGTCGCCGGACATCAGCGGCACGCTGATGTAGGAGTTGACCTCCAGCGCCCGCACGAGCTCCGGATCGAGCAGGTCGGTGGCGGCGGCGTCCTCGACGAAGACGGCCGACTTCTCCTCGCTCGTGAGCCGCCACAGGGGGACGCCGCTCGCCGGGCGGCCGACCAGGCGGGTCTGCACCACGTGCTTGTGCTCCTCCGGCCAGTCGACGTGCCGGACCTCGCTGATCCGCCCGTCGCCGTCGACCAGGTAGGCCGCACTCCGGTCGGTGCCGGCCAGCCGCTGGACGGCGCGGGCCAGCACCTCGGCGGCCGCGGCAGCCCCGGTCACCGCCGAGCCGTCCACCAGGAGCTGCCGGACGACGCGGGCGGTCGTGAGCGACGCCGCACGGGCCTGGCTGGTGCGGGCCTGCTCGATGACGCCGCCGAGGTGCGCACCCGCGGCAGCGGCCAGCCGGCGGACGTCCTCGGAGAAGGGGCGGACCTGCGTGCTGTCCAGCGTGAGGACGCCGGCCAGGTCGGGGCCCCGGCCGAGCGGGACCGCCAGCGCGGAGGCGATGTGGAACGAGTCGGCCCACCACCCCGAGATCGACCCCGACTCGCGGTCGGCGGTCATGGGTGTGCCGGTGCGCAGCACGGTCTCGGCCAGCTCGGGGGCGACGGGCGCGTTGCGGAACTGCCGCCAGGTGGCGAGGTCCTGCCGGCCGTCGGCGTAGGCGGCCATGCGGGGGACGAGCCGGCCGTCCTCCAGCAGGAAGACGCAGGCGCGCTCGACCTCGCCGAGCTCGGCGAGCTGGCGGCAGGCCGAGCCGAGCAGGTGGTCCATCGACTGGGCCTGCGCGGCCGACTCGATCAGCTCCAGGAGTACGGCGGCCTGGGCCAGCCGGCGCTGCTGGGTGCGCCGGCTCCACGCCTCGGCCAGCGCCGCGGCGATCCGCGGGGCCACCTGGCGCAGCAGGTGGGGGGCTGCGGCCGCGGCGGGCTCCACGGTCAGGACGCCGACGACCTCGCCGCCGAGCACCAGCGGCTCGCCGTGCGCCGACCGGATGCCGACCTCGGCCAGGTGGCGGTCCTCGACGCGCCGCCCGTCGGCGTGGGCGACGATGCCCCGGCGACCGGTGACGACGGCGGAGAGGAAGGGGGAGTCGGCCAGCACGGCGGGGGTGCGCAGAGCCGGGTGCAGGGGGAGCGCGTCCCGGGTGGCGCAGCCGGACTGCCGGAACGGGACGACGAGGCCGGTCGTGGCCTCGTGCACCCACACCGACACCCGTGTCGCGCCGGAGGAGGCGCGCAGCCGGGAGAGCAGGTGCACCAGGGCGGCGTGCGCGTCGAAGGGGGACGCCGACGGCTCGGGCCGCGACGTCCCCTCTTCCTGCGTCGTCCGGGACACATGATCGAGATCGGCGCCCCGGCCGGCTGCTTGAGCGGGGGCCGGTGACCCACCCCGATGGGGGGAGACCGCCCGGAGCTGCCTCTCCCGTGCCCCGGCCGGGGGACGCGGCGGGTGGCCCGTGGCACGTCGACCGGCGCGGGAGGTGATACTAGGGGTGCATCTGACGCGACCGGCCCCGGCCGGCGCGCCGCCCGAGAGTCCCCGGGAGGGAACCCCGTGACCTACGTCATCACCCAGGCCTGCGTCGACGTTCTCGACAAGGCGTGCATCGACGAGTGTCCGGTGGACTGCATCTACGAGGGCGACAGGATGCTGTACATCCACCCCGACGAGTGCGTCGACTGCGGGGCGTGCGAGCCGGTCTGCCCGGTGGAGGCCATCTACTACGAGGACGACGTCCCGGACAAGTGGAAGGACTTCTACAACGCCAACGTGGAGTTCTTCTCCGACCTGGGCAGCCCCGGTGGCGCCGCCAAGACCGGGAAGATCGGCAAGGACCACCCGCTGGTGGCCGCGCTCCCGCCCCAGGGCGAAGGCCACTGACCGCTCCGGTCCCCGGCGCGCCCCGGGCGCTTCCGGACTTCCCCTGGGACTCCCTGGCGGGTGCACGGGCGCGGGCCGCCCAGCACCCGGGCGGTGTGGTCGACCTGTCGATCGGCACGCCCGTCGACAGCACACCCGCGGTGCTGCGCGAGGCGCTCGCCGGGGCGGCCGACGCTCCCGGCTACCCGACCGCGCTGGGCACCGCGCAGCTGCGCACGGCCGCCGCGGACTGGCTCCGCCGGCGGCTGGGTGTGCACGTGGGCGACCCGCTGGGCGCCGAGCCCTCGCTCATCCCGACGGTCGGCTCCAAGGAGCTCGTCGCACTGCTCCCCACCCTGCTGGGGCTGTCCGGTGCCGCCGGCACCGTGGTCGTCCCGGAGGTCGCCTACCCGACCTACGAGGTCGGCGCCGTGCTCGCCGGCCTGGCCGTGCACCGGAGCGACACCCCGCCGGCCGACGCGGTGACGCCTGCCCACCCACCCGTCTCGCTGGTCTGGCTCAACTCGCCGGGCAACCCCCACGGGCGGGTGCTGACCGACGACGAGCTGCGGCGATGGGTCGCCTGGGGGCGAGCGCACGGGGTGCCCGTCGTGGCCGACGAGTGCTACATCACGCTGGGCTGGGACGTGGCGCCCCGGTCGATCCTGCACCCGGAGATCGCCGGCGCGGACCACACCGGCCTGCTGGCCGTGCACTCGCTGTCCAAGCAGTCGACGGCCGCCGGTTACCGGGGCGGCCTGCTCTCGGGTGACCCGGCGCTGGTGCGCCGTGCCTGGGAGGTGCGCCGCCACCTCGGCCTGCTGGTGCCGGGGCCGGTGCAGGCCGCCATGGCCGCCGCCCTGGACGACGACGCGCACGTCGACGCGCAGCGCGAGCGGTACCGCCGGCGGCGGGACCGGCTGGCCGCGGCGGTGCGCGCGGCCGGGATGCGGATCGACCACTCCGAGGCGGGCCTCTACCTCTGGGCCACCCGGGACGAGGACTGCTGGCTCACCATCGACCGGCTGGCCACCCTCGGGATCGTCGCCGCCCCGGGCAGCTTCTACGGCCCGGCCGGGGCGCGGCACGTCCGGCTGGCGCTGACCGCGACCGACGAGCGGATCGACGCCGCGGCGGAGCGCCTGGCCGCCTGACGAGGTCAGCCGGCCGTGGCCAGGTGCGGGGCCGGGACGGGGTCCGTCTCCGGAACCGTGGACGACCGCGCATGTGAAGCGGCGTCGCGGCAATGGACCGTCTCGTCCGGCGTCGCCTGTACTCGGGTCATGACATCGGAGGCCATCCTCGTGACCGGTGGTACCCGGACCACCGGGAGTTCCGTGGTGGGCGGCCGCCGCTCCCGGGTGGAGCCCGCCGGGGAGCACGTGGCGGCGCACGTGCGACCGGCAGTGCTCCGGTGACCGGGGTGCTGGTGCACGCCGGCGCGCTGGGTGCCGGCCTCGTCTCCGGGGCCTTCAGCGTCTTCAGCCTGGTGGTGATGCCCGCCCTGGTGGCCGTCCCCTCCCCGGTGGGGGGTGGCGGCGATGCAGTCGGTGAACCGGACGGCGATCCGCCCGGTCTTCCTCACCCTGCTGTTCGGCACGGCGGTGCTGTGCCTGGCCGCCGGGGGCGCGGAGCTGGCCGGCGCCCGCCGTCCGGGCGTCCTCGCCGCGGGACCGCTCTACCTGGTCGGCGTCGTGGGCGTCACGGTCGCGGCCAACGTCCCGCTCAACGAGGCGCTCGCCCGGTGGCGGCCGGACGCCGCGGCTCCGGGGGACTGGACCCGCTGGGTCCGCCGGTGGACCTGGTGGAACGGCGTCCGGGCGCTGGCTGCCGCCCTCGCCGCCGTCCTCCTCGTCGGCCCGGCGTGACCCCCCGGGGCGGTCAGACGGGCTCGCGGTACTGGATCACGGTGCCGGGGCCGACCCGCCGCGCGGCGGTGAGGCTCAGCGTGGCGCGGCGGAAGATCTCGCCGGCCCGGCTGGCGACGTCCACCGGCGCGATGCCCGCCGCCGCGGACACCCCCGGGATGCCCAGCGCGAGCACCGCCGAGACCAGCCGGGTGGCGGCGGTCTGCGCGGCCGGCACCGGACCGGCGAGCACGATGCCGAAGTCCGCGGGCCCGCAGGAGGCCACCCAGTCGTCCCCGCGGATGGAGCGGGCCAGGAGCGTGGTGACCTGCGCCAGCGTGTCCGGCGGGGTGGGCCACCCGTCGTCACGGCGCAGCAGGCCGAGCGCGATGAGGCTGGTGGGCTGCTGGCCCGCTGCCGGCAGCTCGTCGGCCAGTCGCTGGAGCAGCGCCTCCCGGGAGGGCAGGAGGGCGGTCACGTCGGTGGGTGCGGCGGGGACCGCGCGGGGGAGGTCGTCGGACGCGATCGTCATGGCGAGGACGTCGGTGCCGCCGAGGTGTTCGTTGAGCGTCGCGCCCGCCACGTCCCCCCGCCGGGGGACCCCCGAGCGCGCCGGGACCGGGCGCCCGGCCGTCGTCAGGCGCAGTCGAGCGTCTCCGCGGCCAGGGCGGCCGTGAGCTGCTGCGCCATGCCCTCCCACTGCTGGTACAGCTCCGGATACCCCGAGCGCTGCACGGCCTGGGCCATCTCGGTCAGCCGACCCGCCTCCCACCCGGGGATGGTCACCAGCCCGTCGTAGAACTTGCCGGCGGCGTACACCGGGTCGCGCACCTGCTCGGGCGTGCCCCACCCCTGGGAGGGCCGCTGCTGGAACAGCCCCAGGGAGTCGCGGTCGCCGTAGTCGAGGTTGCGCAGCCGCGACTCCTGCTGGGCGGTGGCCAGCGCGATGACGACGGCCCGGTCGGGCAGCCCGCGTTCCCGGCCGACCCGGGCGATGGTGGCCGCGTTGGCGGCCTGCTCGGCGGTGACCGTGACCGAGCCGTCGGGCACGGTGCAGGTGCCGGTCGCGGGGGGCTGCCAGTGCCGCTCGGCACCCCAGCCCGCGCCGGCGAGGAGGGCGGCGGTCACCAGCAGCGCCGGCCACCACCGGACCAGCCCGGTGGCGCCCCCGGACCGGCCGGACCGCTGGGCCGCCGGGCGGCGGGCCGGAGGGCGCCGGCGGGGGCGGCGCGCGGTGCCGCGGCGTGCGCCGCCGTGCCCGGCGGCACGGCGGCGGGCGGCCGGCCGGGCACGGGTGGTGCTGCGCGCCCGGGCTGCGGCGTGGTGCGTCGCGGTGCGGGGGCTGGTCATCGTCCACCGACTGTAAGCGCCGTTCCCGGCCGTTCCTCGGACGCGGCCACGGTGCACGGGCGCGAGGCGCGCCGGAGGTGGGACGCGCGGGCGAGCCCTCCGGGAGGGGCTGTTCCCAGCCGGACGGCGCCGATAGCGTGTGCCCGCCGTCGAGGAGGAGCCATGGTTGACGTCCTGCTGCCCGGGATCACCGCCACGCGGGTGCCCACCCCGCGACTGACCCAGAACGTCGTGCACCCGGCCGCCGTGGAGCCGGCGGAGCTCGGCGCCGCCGGCGGCGAGGTCGTGCTCTTCGTGCACGGCAACGTCAGCTCCGCGCTCTTCTGGCAGCAACCGCTGCTGGCCCTGGCCGAGGTGACGCGCGTGCGGCCGGTCGCGGTCGACCTGCGCGGCTACGGCGACACCGATCCGCTCCCGGTGGACGCGCGCCGGGGCGTGCGCGACTGGGCCGACGACGTCGCGGCGCTGGTGGAGACCCTCGGCGTCGAGCGGGTGCACCTGGTCGGCTGGAGCATGGGCGCGGGCGTCGTCCTGCAGTACCTGCTCGACGCGCCCGCGCGGGTCGCCTCGGTGACGCTGGTGGCCCCGGTATCGCCGTACGGCTTCGGCGGCACGGCTGGGCCGGAGGGGCGCCGCCTCGCCGAGGACGGCGCGGGCTCCGGAGGCGGTGCGGCCAACCCCGAGTTCGTCGCCGCGCTCGCTGCCGGCGACACGAGCGCCGACAGCCCGACCAGTCCGCGGTCGATCCTGCGCGCGTTCTACGTGGCTCCGGGGTCCCTGCCGCTGGACCCCGCGATGGAGGACGTCTTCGTCGCCTCGATGCTGTCCACCCGCACCGGTGCCGACCACTACCCGGGCGACTCCGTGCCCAGCCCGACGTGGCCGGGAGCGGCCCCCGGGGAGCGCGGCGTGCTGAACACGATGGCGCCGACGGTCATGGACGTGTCGGGTGTCGCCGAGCTGGCCGGCAAGCCCCCGGTGCTGTGGATCCGGGGGGATGCCGACGCGATCGTGTCGGACACCTCGATGTTCGACCTGGCCCACCTGGGACAGCTGGGTGCGGTGCCGGGCTGGCCGGGTGAAGCGGTCTGCCCGCCGCAGCCGATGGTCGCCCAGACCCGCGCCGTGCTGGAGCGGTACGCCGCGGCCGGGGGCACCTACCGCGAGGTGGTCCTGCCCGGGGTCGGGCACTCCCCGCACGTCGAGCGGCCCCAGGAGTTCGTGGTGGACCTGCTGGAGCACCTCGACGTCCCCGCGGAAACGTCGGCCTGAGCCCCGCCGACATGGGCTCGTCGCACCGAGTGGCACCCGGAGGGTTCCGCGCAGGCACGACCCGATGGCCCCCTGCAGGGTCCCGCCGCGAGCGTGCGAGCGGTGGGGGGCAGGGGGTCCTTCTCCTATGTGTTCGCGTGCAGGTCGGCGTTGAGCGCGCCCCAGTTGCCGTCGCGCGGGAGCGCCTCGAGCGCGCCGCTGACGCTGTTGCGCCGGAAGAGCAGGCCGCTGCGCCCGGAGAGCTCCTTGGCCTTCACCTGGGAGCCGTCGGGCAGCGTGACCCGTGACCCGGCGGTGACGTAGCACCCGGCCTCGACGACGCAGCCGTCCCCGAGCGAGATGCCGATCCCCGCGTTGGCGCCGAGCAGGCAGCCGCTGCCGATCGAGATGACCTGGGTGCCGCCGCCCGACAGGGTGCCCATGATCGAGGCGCCGCCGCCGATGTCGCTGTCGGCGCCCACGACCACGCCGGCGCTGATCCGGCCCTCCACCATCGAGGGGCCCAGCGTGCCGGCGTTGAAGTTGACGAAGCCCTCGTGCATGACCGTGGTGCCCTCGGCCAGGTGGGCGCCGAGGCGGACCCGGTCGGCGTCGGCGATGCGCACGCCGGACGGGATGACGTAGTCGACCATCCGCGGGAACTTGTCGACGCCGAAGACGGTCACGTGGCCGAGGGCCGCACGCAGCCGGTGGGCGTTGAACGTCGCCGCCTCCACCGGCCCGGCGCTGGTCCAGGCCACGTTCGTGAGGAGGCCGAACACGCCGGTCATGTTCGCCTCGTGCGGCTTGATCCGGCGGGTGGACAGCAGGTGCAGCCGCAGCCACACGTCGTGGGTGTCCACCGGCGGCTGGGAGAGGTCGGCGATCACCGTGCGGACGGCGATGACCTCCACCCCGCGCGCCTCGTCGCGGCGCACCAGGCCGCCGTAGTCGGGCCCCAGCTCACCGGAGAGCTCGAGCGCGCCCAGGCGGGTGGTCCCCGTGGCCGCGCCCGCGGGGGCCTCGAGCCGCGGCTCGGGGTACCAGGTGTCCAGCACGGTGCCCGACGGCGTGACCGTGGCCAGGCCGGCGGCGGATGCGGAGACGGGGGCGGACGCTGCGTCAGTCACGACGACGACGCTACCCAGCGCCTCCCCGTGCCGCCGCGGCCGGTGGTGAGGGGCAGGAGCGGCCTGGCTGCAGGGACCCGGGGCGAGCGTCAGCGAGTCCTGGGGGGCAGTCAGGTCCTTTCACTAGGCTTCCTCGTCGTGAGCACACCGCCGCCGCTCGACCTGTCCGCCGACGTCCTCGCGCTCACCCGCGCCCTGGTCGACGCCCCGTCGGTGTCGGGCAGCGAGGCGGCCCTGGCCGACGCGGTCGAGGCGGCGCTGCGGGCGCTGGGCGGGCTGGAGGTCGAGCGCATCGGCGACGCCGTGCTCGCCCGCACCAACCTCGGGCGGCCGACCCGGGTGGTCCTCGCCGGGCACCTGGACACGGTGCCGATCGCCGACAACGTGCCCAGCCGGCTGGACGAGGCCACCGGCCGCCTCTACGGCTGCGGCACCAGCGACATGAAGGCCGGTGACGCGGTGATGCTGCGGCTGGCCGCCGTCTTCGGCGTCCCCGGGGCGGAGCCGGCCCACGACCTCACGTTCGTCTTCTACGACAACGAGGAGGTCGAGGCGGTGAAGAACGGCCTGGGTCGGGTGGCGCGCGAGCGGCGCGGCTGGCTCTACGGCGACCTGGCGATCCTGCTGGAGCCGACCGACGGCGAGATCGAGGCCGGCTGCCAGGGCACCCTGCGGGCCGTGCTGGCGACCAAGGGCCGCCGGGCGCACAGCGCGCGCAGCTGGCTGGGGGAGAACGCCATCCACGGGCTGGCCGGCGCGCTCGCCGTGCTGGCCGCCTACCGGCCGCGCGAGGTGGAGATCGACGGCTGCACCTACCGCGAGGGGCTCAACGCGGTGGGCATCGCCGGTGGGGTCGCCGGCAACGTGGTCCCCGACGCGGCGTCCCTCACCGTGAACTTCCGCTACGCCCCCGACCGCGACGAGGACGCCGCCGAGGCGCACGTGCGCGAGGTCTTCGCCGACGCGATCGCCGCGGGCGCGACGCTGACCGTCGTCGACAACGCCGGTGGGGCGCTGCCCGGCCTCGCGGAGCCGGCCGCCGCCGCGTTCGTGGCCGCCGTGGGCCGCCCGGCGCGCGCCAAGCTGGGCTGGACCGACGTCGCCCGGTTCGCCGCCTTCGGCATCCCCGCGATCAACTACGGGCCGGGCGACCCCCAGCTCGCCCACACGCGCGAGGAGCACGTCCTGGTCGACCGGCTGCAGCCGACCGTCGACGCCCTCACCGCCTACCTCTCCGGGAGCACCGCATGACCGCCACCCCGCCGTCCGACGGCCGACGGCCGCGGCCCACCCGCCACCGCGGCCCGATCATGCTGCGCGGCGGCGAGCCCGACCCGCAGCGGCAGGGGTCGACCACCGACCAGCGGTTGCTCGACAAGCGGGGCCCCAGCGACTGGGTGCACACGGACCCGTGGCGGGTGCTGCGGATCCAGAGCGAGTTCGTCGAGGGCTTCGGGCTGCTGGCCGAGTTGCCGCGCGCGGTCAGCGTGTTCGGCAGCGCCCGGACGCCGCGGGACCACCCGCACTACGCCACCGGCGTCGAGCTCGGGGCCGCGCTGTCCCGGGCCGGGTACGCCGTCATCACCGGGGGCGGCCCCGGGGCCATGGAGGCGGCCAACAAGGGCGCCTCCGAGGCCGGGGGCATGTCGGTCGGGCTGGGCATCGAGCTGCCGTTCGAGCAGGAGCTCAACGAGTGGGTCGACGTCGGCATCTCGTTCCGCTACTTCTTCGTCCGCAAGACGATGTTCGTGAAGTACGCGCAGGCCTTCGTGATCCTGCCCGGGGGCTTCGGCACGCTCGACGAGCTGTTCGAGGCGCTCACCCTGGTGCAGACCCGCAAGGTCACCCGCTTCCCGGTCGTGCTCATGGGCAGCGAGTACTGGTCAGGCCTGATCGACTGGATCCGCGACACGATGATCGCCGAGGGCACGATCAGCCCCGGCGATCTCGACCTGGTCACCGTGACCGACGACGTCGCCGAGGCGGTGGCGGTCATCCAGGCGGCCGAGGCGGCGCGCCAGGCAGGGGACAGCGGCGGGGGGATGCGGGCGCCCGTCGACACCCGCCCGTCCGACGCCTGACGTGCTCTCCTTCGTCCTCTTCGTGCTCGCCGTCCTGCTGGTCGGTGGCGCACTCTTCCTCGTGGCCTCGCTGCTCATGGGGCGGGGCGAGAGCCAGCCGCCGGCGGACCCGGGACGGTCGCCGGTCGAGCTGCCCGACGACCGGCGCGTGGTGGCCGACGACGTCCGGGCGCTGCGGATCGCGGTCACCGCCCGCGGCTACCGGATGGTCGAGGTCGACTGGCTGCTCGACCAGCTGGCGCAGACCCTGGACGAGCGGGACGCGGAGATCGCGGCGCTCCGCGCCGAGCTGGCCGCACACGGCCGGCAGGAGGCGCCGACCGATCCCGGCGTCGAGCGGACCGACCGGGAGGGGACGCGGGATGCCTGAGCTGGTGGAGCGGGTGGCGGTCGAGGCGCCTGCGGAACGGGTGTGGGCCGCGCTGACCGACTGGTCGCGGCAGGGCGAGTGGATGCTCGCGACCGACGTGCGGACCGTCGACGGGCCCGCGCAGGGCGTCGGCGGCCGGCTGGCCGCGCGTACCGGGCTGCCGGCGCCCGGCGGGTTCCGGTTCGGGTTCCTCGACACCATGGTGATCACGGCGTGGGACCCGCCGCGCCGGGTCGAGGTGCAGCACACCGGCCGGCTGGTGCGAGGGCCGGGCATCTTCGAGATCGAGCCGCGGGGCGAGCAGAGCACCTTCGTCTGGACCGAGCGGCTCGACCTGCCCTACGGGGTGCTCGGCCGGGTCGGCTGGGTGCTGGTCAGGCCGTTCGCCCTCCTGGGGATCCGCTGGTCGCTGCGGCGCTTCGCCGCCTTCGCCCGCACGTACTGACCTGCCGCGGGGTGGGACCGGCGATCGGTGAGGATGTGCCGGTGCGCGACGGGACGACGGAGGCGGGTTCGTGAGCCGGCGGGGCTGGGCCCTGTTCCTCACCATGTCGGTGATCTGGGGCGTGCCCTACCTGTTGATCAAGGTGGCCGTCGAGGAGGTGTCGCCGGTCGTGGTGGTCTTCGCCCGCTGCGCGATCGGAGCGGCCCTGCTGCTGCCCTGGACGGTCGCCCGCGGCCAGCTGCGCCCGGCGCTGCGGCACTGGAAGCCCCTGCTGCTGTTCACGGTGCTGGAGATGACCGGGCCGTGGCTGCTGCTCGCCTACGCCGAGCAGACCCTGTCCAGCTCGCTCACCGGTCTGCTGGTGGCCGCGGTGCCGTTCGTGGCGGCCCTGGCCGCCCGGCTCGCCGGGGAGGAGGAGCGGCTCACCCCGGTGCGGGTGCTGGGCATGGGCATCGGCGTGGTCGGGATCGCGGTCCTGCTCGGCCTGGACATCGACGGCGCGCAACTGCTGCCCCTCGTCGCCGTCGGGCTGGTGGTCGTGGGGTACGCCACGGCGCCGCTGGTGGTCAGCCGGGCCCTGCCCGAGGTGCCCGGCGTGGCCGCGAGCTCCCTCGCGCTGCTCGTGACCGCGGTGGTCTACGCGCCGTTCGCCGTCCCGCGGCTCGGCCAGGTGGCCGACGCGTCCGGGGAGGCGCAGCTGTCGCTGCTCGCCCTCGGCCTGCTCTGCACCGCGGTGGCCCTGGCCCTGTTCTTCGCGCTGATCCGCGAGGTGGGGCCGCAGCGGGCGCTGGTCATCACGTTCGTCAACCCGGCCGTGGCGGTGCTGTTCGGGGTGCTGCTGCTCGGCGAGCCGTTCACCCTCGGTCTCGCCCTGGGGCTGCCGCTGGTGCTGGTCGGCTGCGTCCTGGCGACCCGACGCGGGAAGCAGGGCCCCGAGCCGAGCGTCGAGGCGGTGGACGCCGCGGCCCGCTGAGCGGTGCGGAGCCCGCTGCCCGGCGGAGGGTCGTCGGTGGGCGGCGCTAGCGTCCGGGACGTGCAGCGCTGCGCCTGGGCCACGAGCGCCCCCGAGTACATCGCCTACCACGACGAGGAGTGGGGGGTCCCGCTCCACGGTGACGACGCGCTGTTCGAGCGGTTGTGCCTGGAGGCGTTCCAGTCGGGGCTCTCCTGGATCACCATCCTGCGCAAGCGGCCCGCGTTCCGCGCTGCGTTCGCCGGCTTCGCGATCGACGCGGTGGCCGCCTTCACCGACGAGGACCGGGCGCGGCTGATGGCCGACGCGGGCATCGTCCGGAACCGCGCCAAGATCGCGGCGGCCGTCACGAACGCCCGGGCGGCGCAGCAGCTGCCCGAAGGGCTGTCCGAGCTGCTGTGGTCGTTCGCCCCCGACGGGCCGCGTCCTCGCCCCGCCACCCTCGCCGACGTGCCGGCGACGAGCCCGGAGTCGGTGGCCATGGCCAAGGAGCTCAAGCGACGCGGCTTCGTCTTCGTCGGCCCGACCACGGCCTACGCGCTCATGCAGGCGACCGGGATGGTCGACGACCACGTCGCCGACTGCTTCCGGGCACACCCGGCCGAGGGTGCGAGGGCGGGCTGAGGTCACTCTGACGGACCTCCTGTTGGACGGAGCGCCCCCATACGGGATCATTGTCCCGGAGCTCACAGCATCGGACGCCTCGCTCCTGCCAGCAGGCAGGCGCGTGGCCGGCGAAGGAGGCACGCATGGCGGCCATGAAGCCGCGCACGGGTGAAGGTCCCCTCGAGGTCACCAAGGAAGGGCGCGGCCTGGTCATGCGGGTACCGCTGGAAGGCGGTGGGCGCCTGGTCGTCGAGCTGTCGCCCGACGAGGCGGCCGCTCTCTCGGAGGCCCTGAAGGGCGCGACCAGCTGATCTCTGCGCGGCTCCACCCCCGGGTGGCGGTGCGCAGGACACGACCCGGCCCCGGGGGGGGGGGGGGGGGGGGGGGGGGGGGGGGGGGGGGGGGGGGGGGGGGGGGGGGGGGGGGGGGGGGGGGGGGGGGGGGGGGGGGGGGGGG
>NZ_JBJHAK010000030.1:0-41558 GCF_054050975.1 Blastococcus sp. SYSU DS0828 | reverse complement strand
CCCCCCCCGCCCCCCCCCCCCCCCCCCCCCCCCCCCCCCCCCCCCCCCCCCCCCCCCCCCCCCCCCCCCCCCCCCCCCCCCCCCCCCCCCCCCCCCCCCCCCCCCCGCCCCCCGCCCCCCGCCCCCCCCCCCCCCCCCCCCCCCCGCTCCGCCACTAGGCTCCGGTGGGTGCCGACCGTTCCCGCTCCGCCGACCGCGGAGCAGCTGCCCGCCCGCACCGCCGCCGTGTGGGCCGCGCTCGACCCGCTGGTCGACGCCGGTGACGCGCTGCGCGTGCTCGACGTCGGCGGGGGGAGCGGGATGTTCGCCGTCCCGCTGGCCCGCCTGGGGCACACCGTCACCGTCGTCGATCCCAGCGCCGACGCCCTGGCCACCCTGCGCCGGCGTGCCGAGACGGCGGGTGTCGGCGGGCGGGTGCGCGGTGTCCAGGGGGACGGCGACCTGCTGCACGAGGTCCTCGCCGACGACGAGGGCGGGTACGACCTCGCGCTGTGCCACTCGGTGCTCGAGGTGGTCGACGACCCCGGGGTCACGCTGGCCGAGATCGCCGGCGCGCTGCGGCCCGGCGGCCGGGTGAGCCTCGCCGTCGCCAACCGGGCCGGCGCGGTCCTCGCCCGAGCCGTCGGCGGCCACCCCGCGGAGGCGCTGGCCCAGCTCCGGGACCAGGACGCCCACCCCGGCCGGCCGCTCCGCCGCCGGTTCAGCCCCGACGAGCTCCTGGCGCTCGTCGGCGGTGCCGGTCTGACCCCCGGCGCCTGGCGCGGGGTCTCCGTCGTCGCCGACCTGCTCGACTCCGCCTCCGGGGCCGATCCAGCCGCCGTCCGGGACCTCGAGCTGGCGCTCGCCGAGACCTCGCCCTACCGCGAGGTCGCCGCAGGCCTCCACCTGCTGGCGACCCGCGCGTGACCGGGGAGGGCGACGGCGTGCTGCCGCCCGACCTGCACCGGCCCGCCTACGGCGTCGCCACCCTCGCCGACGTGCTGCCCGGCGTCGCGGCGGCGCTGGGGACGCCGGTGCCCCGGGGGGACCTGCCCGCCGACCCGCTGGGCCTGGCCGACGCGCTGCACGGGGCCCGCCGCGTGGCGGTCCTGCTCGTGGACGGCCTGGGCGCCGACCTCGTCCGGGCGCACGCCGACCTGGCGCCCACGCTGGCCGGCATGAGCAGCCCGGCCGGAACCCTGCAGGCGCCCTGTCCCAGCACCACCCCGGTCAGCCTCACCACCATCGGCACCGGACTGCCCCCGGGCAGCCACGGGATCCTGGGCTTCGTCACCGAGGTGCCGGGGGAGGGGCGCACCCTCAACCACACCCAGTGGACCGACGACCCCGACCCCGCCGACTGGCAGGCGCAGCCCACCGTCTTCGAGCGCGCCGCCGCCGACGGGGTGGCGGTCACCGCCGTCGGGCCGTGGGCCTATGCGGGATCGGGCCTCACCGTGGCCGCCTACCGCGGGGCCGAGTACACCGGGGCGGTGGGGCCCGGGGACCTCACCGCGCTCATGCGCTCGGGCCTGGAGGCGGGCCGGCGGTCCCTGGTCTACGGCTACATGGCCGAGCTCGACCTCACCGGCCACGTCCGCGGGGTCGACTCGCCCAGCTGGCGCGCGCAGCTCGCCCTGGTCGACCGCGTCGTCGCGCAGCTGGTCGACGGCCTGCCCGACGACGCCGCGCTGCTGGTCACCGCCGACCACGGGATGCTCGACGTCCCCGCCGCGACGCGGCTGGACCTCGACGACGAGCCCGACCTCGCCGACGGGGTGCGGGTGCTCGCCGGTGAACCCCGCGCCCGGTACGTGCACACCGAGCCCGGGGCGGAGGCCGACGTGCTGGCCCGCTGGCGCGGGGTCCTCGGCGACCGGGCGTGGGTGGTGGGGCGCGACGAGGCCGTCGCCAGCGGGGTCTTCGGGCCGGTGGACGACGCGCTGGCGGCCCGCATCGGGGACGTCGTGGCGCTGGCCCGCGGTAGCTGGGCGCTGATCAGCCCCCGGCTGGAGCCGGGGCCGAGCCGGCTGGCCGCCTACCACGGGTCGTTGACCGCGACGGAGCTGGCGATCCCGCTGCTCGCCGCCCGGGGACGCGCGCTCCGCTGAGCCGGGCGGGTCAGCCCGGCGGTGCCGACAGCGACAGGTGGTGCCAGGTGCGCACCCGGCCGGCCGTGGTGGCGGAGCAGGTGAGGTGCACCGTCTCCGGTGACGGCCGGCTCTCCACGGTGACGCTGACCGGCCCCGCCGGGCCGGTCAGGATGACCTCCCACCGCTCCGCGCCCGGGTCCGCCGCTTCCCGCCGGGTCGAGCGGACCGGCGGCAGCTCGTCGACGCCGAGGACGCCGAGCTCCTCGCGCGCGTAGTGCTGGGCGGCCTGCACCGGTGCGGGCAGCCCTGCCCGTCCGCGCAACCACGGCAGAGCCACCTGCCCCCGGTCGTGCGCGGCGACGACCAGCCCGCCGTCCCCGGGGACCTGCCCGTAGTAGAAGCCGTGCGGCAGCACCAGCACGTTCGCCGCGAACCGGTCGCCCCCGAGGTGGCTGCACTCCCACACGTCGGTCGGGCCGGGCGCGGGCAGGGCACGGGCCAGCGGACGGCCGCGCAGCGCGCAGCAGGCGTCGTGGCCGCCGTGCGTGCACACCAGGTAGGCCGGCCCGGACGCCGGCTCGCCGACCGACCCGTCCCACGGCGCGCTGAGCAGGTCGGCGTCGGTCGAGCGCACCGACCACCACAGCCCCTCCCGGCCCAGCCGGCTGTCGGCGTAGGCCCAGCGCCGGCCGGAGTCGGCCAGCCGGTCGCCGGGCCGGCGGACCAGCAGGACCCGGACCCCCTCCCGCTCGGCCCGCTCGGCGAGCAACCGGGCCACGCGTGCGTCGAACCTCGACTGGAGCAGCGCCTGCCGTCCCCACGGCCCCGGCTGCTCGACCAGCAGCCAGCGGGACACCGGTGAGGCCGTCGCCACCCCCGAGTCGCCGCGCTCGAGCGCCTGCACCGAGCAGCGGCCGGCGTCGAGCCGGCCCGGCGGGCGGGCGGGGACCTCCGTGCGGCAGAAGTCGTCCTTCCCCGCCGGGTCCGGTGCGGTCACGCCCTCCACCGGGTCACCGGGGTTCCCCGGACGCCGCCCCCCGCCCGCCGTGCCCGGTGGCGGGCAGGGTCGCGTCGGGCACGGTGGCGATCGACTCGGTCACCAGCCGGCGGGCCAGCGTCAGGGGGTCCGCCGGGTCGAGGCCGGGCAGGTCGCCCACCTTCAGCTCGCCGGCGGCCAGCAGCTCGGTCAGCGCGGCCCGGGCGTCCTCCGGGAAGGAGTGGGTGCGCCGGCCCGCCACGAGGGTCACCCGGCCGTCGTCGGCGTCGCGCAGGGTGCACCGCAGGTGGCGGCGCAGTCGCAGCACCGTCCCCGGGTCCAGCGCGGCCGCGGCGACGGACTGCGCCAGGGGTGCGACCGGTTCCGGCCGCACCTGCGCCCAGGTCCGGGCCCGCAGGCGGTCGGCGACGTCGGCCGGGTCCACCCGGCCCAGCCACTCCCGCAGTCCCTCGACGACGGCGGCGACGTCGTCGGCCAGGGCGTCGGGATCGGACAGGTCGACGCCGAGGGGCAACGAGCTCCGCAGCGCGCGGTCCTCGGCCGCCAGCGTGCGCACCAGGTCCAGCACCGACTCGGCCGCCGCCCAGCGGGTCACCGAGTGGATGCCGACGGTCAGGTGCGCGCTGATCTCGCCGAGGGCCTTCGCCGAGTGCAGGAACCCACGCGGCAGGTAGAGGGCGTCGCCGGGCCGCAGCACCGCGTCGATCACCGGTGCCCGCTCGGCGGCCGCGGCCACCTCGGCAGCGCGGTCGTTCCACGGCTGGGTGCGCAGCGGATCGGGCAGCACCGGCTCGTGGATGGTCCAGTGCTTCTCACCGGCCACCTGGAGCACGAAGACGTCGTGCACGTCGTAGTGCGGGCTGAAGCCCTGCGACGACGGCGGGGTGACGTAGGCGTTGACCTGCGTCGGGTGGCCGAGGTCGGCGGCCAGCTGGTCGGCGAACTCGATCAGCGGCGGCCAGAGCCGGTGCAGCCCCTGGAGGACGACGGTGCTCCCGTCGGCGAACAGCCGCAGCACCGCGTCCGAGGAGACCTGGTCGGCGATCTCCGCGCCGGCCCCGCCCGACGTGGTGAACCGCTTCGCGTCGACGACCGCGCCGTCCTTGGCGATCCGCAGGAACGGTGTGCGCAGGCCGCGTCGGGAGAGCAGCTCGTCGACCGCCGGCAGGTCGAGCAGGTCGGTGAAGGAGTTGCCGGTGTCCTCGGCGCGGGTCAGGAGCGGGCGCCGCGCCCAGTGCTCCCGGGCGAACTGCTCGGGGGCCATGTTCGTGCACCGCCGCAGGGCCGGGCGGAGCTGTGGCTCCGTCCGGCCCTGCGGGGTCGGGTGCTCGTTCAGGCCGAACCGTCCGCGCCACCGTCGGCACCGCCGTCGGCGCCACCGTCCGCGCCGCTGTCGGCACCGCCGTCCGCGCCGCCGTCGGCACCGCCGTCCGCACCGCCGTCCGCGCCGCCGTCGGCACCGCCGTCGGCGCCACCGTCCGCGCCACCGTCCGCGCCGCTGTCGGCACCGCCGTCCGCGCCACCGTCATGGGCGCCCGGGGTGCCCGAGGCGCCGCCGTCGGCCGGGCCCTCCGTGCTGGTCATGTCGTCGTCGTCGAGCGCCATGGCATCTCCGTCCAGGTCGATCAGGGGCGGCCGGCCGGCCGTCCCTGCGTCGCTGCTTACCTCCCTCACCCGGGTCTGACACCTGCCGTCCGGCCAGCGGTTTCCGCTGTGCGGGGAGGGTCACGATCGCGTGACGGCTCGGCGTCCGGTGCAGTCGTCTCCTTCCTGGCGGGCATCTCGTGTGGGTCCACCCCTGAGGGGCACCTCTGAGGGGTCAGAGGCACGAGACGACGCACGAGGAGGAGATGTCATGACAGAGGGTCGTACGCAGACAGGCGCGAGCGCCGACGTGACCCAGGAGACGTCGGGTGGCCGGCTGGACCCGGCCAGGGACGAAGGGGCGAGCCGCGTAGGCCTCCGGGACACGCACCACCAGACGCCGCCCACGCGCCGGGACCGCGTCCGCTGGGGCCCGGTCTGGGCCGGCCTGATCGTCGCGGTGCCCACCTTCCTGCTGCTGCAGCTGGCCACGCTGGCCCTGGGCTGGTGGGACATGGGAGGTGGTGACGGGAACAACGCCGACCTGATCAGCGGCATCAACGGGCTGCTCGCCCTCTTCCTGGGTGGTCTCACCGCCGGGGCGACCGCGCTGTGGCGTGGGGTCAGCGAGGGGCTGCTCCACGGCATCCTGGTGTGGGCGCTGACCGTGGTCACCATCGTGCTGCTGACGCTGTTCGGTGGCGGTGCCCTGCTGGGTTCCCTGGCCGGCGTGGTCACCGACGTCGCCGGCATCCAGCAGGCCAACCTGCCCGACATCCAGGCCGGCCAGGCCGCCGAGACGGCGCGCTCGGCCGCCAGCTGGGCGGTCCTCGGGCTGGGTCTGTCGATCATCGCCTCCGCGCTCGGCGGGGTGATCGGCGCCAAGATGTGGCCGGGCAAGCAGGACACCGAGGTCGTCGCCCGCTGACCTCGGCGGGCCGGGGCGCGCCGGTCGGCCGCCCCGGCGCCGGACCGTTATCGTTCCCGTGGGTCGAACGCATGTTCGATCCACGGGGACGTGCGGGAGGTGGCGGTGGCGGGCGGCGTCGGACGGGCGGACGGGTGCACCGTCCTGCACATCGACATGGACGCCTTCTTCGCCAGCGTCGAGGTGCGCCGGCGCCCGGAGCTGGTCGGCACGCCGGTGATCGTCGGCGGGGCCGGGAACCGCGGCGTGGTCACCTCGGCCACCTACGAGGCCCGCAGGTACGGGGTGCACGCGGCCATGCCCACCGCCCGCGCGCTGCGGCTGTGCCCGACGGCGACGGTGCTGCCGGGGGACATGGCGCTCTACGCCGAGGTGTCCCGGGCGGTCATGGCGCTGTTCCGGTCGATCACCCCGCTGGTCGAGCCGCTGAGCCTGGACGAGGCGTTCCTGGACGTCTCGGGCGCCGGCCGGCGGCTGGGTGACCCCGTGGCCATCGGCGAGTACCTCCGCGCCCGGGTGTTCGACGAGCAGGGCATCACCTGCTCGGTCGGGGTCGCCGGCACCAAGTTCGTGGCGAAGCTCGCCTCCACCCGGGCCAAGCCCGACGGGCTGCTCGTCGTCCGCCCCCCGGAGGTCATGGGTTTCCTGCACCCGCTGCCGGTGGGTGCGCTCTGGGGAGTGGGTCCGAAGACGGAGGAGACGCTCCTGCGGCTCGGGCTGCGGACCGTGGGCGACCTGGCCCACGTGCCGGCGAAGACCCTCCAGCGGGCGCTGGGTGCCGCCGCGGGCGCCCACCTGCACGAACTCGCGTGGGGGCGCGACCCCCGGCGGGTCGTCCCCGACGAGCCCGAGCGCTCCACCGGCGCGGAGGAGACCTTCGCCGCCGACGTCGACGACCCCAGGGTGGTCCACCGCGAGCTGCTGCGGCTGGCGGAGCGGACGGCCGGGCGGCTGCGCTCGACCGGCTGCCTGGCCCGCACGGTCAGCATCAAGGTCCGCTTCGCCGACTTCACCACGATCACCCGCAGTCGCACGCTGGCCGCGCCCACCGACGTGGGGCAGGAGCTCTACGACACGGCCCGCGCCCTCTACGACGCCCTGGGCCTGGACCGGACCCGCATCCGGCTGGTCGGCGTCCGGGCCGAACGGCTCGTCGAGGCGGGTTCCGCCCCCCGGCAGCTGGAGCTCGGCGCGCGCGAGCACGGCCGCCGGGAGGCGGAACTGGCCGCCGATCGCGCCGCCCGGCGCTTCGGAGCGGGAGCGGTCCGGCCGGCGACGCTGCTGGGCTCCTCGGGGCCGGTCGGGCGGGCGGCTCGCTGACCAGGCACGACGCGCCGCGGGCTGCACCCGGAGGAGTGATCGGCCGGCGCGTCGGGCCGGTCACCGTGGCGTCGCCTTTCGCCGCGTCCAATCGGCTCGTATCCTCGGAGATACCGTCGGCGGGAGCCTCCGACGGAACTGGCTCCGCCCATTTGGAGGTCGACGTGCCGCTCTCCGAGCACGAGCAGCGTCTGCTGGAGCAGATCGAGCGCGCCCTCGTCGATGACGACCCGAAGTTCGCATCCTCGGTCCGCACCGGCGATCGCCGTCAGAAGGCTCGCCGCAAACTGCAACTCGGTGCCCTGCTGGTGCTGGTCGGCCTCGCCGTCCTGGTCGCCGGCGCGGTCGCCGAGTCCGTCCCGCTCGGCGTCCTGGGATTCCTGGTCGCCTTCGGCGGTGCCGCCCTCGGGGTGCTGCACTACCGGGGGGCCACCGGTGCGGTCGAGGCCGCCGGGCCCGCCGGGCCGCGCGGCTCCTCGGCCGCCGGCCGCGGTGGCAAGCGCGGGCGGCAGCCGATGAAGAACCGGCTCGAGGAGCGCTTCCGCCGCCGCTACGACCAGTAGCCCTCGCGCACCGACCTCCCGGCCGCCGTCCGCCCCGGACGGCGGCCGGAGCCGTACCGGGCCCACCGGGCGCCCCGTTCCCGGATCTCGGCCACCAGTGACGCCGGCCACAGCAGCGCCCGCACCCGCACCGCCCGCGGGCGCGCCCCGAGCAGCCCCCGGCGGGCCGTCCGCAGCGCCGCCTGCAGCTCGGCGTCCGGTCGCGCGCTGCCCGGCCGCCCGTAGCTGGCTGCCTCCTCGGCGCGGGCCAGCCGGCGCACGGCCGCCACCGACGACTCCACCGACGGTCCGCCGGGCCCCCGGGTCAGGGTGAGAGCCAGCGCGTCGGCCACCCGGCGCGGGGTCCACGAGGGATGCAGGTGCACGCCCAGGTCCGTGGCGGTGGCGCGCAGCTCCGCCCACGTCCCGCCCCCGGCCAGCCGGCGGCGGCGCTGCAGGGCACGCGCGGAGCCCGGGGCGGCCAGGACGACGGCGCCGAGCGCCAGCAGTCCCGCGCCGATCAGCAGCGGACCCCGGTCGGCCCCGGTCTGCGTCGGGGCGGCGACCTGGGGCGCCGCCTGCGGGAGGCGGTCCGTCCGGGGGGCCGCCGGCGGAGGCGCCACCGACGGCGCGGGGACGGCCGGTGCGGCGTCCAGCCGCTCCTGCGCCGTGGTCCGCGGCGACCAGGGGAGCTCCACCTGCCGGTCGGCGGCCAGCGGCGTGGGGTCGAAGGGCACCCACCCGATCCCCTGGAACCAGACCTCCACCCAGGCGTGGGCGTCGTCGCTGGTGACCAGCCGGGTTCCGTCGGGCGAGACGTCGCCGGGCGTGTACCCCAGCGCCACGCGGGCGGGCAGCCCCGTCTGGCGGACCAGCACCGCCATGGCGCCGGCGTACTGCTCGCAGTAGCCGCGCTTGAGCCGCAGGAAGTCCACCAGGTCGTCGCCGCTGGTGCCGGGGGCGGTGGAGAGGCTGTAGACGAACCCGTTGGACCGGTCGGTCAGGTACGCCTGGATGCGCAGCACGCGCTCGTACGGGGTGCCTGCGCCCTCGGTCAGCCCGGCGACCAGGTCGGTGATCGCCGGGTCCAGCTCGGGCAGCGCGCCGAAGCGCTGCTGCAGGGGGTCGTCCGCGGGGAGCGGGGCCGCGCGCGCGAGCAGCTCGTCGGACGGGCGCGGCTCGATCGCGGTCACCCGGTACGTCAGCCCAGCGGTGGTGATCCCGCGGCCGAACACGGTCCCGGTCGCGTCGTCGAAGCGCCACGCGCCGTCCTCGCCGTCGGTGCGGACCGAGAGGGGGGAGGTCGGCACGGGGAGGAACCGGTCGTCGTGGTCCAGCACCTGCACCTCGGCGACCACCTGGCGGGCCGGCTGGCGGGCCGGCGGCGGAGCGAGGAGGTCGTCCTCGGCGACCGAGACCTCGCCGTCGAGGTTGCTCAGCGACCAGCCCTCCACCGGGTCGTACTCGTCGAGCGCCACCGCGCGCAGGTAGCCGGGGTCCTCCACCGAGGTGTCCACGCGCAGCAGCTCGATCGGCTCGGGCAGGGTCAGCTGCCCCCGCAGCTCCGCCGCCGGGTCCAGGGAGGTCCCCGTGGCCGACCCCGCCCCGCCGCCGAGCCCGGTGGCGAACGAGCCCTCGGGGAGGGTGGGCACCGCGGTGCCCAGGACGGCGCCCGCCGCCACCGCGACCACGCCGATGCGCACGGCGGTGCCACCGCCGGTGGGTCCCTCCAGGGAGCGGCGCTGGTCGGCCCACAGGAGCACGGCGAAGCCGGCGGCCGGCCCGACCAGCGCCACCAGCCCGATGCCGCCGGTCACCGTCGCCACGGGCACGCACACCAGGGGGAGCAGCGCGGCCCCGGCCACCGCCGCCTGCCGCACGGTGACCGCCAGCAGGTCCACCGCGACGGCCACCAGCCCGACGAACAAGGTGGTGAGGGCGAGCAGGCCGGTCAGCGGGAGCGCGGGCGTGGCCTGCTCCTGGATCTCGGCCGCCCCCGCCCCGAAGACCTCGGCGAGCCGGGCCAGCGCGGCCGGCGTGGGCAGCACCCCGGCCGGCGCGGCATCCGGCACGAACACGGCCGTGAGCACGCAGACGACGAGGACGAGCTGACCGACCGGCACCACCACGGGGCCCAGCGCCTCGACCGGCCACGAGCGTGTGCGGTCGCCGGCGAGCCGGGCGACCGCCGCGCGCAGCGCCAGGCCGCCGGCCAGCACGGCGACGACGACCGTCACCACCGGTGGCACCCACGCCCGGCTGGTGAAGACGGGGGAGAGCGCCAGCGCGCCGAGCAGGGTCGCTGCCGCGGCGGCGACCGGGGTGCGGACGTCCGTCGCGGTCATGCCGGCGCCCCGACGGGAGTCCCGGTCAGCGCGGCCCACGCCTCGCCGACGTCCTGCCCGGCCGACGCGGTGGTCACCCGCCAGCCGGCCGCGGCGAGGGCGGCGACGGCCTGGTCGCGCTGGGTCGAGAGCGCGTCCAGCGCGGCACCGGTCGCGCTGCGCCGGCCGCGGCCCGGCTCGCCCCAGGTCGCCACGTCCAGCAGCACGGCGAGGCCGGGCACCGGTCCCTGGCGCAGCCGCACGAGGTCGGCCACGTCGTCGGGTCCGACCGCGCCCAGCAGGCAGATCAGCGGCCCGTCGCCGGCGGCGCGGCACGCGGCCGACGCGGCGTCGGACAGGTCGCCGACCCGGGAGGCCCCGACGACGGCCAGCCGGTCCAGGAGCTCCTCGGCGCCGAGCGCCGCGGCGCCGGGATCGGGCGTCAGCTCCCCGGTGCTGGTCACGACCCGCAGCCGGGCGCCGCGCCGGGCCAGCGCGACCCCGATGCTGGCCGCCGCCTCGACCAGCCACTCCAGGCTGTCGGCGGGTGGCTGGTCGTCGCCCGGCGGCCCCGGAGCGCGCCGGGAGGCGTCCCACGCCGGAGCCAGCAGGTGCGCGCGCGCCCGGGTGTCCAGCAGCAGGGTGCCCTGGGCGCGCCACGGTTGCTCCTCGAGCCGCACCATGAGCTCGCCGGTGCGCGCGCTCGCCCGCCAGTGCACCCTGCGCAGGTCGTCACCGCGCCGGTACTCGCGGACGCTGACGTCGTCGTCGCCGTGGACGGCGAACGCGCGGTGCGTGCCGTCGTCGCCACCCCGGCCGCCACCCGGGCCACCGCGCCCCAGCGGTCGGACGCGGGGCACCACGACCAGGGGAGCGGTGTCGGAGCCGACGGCGGTGCGCTCGACCAGGCCGAACGGGTCGACGACCCGCAGCCGCAGCGGCCCCAGCTGGTAGCGGCCGCGGTGCCGACCGACCAGCCGGTACCTGACGGTGGTGCCGGCGCCCGGGGCCAGGCCGGCCACCGTGAACCGGTGCGAGCGGCCCAGCGCCGCCGGCAGCTGCTCGGTCAGCAGCCAGAGCCCGCCGCGCCGCGCGTCGGCGTTCTGCAGCTGCAGCTCGACCTCGGCCGGCGTGCCGCGCGGCACCCGTTGCGGGGTGACGGTGCGCCGGGTGGTGACCCGGAACCGCCCCCGCGCCACGCTGACGGCGGCGAGCAGCGGCAGGACCAGGACGAAGGCGGCCAGCTGCACCAGCGACCGCTCGCCGAGCACCGCCCCCACCAGCCCGAGCGTCAGGCCCCCGGCGAGGAGGCAGCGGCCGCGGGTCGTGAGGGCCCCGACGGACCGGCCGGGAACGCCGCGCACGCTCAGCGCCCGCGGAAGACCGGCACGGAGGCCACCAGCGAGGCCACCACCTGCTCGGCGCTGCGCCGGCCGACCACGGCCTCCCCGCTGAGCAGGAGGCGGTGGGCCAGCACCGGCACGGCGAGGGCCTGAACGTCGTCGGGCAGCACGTGGTCACGCCCGTCGAGGGCGGCGGAGGCGCGGGCGGCCCGCAGGAGCTGCAGGCCGGCGCGCGGGGAGGCGCCCAGGCGCAGGTCGGGTGACCGGCGGGTGGCCTCGACCAGGGCGACGACGTACCGGCGGACGGCCTCGGCGACGTGCACCCGGCCCACGGCGGCGACCAGGGACCGGACGAGGGTGGCGTCGGCCACCGGGCGCAGGGCGGTCAGCGGGTCGGCGGTGGAGCGGTCGTCGAGCATGGCCAGCTCCGCGGCCGGATCGGGATACCCCATGGACACGCGGGCGGTGAACCGGTCGCGCTGGGCCTCGGGGAGGGGGTAGGTGCCCTCCATCTCCAGCGGGTTCTGCGTGGCCATGACCAGGAACGGGCGGGCCAGCTGGTAGCTCACGCCGTCGACGGTGACCTGCCGCTCCTCCATGCACTCCAGTAGCGCCGACTGGGTCTTGGGGGAGGCGCGGTTGATCTCGTCGGCCACGACCAGGTTGGCGAAGATCGCCCCCGGCTTGAACTCGAACGCCCGGGTCTCCTGGTCGTAGACAGCCACCCCCGTCACGTCGCTCGGCAGCAGGTCGGGCGTGAACTGGATGCGCCGGACGCTGGCGTCGACGGCGCCGGCCAGCGCCTTGGCCAGCGTGGTCTTGCCGACCCCGGGCACGTCCTCGATCAGCAGGTGGCCCTCGGCCAGCAGCACGACCAGTGCCAGCCGGACGACGTCCTCCTTGCCCTGGACGACGCGGCTGACCGCGGCCGCGATGCGTGCGCCCTCCGCGGCGACGTCGACCGACGCGTCGGCCGTCCCGTCGGCGGACCGTGTCGCCTCCGTCACCGCTCCACCGTACGTGCGCAGTCGACCCCCCGTCCCGGGCGCGGATCACGGTGCTCCGCGACCCCGGTCGCGAGGGCGTTCCGCGAGGTGGGGGCGGTGGGTCACGACACGGCCTCAGGTGGTGTCCAGTGGGGGCCAGTGGGTTACTGTGTCGCCTGGTGGGGAGGCAGGGTCCCGTCCGGGGGAGCTGCAGAGCCATGGGAGGACCGATGCAGGGGGTGATCCGGTGTTCGTCGGCAGCTACCAGTTGCGCCTCGACGAAAAGGGCCGGCTCGCCCTCCCCGTCCGCTTCCGCGACCAGGTGGCCGACGGCATGGTGATCAAGAAGGGCCAGGAGCGCTGCATCTACGGGCTGACGATGGCCCGGGTCGCCGAGCAGAGCGCCGCGATGGCCGCCATGGCACCCTCCGACACCGCCGCGGCGCGCATGCGCGCCCGCATGAGCTTCGGCTCGATGGTGGAGCTGGAGCCGGACAAGACGGGCCGCATCACCATCCCCGCGAGCCTGCGCGAGTACGCCCACCTGGACCGCGACGTCGTCGTCGTCGGCGTGGACACCCGCTTCGAGATCTGGGACTCCGCGACCTGGGACGCCTACGTGGCCGAGCAGGAGGCCGCCTTCGCCGACATGGAGAGCGAGGGGATGCCGACGCTGTCGTGATCCCGGGATCGCCCCACCCGCTCCCACCGGCCTCCGCGACGCACCCGTTCGAGCCGCCTTCCCCGCGGCTCGACCGGACCGGGCCCCAGCCGCCTTCCCCGCGGCTCGGTCCCACGAGGAGGACCGCACGGATCAGCGGGCCGGCCCCTCGCCGGCAGGGGGTGACCCACCGGCCCCGCGGAACCCCACCTGACGCTCTTCCCCGACGCCAGGCGGAGCCGCGGGGCCGGACACCCCCCCCGGATCCGGCCTCCCGCCGCCCCACTGCGCTCCACCGGCCCCACTGCGCCCCACCCACCCCACCGCGCCCCACCCACCTCCTGCCCCCCACCCGCCCGATCCCGCACGCCCCCGCTTCCGCGTCCCCCAGCGGCCGCCCGCGGCGCGGCACCATCGCGGGACCCGTCAGGACCACTCGAGAGGCAGCAGACGATGAGCAGCACCGGACCTGCCGCGGCCCCGGGGCCCGGGCAGCCCCCGGTGCACGTGCCGGTGCTGCTGGACCGGGTCCTCGAGCTCCTCGGCCCGGCGTGCGCCGCCGACGGTGCCGTGATGGTCGACGCGACGCTGGGGCTGGCCGGCCACACCCTCGCGATGCTCGAGGCGCACCCGGGGTTGCGGGTCGTCGGGCTGGACCGCGACCCGGACGCCCGCGCCGAGGCCACCCGACGGATCGAGGCCGCCGGGCACGCCGGGCGCGTGACGGTCGTGCCCGCCGTCTTCGACGAGCTCCCCGAGGTGCTCGACCGGCTCGGCATCGACGAGGTCCAGGGCGTCCTGTTCGACCTCGGGGTCTCCTCGCTCCAGCTGGACCGGCCCGACCGGGGGTTCAGCTACTCCACCGACGCCCCGCTCGACATGCGCATGGACCCGGGCGCGCCCCGGACGGCAGCCGACGTCGTGAACACCTACCCGCCGAAGGACCTCGCGCGCGTACTGCGGGTCTACGGCGAGGAGCGGTTCGCCTCGCGGATCGCCGCCGCCATCGACCGCGAGCGGGCCCGCGAGCCGTTCACGGGCACCGCCCGGCTGGCCGAGCTCGTCCGCGAGTCCATCCCCGCGGCCACCCGGCGGACCGGTGGCCACCCCGCGAAGCGGACGTTCCAGGCCCTGCGCATCGAGGTCAACGACGAGCTCGGCGCGCTGGAGCGTGCCCTCCCTGCCGCGATCGACGCCCTCGCCGTGGGCGGTCGCGTCGCCGTCATCACCTTCCACTCCTTGGAGGACCGGATCGTGAAGCAGACCCTGGCCGCGGGAGCCGCGGACCGCACCCCGCCGGAGCTGCCGGTGCCGCTCCCGGAGCACGGGCCGGTGCTGCGCCTGCTCACCCGCGGTGGCGAGGCCCCCGGGCCGGAGGAGACGGCCGGCAACTCCCGGGCGGCGTCGGCCCGGGTGCGGGCGGCCGAGCGCATCCGGCGGGCGGCATGACCCGGGCCGCCGCCGTGCGCACGCCCCTGCCGCGCGCCACGGCTCCCCGCACCCCCCACGCCCGCACCGCTCCCTCCCGGGCCACCGGTCCGGCTCCGCGCACCTCGCCGTCGGGTGCGCGCGGCACCGGCCGCGCCACGCCCCGCCCGGAGCTGCGGCTGGTACCGACCGGTGCCGCCGCCCGGCCGCGCCGGAGGGTGCGGAGCGCCGCGCGTTCCCGCAAGGCGCCGTTCGTCCTCCTGGTCGTCGCGCTCCTCGCGCTCACCACCCTCGGGCTGCTGGTGCTCAACACCGCCATCGCGGTGGACAGCCTGAAGGCGACCCAGATGCGCGGCGAGAACGCCGCGCGTGCCCAGGAGGTGCAGCGGCTGGAGCAGCTCGTGGTGGCCGGCAACACCCCTGCGGACGTCGCGCGGGCGGCGGTGGAGGCCGGGCTGGTCCCGGCCGGGGTCGCCGGCTACCTGGTGCTCGGCCCCGACGGCACCACGACGCTGCGCGGTGCACCCGAGCCCGCTCCCGCTCCCGAGCCCGCGCCCGAGCCTGAGCCCGAGCCCGCGCCGCCGGGCGGGAACTGACCCGTGCCGAGCAGCGTCCGCGGACCCGGCGCCCGCGCCCCCCGCCCGTCCCCGGCCGGCCGGGGGGAGACCGGGCCGTTCGTCCCCCGTCGCATCCCCGGTACCCGGCGCAGCGGTGCCGGGCTGTCGGTCGAGCAGCGCGGCCGCCGCAACCGGTGGGGGCTGGCCGTCCTGATCACCCTCCTCGTCGTCGTCGTCGGACGGCTGGTGGTGCTCCAGGGCATCGACGGCGGCTCCTACGCCAGCGCGGCGGAGCAGGACCGGCTGCGCACCATCCCGCTGGCGGCGATCCGCGGCCAGATCCTCGACCGGGACGGCGACCCGCTCGCCTACACCGTCGACGCCTCGAAGGTCGTGGCGGACCCGACCGTGGTCCGGGACCCGGCGCGCACCGCGCTCGCCCTCACCACGCTGCTCGACGTCCCGGTGCCCGAGCTCACCGAGAAGCTCTCCGCCGACAGCCGGTACGTGGTCCTGGCCACCCAGATCGCCCCGGAGACGGCCGACGCGGTCGCGGAGCTGGAGCTCGCCGGCGTCTACCTCCGGGACGACCCGGTGCGGCTCTACCCGTCCGGGGCGGTGGGCGGCCAGGTCGTCGGCTTCGTCGGACGCGAGGGCAACGGCCTGGCCGGCATCGAGCAGGTCTTCGAGGACCAGCTCTCCGGTTCGCCGGGGGAGCGGACCGTGGAGGTCGGCAGCGGCGGTCACCCGATCCCCTCGGGCATCGACGAGGTCACCGAGGCCGTCGACGGCCGGGACGTCACCCTCACCCTCCACCAGGACCTGCAGTTCGTCACCGAGGAGCGGCTGGGGCAGGCCTGTGCCGACGGCGCGACCACCCGGGCCTCGGCGGTGGTCCTGGAGGTGGCGACCGGACGCGTCGCGGCCATGGGCTCCTGCCCCGGGTACGACCCGGGCAGCTACGCCACGACCGACCCCGCCCTGCTGGGCAACCCCGTGGTCTCCGACGTGTTCGAGCCCGGCTCGGTCATGAAGGCGGTGACGCTCGCGGCCGCCGTCGAGGAGGGCGTCGCGACGCCCGACCGGGTGCTGACCGTCGACGGCCAGATCGAGGCCGGCGACCGCGTCGTCAAGGACGCGCACAACCACGACCCCGTCGACTGGACCGTCACCGGCATCCTGGCCAAGTCCAGCAACGTCGGCACGATCATGCTGGCCCGCGAGGTCGGTGACGAGAAGCTCGAGGAGTACCTGCGGGCGTTCGGCGTCGGTGAGAAGACCGGCATCGAGCTGCCCGGCGAGAGCCGCGGCATCCTCCAGGAATCGGGCGAGTGGAGCGAGGTGCGGGCCGCCAACGTGGCCATCGGCCAGGGCGTCTCGGTCACCACGCTGCAGATGGCCTCGGTCTACCAGGCGATCGCCAACGGCGGCGTGCGGGTGGAGCCCCGGATCGTGTCGTCGGTGACCGGCGCCGACGGCCGCCCCACGTCGCCCGGGGAGCCGGCCCGGACGCGCGTCGTCAGCGAGTCCACCGCCGAGCAGATGGCCTACATGCTCGAGGCCGTCGTCGGCACGGGCGGCACCGCGCCGCTGGCCCAGGTCGAGGGCTTCCGGGTGGCCGGCAAGACCGGCACCGCGCAGCGCGCCAACCCCGAGTGCAACTGCTACGCCGGCGGCGGCTACGTGACCACGTTCGTCGGGTTCGCCCCGGCGGACGACCCGCAGTACGTCGTCGCGGTGGACCTGGAGCGACCCACCAGCTCGGCCGAGGGCGGCCAGGTGGCCGCGCCCGTGTTCGCCGACATCATGCGGGCCGCGCTCATGGCCGACGGTGTCGTGCCGTCGGGCACCGCGCGCCCCGAGTTCACCCTGACCGGCGCGCCCTGAGGAAGGACCCCGCTGCCCCCCACCGCTCGCGAGCTCGTGGCGGGGCCCTGCAGCGGCGCCCGGGCGCGGTGACGCCGTGCGGACATCCGCCGCCGGTAGATTGGAGTCCCGTGACCCCGACCGACCCCGGGACGGCCCCGCGGCCGACGGGGAACCGCCCGCTGTCCCTCGCCCGGCTGGCCGACCTGATCGGCGCGCCCGAGGGCTCCGCCGCCGACGTCGCCGTCTCCGGGCTCACGCTGGCGTCCGGCGAGGTGCGCCCCGGCTTCCTGTACGCCGCCCTTCCCGGCGCCCGCACGCACGGCGTGCGCTACGCGGCCGACGCCGCCGCCCGGGGCGCCGTGGCGCTGCTCACGGACCCGGCCGGCCGGGCCGACGCGCTGGCGACCGGCCTGCCGGTGTGCGTCGTCGACGACCCACGGCAGGTGCTCGGGGCCGTCGCCGACCGCGTCTACGGGGAGCCCAGCCGCCGGCTCACCGTCCTGGGGATCACCGGCACCAACGGCAAGACGACGACGAGCTACCTGGTCGAGGCGGGGCTGACCGCCGCCGGGCGGGCCACCGGCCTGATCGGCACGGTCCAGACCCGGACCCGCTCCGCGGACGGCACCGTCAGCGCCCTCCCGAGCGTCCGCACCACCCCGGAGGCGCCCGCCCTGCACGCGCTGCTCGCCGGCATGGCCGACGCCGGGGTGTCCGCCGTCGTCATGGAGGTCTCCAGCCACGCGCTGGTCCAGGGGCGGGTGGGCGGTGTGCGGTTCGCCGCGGCCGGGTTCACCAACCTGGGCCGGGACCACCTGGACTTCCACCACGACATGGAGGACTACTTCCAGGCCAAGGCGCTGCTGTTCGACGGCCGGGCCGACGTGGAGGTCGTCGACGTCGACGACGCCTACGGCCGCCGGCTGGCGGCCCGGGCCGACCGCCCGCGGCCGGTCACCGTCGCCAGCAGCGAGGGGGCGGTGGCCGACTGGACCGCCTCGGACGTGGCCACGGCGCCCGGAGGTGGCTCGACCTTCACGCTGCACGGGCCCGGGGGCCGGAGTTGGCCGGCGCGGCTGCGGCTGCCCGGCAGGTTCAACGTGGCCAACGCGGTGCTGGCGGTGGCCCTGCTGGACGGCATCGGCGTCGCCGTCGAGGACGCGCTCACCGGGCTCGCCGCGACCGTGGTCCCGGGGCGCATGGAGCCGGTGGAGGCCGGCCAGCCCTTCGTCGCCGTCGTCGACTACGCGCACACCCCCGACGCCGTGCGCACCGCGCTCGCGGCCCTGCGGGGCGCCACCCCCGGGCGGCTGATCACCGTGCTCGGGTGCGGTGGTGACCGGGACCCGGGCAAGCGCCCGGAGATGGGCCGGGTGGCCGCCGAGGGCAGCGACGTGCTGGTGGTCACCGACGACAACCCGCGGTCGGAGGACCCGGCCGGCATCCGCGCCGCGATGCTCGCCGGGGCCCGGGAGGTGCCGGCCGACCGTCGCGCGGAGGTGCTCGAGGTGGGGGACCGCCGCGCCGCCCTGGCGACGGCGGTGCGGCTGGCGGAGGCCGGCGACACCCTGCTGGTCGCCGGCAAGGGGCACGAGACGGGCCAGGAGGTGGCCGGCACGGTGCACCCGTTCGACGACCGCACGCAGCTGCTCGAGGTGCTCGCCGGCTCGGGGACGCCGGCATGATCCGGCTGTCGCTGGCCGAGGTGGCGGAGCTGACCGGAGGACGGCTGTCGGTCCCGTCCGACGGCGCGGTCACCGGGAAGGTGACCCTGGACTCCCGCGCGGTCGCCGCGGGCGACCTCTTCGTCGCCGTGGTGGGGGAGCGGGCCGACGGTCACGACTTCCTGGGGGCGGCGGCGGCCGCCGGCGCGGTCGCCGCGCTCGCCACGCGCCCGGATCCGGCCCTCCCGTGCGTCGTCGTCGACGACCCGGTCGACGCGCTCGGCCGCCTCGCCGCCGGCGTCCACGTGCGGCTGACCGCCGCGGGCGTGCGCACGCTGGCCATCACCGGCTCGTCGGGGAAGACCTCCACCAAGGACCTCCTCGGCCAGGTCCTCGCCTCGGCCGGCCCCACGGTGAGCCCGCCGGGCTCCTACAACAACGACATCGGCCTGCCGCTGACCGTGCTCTCCGCCGACGTCACGACCCGGTTCCTCGTGCTCGAGATGGGCGCGCGCGGGCCGGGGCACATCGCCCGCCTGTGCCGGGTGGCCCGGCCCGAGGTCGGAATCGTCCTCAACGTGGGCTCGGCCCACCTGGGCGAGTTCGGCAGCGCCGACGGCATCGCGCAGGCCAAGGGGGAGCTCGTGGAGGCGCTGCCCCCCGAGGGGACCGCCGTCCTCAACGCCGACGACGCGCGGGTGCTCGGCATGGCCGGCCGCACGCGCGCCCGGGTGCTGACCACGGGCCGCGCCGCGCAGGCCGCGGTCCGCGCCGTCGACGTGGGGCTGGACGAGAACGCCCGCGCCCGCTTCACGCTGGTCGCCGGGGGCGAGCGCCACCCGGTGGCGCTGCGGGTGGTCGGCGAGCACCAGGTCGCCAACGCGCTGTCGGCGGCCGGCGCCGCGCTGGCCGTGGGCCTCGCCCCGGCCGCCGTCGCCGCGGCGCTGTCGGCAGCGGAGAGCCGCAGCCGATGGCGCATGGAGGTCGACCGGCGGGCCGACGGCGTCACCGTCGTCAACGACGCCTACAACGCCAACCCCGAGTCGATGCGCGCGGCGCTGGCGGCGCTGACCGGGCTGCCGGGGGAGCGGCGCATCGCCGTCCTGGGGGGCATGGCCGAGCTGGGGCCGGACGCCGCCGCCGAGCACGAGCGGCTGGGCCGCGACGCGGCCGCGGCAGGGGTCGACCTGGTCGTTGCCGTCGGCGCCGATGCGGTAGGCATAGCGGAAGGCGCGGCCGCCGCAGGGCGGCGCGCAGGGGAGGAGTCGGTGCACGTGCCGGACCGGGGCGCTGCCCTCGCGTGGCTCACGGAGGTGCTGCGCCCGGGGGACGTCGTCCTCGTGAAGGCCAGTCGCTCCTACGGCCTGGAGCTGCTCGCGGCCGATCTGCTGGGCGGTGCCGCGCAGTGAGGAGCGTCCTCATCGCCGCGGCCGTCGGTCTGATCATCTCGATCCTCCTGACGCCGCTGGCCATCCGGGCCTTCCGCCGGCAGGGCCTGGGTCAGGAGATCCGCGACGACGGCCCCGAGAGCCACCTGTCGAAGAAGGGCACGCCCACGATGGGCGGCACCGTCATCGTGGGTGCCACCGTGGTCGGCTACGTCGCCGCCCACCTGGTGTTCGTCGGCGAGTCCGGCTGGGGCTTCAGCGCCACCGGGCTGCTGCTGCTGTTCCTCATGGTCGGCATGGGCACCGTCGGATTCCTCGACGACTACCTGAAGATCCGGCACCGGCGCAGCCTGGGGCTGAACAAGACGGCCAAGCTGGTGGGGCAGCTCGTCGTCGGTGTCACCTTCGCGGTGCTGGCGATCAACTTCCCGGACGGGAACGACGTCACCCCGGCGTCGACGGTCGTCTCCTACGTCCGCGACATCGCGCCGCTGGCCCTCGGGCCGATCGCGTTCGTGATCCTGGCCTACCTGTTCATCGCCGGGTTCTCCAACGCGGTGAACCTGACCGACGGGCTGGACGGGCTGGCCGCCGGCGCCTCGGCGATGGTGCTGGCGTCCTACATCGTCATCTCGTTCTGGCAGTTCACCCACGACTGCGCCAACGAGCTGATCGAGGGCTGCTACACCGTCCGGGATCCGCTCGACGTGACCCTCGTGGCCGCGGCGGGCATGGGGGCGTGCCTGGGCTTCCTGTGGTGGAACACCAGCCCGGCCCGCATCTTCATGGGCGACACCGGCTCGCTCGCCCTCGGTGGGCTCCTCTCGGGCCTGGCGATCGTCACCCGCACCGAGCTGCTCCTCGTCGTCCTCGGCGGGCTGTTCGTCGCGGTGACGCTGTCGGTGATCATCCAGGTGGCCTTCTTCCGGGCCACCCGGCGGCGGGTCTTCCGCATGGCACCGCTGCACCACCACTTCGAGCTCGCCGGCTGGACCGAGAACACCGTGATCGTGCGGTTCTGGCTGGTCACCGGCATGGCGGTCGCCTTCGGTCTCGGGCTGTTCTACGCCGACTGGCTGAACTTCGTGGGCCTGTGAGCGTGGCTGCCCCGGCGGTTGCCGGCCGCACCGTCCTCGTCGCCGGGCTGGGCGTCTCGGGCGCCGCAGCCGCGCGGGTGCTGCTGCGCTCCGGCACCCGGGTGCTGCTCGCCGACGCCGCCCGGCCGGAGGTGGTCGACGAGCTGACCGGCGCCGGCGCGGAGTGGCTCGGCGCCACCGAGGCGCTGCCCGGGGGCGTCGACCTCGTCGTCACCTCCCCGGGCTGGCGGCCGGACGCCCCGCTGCTGGTCGACGCCGCGGCTCGCGGGGTCGAGGTGATCGGCGAGCCGGAGCTGGCCTGGCGGCTGCGCATCGCCGGCCCGGGCGGGGAACCGGCACCGTGGCTCGCCGTCACCGGCACCAACGGCAAGACGACGACGGTCACCATGCTGGAGGCGATCCTCATCGCCGCCGGCCACCGCGCCGTGGCGGCCGGCAACGTCGGGCGTCCGCTGGTCGAGGTGGTCACCGCGCGGGACGCCGACGGCGCCCCCGCCTACGACGTCATCGCCGTGGAGCTCTCCAGCTTCCAGCTGCACTGGTCCTCGTCGCTCGCACCCGCCGCCGCTGCCGTGCTCAACGTCGCCGACGACCACACCGACTGGCACGGCTCCTTCGCCGCCTACCGCGACGCGAAGGCCCGCATCCTCGAGCGCGCCCCGGTCGCCGTCGCCGACGCCGGCAACGCGGTGGCCGCCGCACTCGTGGCCGCCCATCCCCGCCCGGTCACCGTGACCCTGGGCGAGCCGGCGCCGGGCCAGCTCGGCGTGCGCGCCGGCGCGCTGGTCGACCGGGCGTTCGCCGTCGACGCGGCGGGGGAGCACCTGCTCACGCGCGGGGACCTACCGGTACCGGGGCCGCACAACACGGTCAACGCCCTGGCCGCCGCGGCGCTGGCCCGCGCGATCGGGGTGCCGGCCGAGGCGGTCGCCCGAGGGCTCGCCCGCTTCCGGGGCGGCGCGCACCGCAACGTGCTGGTCGCCACCGTCGACGGCGTCGACTACGTCGACGACAGCAAGGCGACCAACCCGCACGCCGCCGGAGCATCGCTGGCGGCCTACCCCCGGGTGGTCTGGGTCGCCGGCGGCCTGCTCAAGGGCGCCGACGTCGACCCGCTCGTCGCGGCGGTCGCGCCCCGGCTCGCGGGAGTGGTCCTGCTGGGCCGCGACCGCGCGCAGGTGGCCACCTCGCTGGCGCGACACGCCCCGTCGGTCCCCGTCGTCGAGGTCCCGAGCGGCGACGATGACGGGGTGGGTGGGACTGGTGTGACGGCAGAGGCGACGATGGCCCGCGTCGTCGCCGCGGCCCGCGGGCTGGCGCAGCCGGGGGACACCGTGCTGCTGGCCCCGGCCGCCGCCTCCATGGACGTCTTCCGGGACTACGGCCACCGCGGGCGCGCCTTCGCCGACGCGGTGCGCGGGCTGGCGGCCGGGCGATGACGACGACCGAACGCCCGGTGCGGACCCCGCGGCCGGCCCGCGGTCGCGCCCGAGCCTCGGCGCCCCGCACCCCGCCGCGTCGCTGGACCGGCCCCGCCTGGCTCGACGGTCCGCTGACCAGCTGCCACCTCGTGCTGGGCGCCGCCGGGCTGCTCCTGCTCATCGGCCTGGTCATGGTCTTCTCCGCCTCCGCGATCGAGGCGGCGCTGGCGGACCAGCCGGCGTGGGCGCCCGGCGTCAAGCAACTGGTGCTGGCGTGCATCGGCCTGGGCGCGATGGTGGTCGCGATGCGGCTGCCCGTGGGACTGGTGCGCCGCTGGTCACCCATCGCGCTGCTCGTGGTGATCGGCCTGCTGGTCCTCGTGCTGATCCCGGGCATCGGGCTGGAGCGCAACGGGGCCCGGCAGTGGATCCCGCTGGGCGTCACCGACTTCCAGCCGTCGGAGGCGGGCAAGCTGGTCTTCGCGCTGTGGGGCGCGCACGTGATCGCGCTCCGCGAGCGCTACCTGACGACGAAGTCGCTCCTCGTCCCGGTGGTCCCGGTGTTCGCCCTGCTGGCCTTCCTGCTCATCCTCGAGCCCGACTTCGGCGGGGTGGTGAGCCTGGGCCTGGTGCTCGTCGGCCTGCTGTGGGCCGGCGGGATGCCGATGCGCTGGTTCGCCGCATTCGCCGGCGTCGCGCTGGTGGCGATCGTGGTCATGGTGAAGGCGGCGCCGTACCGCATGGCCCGCATCACCGCGTTCCTCGACCCGTTCGCCGATCCCGACCACACCGGCTTCCAGGCGATCCGCGGCATGTACGCGCTGGCGACCGGCGGCCTCTGGGGCGTCGGCCTGGGCAACAGCGCGATGAAGTGGAACATCCTCCCGGAGGCCGAGTCCGACTACATCTTCGCGATCATCGGCGAGGAGCTGGGCTTCCTCGGGTGCCTGGTGGTCGTGACGCTCTACGGGGTCCTGGCCTACGCCGGTTTCCGCATCGCCCGGCGCTCGGCCGATCGGTTCGTCCAGCTGGCCTGCGTCGCGATCACCGTGTGGCTCATCGGGCAGGCGACCATGAACATGGGGTACGTGGTCGGACTCCTGCCGGTGACCGGGGTGACGCTCCCGCTGATCTCGGCGGGCGGCACCTCCTTGATCCTGACCCTCTTCATCGTCGGCCTGCTCGCCCGGTTCGCCCGGTCCGAGCCGGCCGCCATCGAGGCCCTGCGGACCGCCGAGCGCGGCCGCCTGGCCCGCCTGCTCGCGCCCGCCCCGACCGTGGCCGTGGACCAGGTGCGCCCGCGGCGCTCCGCCGCGGGCGACCTCCCCGAGCGGCCGGTGGTGGGCGGCGCCCGCACGCTCCTGCACGCGCGCGGGGCCGAGCCCCGGCGGTCGCCGGCGCCGGCCGGGCGTCCCGGTGCGGCGGGGCGCCCGCGTGCCGCGGTGCGCACCCCGGCAGCGGCGCGGGAGCCCGTGCGCGCCGCCGCCCCGCGGCAGCGACCGGTCGCGCCGCGCGGCGGCCGCCCGGGAAGCGACCGATGACCGCGGTCCGGTCGGTCGTCCTGGCGGGGGGCGGCACTGGCGGGCACATCGAGCCGATGCTGGCCCTCGCCGACGCGCTCCGGCGGCGGGACGGCGGCCTGCGCCTCACCTGCCTCGGCACGGCGCGCGGGATGGAGACCCGGCTGGTGCCCGCCCGCGGTTACGATCTGCGCCTCATCCCGCCCGTGCCGCTGCCGCGCAAGCCCACGCCCGACCTGCTGCGCGTGCCGGGCCGGGTGGTCCGGTCGGTGTCGCAGACCCGTGCGCTGCTCGACGAGCTGGCCGCCGACGTGGTGGTGGGCTTCGGCGGCTACGTGGCCCTCCCGGCCTACCTGGCCGCCCGCCGGGGCAAGGTGCCGGTGGTCGTGCACGAGCAGAACGCCCTGCCGGGGCTGGCCAACCGCGTCGGAGCCCGCATCGCCGCCCGCGTGGCGGTCACGGTGCCCGGCACGCCGCTGCACCGGGGCGAGCACGTCGGCATGCCCCTGCGCCGGGCCATCTCCTCGCTCGACCGGGCCGCCCTCCGGGCGGAGGCGCGGGCGGAGTTCGGGCTGGACCCCGACCGGCCGACCCTGCTGGTGTTCGGCGGCTCGCAGGGCGCCGCGTCGCTCAACCGCGCCGCAGTCGCCGCGGCCGACGCGCTGACCGGCGCAGGGGTGCAGGTACTGCACGCCCGCGGGCCCAAGAACACCGACGTCACCGTCCCCGCCCGCGCTGTGGGGCAGGCGCCGTACGTCGTCGTCGACTACCTGGAGCGCATGGACCTCGCCTACGCCGCCGCCGACCTGGCGCTGTGCCGCTCCGGCGCGGTCACCGTGGCCGAACTCTCGGCCGTCGGGCTGCCCGCGGCGTTCGTCCCGCTGCCCATCGGCAACGGCGAGCAGCGGCGCAACGCGCTGCCGGTGATCGAGGCCGGCGGCGGGCTCCTGGTGGAGGACGCCGACCTCGGCCCCGAGTGGATCACCGGCACCCTGCTGCCGCTGCTCACCGACCCGACCGCCCTGGCCGGGCTCGCCCGGCACGCCGCCGCGGCCGGCGTGCCCGACGCCGACGAGCGGCTGGCCGACATCGTCTGCGAGGTGGCGAGCGCATGACTGCCCACTCCGTCGCGGCCTGGACCGGGCCGGTCCCGTCCCTCCCCGAGCTGGGGGCCGTGCACTTCATCGGGATCGGAGGGGCCGGCATGAGCGGGATCGCCCGGATCCTGCTCGCCCGCGGGGTCCCGGTCTCCGGCTCCGACCGGCGGGACAGCCCCACCCTCCTGGCGCTGCGGGCCCTCGGTGCGCGGGTGGAGCTGGGGCACGACGGCGCGCACGTCGGCGAGGCCGACACGGTCGTCGTCTCCACGGCGATCCGGGCGGACAACCCCGAGCTCGCCGCCGCCCGGGAGCAGGGCCTGCGCATCCTCCCCCGGGCGGTCGCCCTGGCCGCGGTGATGGCCGGGCGGCGCAGCGTCGCCGTCGCCGGCACGCACGGGAAGACCTCGACCACCTCGATGCTCACCGTCGCCGCCCAGGCCTGCGGGGTCGACGCCTCCTTCGCGATCGGCGGCAACCTGAACGAGTCGGGCAGCAACGCGCACGCGGGGGAGGGCGACGTCTTCGTCGCCGAGGCCGACGAGAGCGACCGCTCGTTCCTCCTCCTGTCGCCCTTCGCCGCGATCGTCACCAACGTCGAGGCCGACCACCTGGACAACTACGGCGACCTGGCGGCCGTGGAGACCGCGTTCGACCAGTTCCTGCAGACGGTCGACCCCGGCGGTTTCGTGGTGCTCTGCGCCGACGACCCGGGCGCCGCGCGGTTGCGGACGGTGCCCGCCCCGGCGCGGGTGCGCACCTACGGCACGGCCGAGGACGCCGACCTGCGGCTGGTCGACCTTGCGGTCGGCCGCGAGCACACCACGTACACGGCGCTCCTGGGCGGCACCGAGCTCGGCCGGGTGCGGATCCGGGTCCCCGGCGAGCACATGGCGCGCAACAGCGCGGCGGCGCTGCTCGCCGGCCTGGAGCTGGGGCTGCCGGCGGAGGGCCTGATCGAGGGGCTGGGCCGGTTCGGCGGCGTGCACCGCAGGTTCGAGCTCAAGGGGACCGCCGGGGGCGTGCGGGTCTATGACGACTACGCCCACCACCCGACCGAGGTCGCCGCGCAGCTCCGCGCCGCCCGGGCGGTGGCGGGGGAGGGGCGCCTGGTGGTGGCCTTCCAGCCGCACCTCTACAGCCGGACCCAGGAGTTCGCCGAGGGCTTCGGCGCGGCGCTGGGCCTCGCCGACGAGGTCGTGGTCATGGACGTCTACGGCGCCCGGGAGGACCCGGTGCCGGGCGTGACCGGGGCGATGGTGGCCGACGCCGTGCCGCTGCCGGCCGAGCAGGTGCACTTCGAACCGTCCTGGTCGGCCGCCGGGCCGGCGCTGGCGGCCCGGGCCCGTCCCGGGGACCTGGTCATGACGATGGGCGCCGGGGACGTCTCCATGGTGGGGCCCGAGGTGCTCGACGCGCTGCGCGCCGCGGAGGGGACGGCCGGGGAGGGCGACACGGCGGACACCGGTCGGTGAACAGGACCGGCAGCACCACCCGCGATCGGACGCGGCGCAGCCGTGGCCGGGCCGACCGCCCGCCGGCCGACCGCAGGCCTGCCGACCGCCGCGGCGCCCGGGTCACCCCGCTGCCCGATCGGCGTCCGTCGCGGCGGAGCACCCGCCGGCGGCGTTCCCTGCAGGTCGCGACGGCGGTGACGGTCGTGGCCGGGCTCTGCTGGCTGCTGTGGCTGGGCCCGGTGCTGGCGGTCCGCACGGTGCAGGTGGACGGGACGGCGACGCTGTCGGCCGACCAGGTACGCGAGGTGGCGCGGGTGCCCGACGGCGTACCGCTGCTGCGGGTCGACCTGGGCGCCGTCGAGGACCGCGTGTCCCGGCTGCCGCAGGTCCGCGACGTCCAGGCGGCGCGCGGATGGCCCGACCGGATCGTCGTCACCGTCGCCGAGCGGGTGCCGGTGGCCGTCGTCGGCCCGCCCGGCCGGCGGTCGCTGGTCGACGCGGACGGGGTCCTGTTCGACAGCCTCACCGGCCCCGCGCCGCGCGGGGTGGTGCCGCTGGTCGTGACCGATCCGGGACCGGACGACGCCGCGACCCGGGCCGGGCTGGCCGCGATCGGCGCGCTGCCCGGCCGGCTGCGCGAGGACGTCGTCGAGGTCGCCGCCCCCGACGCGGAGTCGATCAGCCTCGCGCTGACCGACGGCACGGTGGTGGCCTGGGGCGGTGCCGAGGAGTCGGCGACCAAGGGCGAGGTGCTCGTCGCGCTGCTGGACCGGATCGCTGACGGCGAGCTCCCACCGGCGGAGCTGATCGACGTCAGCGCGCCGGACGCCGTCGTCCTGCGCTGACCGTGCGGCCGCCCGTGGCGGACCGTCGCCAGGTGGCTGCGCAGCGGCTCGGCTGAGCCGTCCGGGCGACACGCCGGTCGGTGCGACACGCCCGACACGCGCTCCGGCCCCGGATCTTTCTGCTCACCCCGGCCGGTGGGGCCTGCAGCCCGGGATGAGACGGATCCGGGGCGAGTCGTCACACCTCGTGGTGAGAATGTGACCAGTGAGTCCCGAGGGTTCGGTGCGATTCGGCACCGCCGACACGCCGACCCGGAGAGGGTGCTTGTAGCGCCGTTCGGCACACACCTAACTTCATCCCCGTCGACCGAGTTGACATAACTGTAAGGCTGAACTTGAGGATGAGGGTCCAGTTGGGGAGCGCCGCATGACACCTCCGCACAACTATCTAGCGGTCATCAAGGTCGTCGGCATCGGCGGCGGCGGGGTGAACGCGGTCAATCGCATGATCGAAGTCGGCCTCAAGGGGGTCGAATTCATCGCGATCAACACCGATGCGCAGGCGCTGCTGATGAGCGACGCCGACGTCAAGCTCGACGTCGGCCGCGAGCTCACCCGCGGGCTCGGCGCGGGCGCGCAGCCCGACGTCGGCCGGCAGGCCGCCGAGGACCACCGCGAGGAGATCGAGGAGGTCCTCAAGGGCGCCGACATGGTCTTCGTGACCGCGGGGGAGGGCGGCGGCACCGGCACCGGTGGCGCGCCCGTCGTCGCCTCGATCGCCCGCAAGCTCGGTGCGCTGACGATCGGCGTCGTGACCCGTCCCTTCGCGTTCGAGGGCAAGCGTCGCGCCGTGCAGGCCGAGTCGGGCATCGAGGAGCTGCGCAACGAGTGCGACACGCTCATCGTCATCCCGAACGACCGGCTGCTGCAGCTGGGCGACCGGAACGTGAGCGTCATGGACGCCTTCCGCACCGCCGACCAGGTGCTGCTCTCCGGTGTCCAGGGCATCACCGACCTGATCACCACGCCCGGCCTGATCAACCTGGACTTCGCCGACGTCAAGTCGGTCATGTCCGGCGCGGGCTCGGCGCTCATGGGGATCGGCAGCGCACGCGGTGACAACCGCGCCCTGCTGGCGGCGGAACAGGCGATCGCCTCGCCGCTGCTGGAGGCGTCGATGGAGGGCGCCCACGGCGTCCTGCTGTCGATCTCGGGCGGGTCGGACCTCGGTCTGTTCGAGATCAACGAGGCCGCCTCGCTGGTCTCCGATGCCGCGCACCCGGACGCCAACATCATCTTCGGCGCGGTCATCGACGACGCGCTCGGGGACGAGGTCCGGGTCACCGTGATCGCCGCGGGCTTCGACGGCGGCCGGCCCAACACGCGCTCGGACGGGGCCGCGGTGACCAGTGCGGTCCAGGCACCGGTGTCCACCGGCGGCGCCTCGCCGTTCGCGGCGCCCCGTCGGCCGGTGGCTGCCCCGCCGGTCGCCAGCGCCCCGCCGCCCGCCGCGGCGCCGGCACCCGCCCCGGCCCCGGCCGCCCCGCCGGCCACCGGTGAGCGGCTCGCCCAGCAGGCGCCGTCGGGCTCCGCGGGCCGGCCGGCTGCGGGGGGCGGGCTGACCGTGCCGCCGCTGCCGCCCATCCCGGGGCCGGCCGCGAACGGCCGTCGGCCGCTGTCCAACGAGGACTTCGAGGAGGAGCTGGACATCCCGGAGTTCCTCAAGGGCTGAAGGACCCCCCCGGCCCCCCCCGACAGGGGGGCCGTTCCGGCGCGTCACCTCGTAGGCTTCGCCTACATGGATACGAATCCGGCCGCTCCGTCGGCGGTGCGACCCCGCAGGGTCGTCACCGACCGGCGGGGCGGCCGTTCCCGTTCTCCGTACGACTCCTTCAACCTGGGGTCCCACGTCGGTGACGATCCCGGGGACGTCGCGGCCAACCGGGCCCGCGTGGCCCGGGAACTCGGCGTGCCGCAGGGCCACCTGGTGTGGATGGACCAGGTCCACGGCAGCGGCGTGGCCGTCGTCGACGGGCCGCAGGACCGGCCGGTCGCCGCCACCGACGCCCTGGTCACCGCCACCCCGGGGCTGGTGCTCGCCGTGCTGGCCGCCGACTGCGTGCCCGTGCTGCTGGCCGACCACGAGACGGGTGTCGTCGCGGCCGTGCACGCCGGCCGCGAGGGCGTCCGGCAGGGGGTGCTGCCCGCGGCGCTGTCGGCGATGGCGAGCCTGGGCGCCCGTGCCCGGCACGTGACCGCCCTGCTCGGCCCCGCGGTCTGCGGTGCCTGCTACGAGGTGCCCGAGGCGATGCAGGCCGACGTCGCGCGGGTCGCACCGGCGGCCGCGGTCCGCACCCGCTCGGGCACCCCCGGGCTCGATCTCCGGGCCGGGGTGGAGGAGGTCCTCCGCCGCGCCGGAATCCCGGAGGTGGTGCAGGACCCGCGCTGCACCGTCGAGGACCCCACCCTCTTCTCCCACCGGCGCGACGGCGTCACCGGCCGCCAGGCCGGGCTGGTCTGGCTGGCATGAGGACCCCCGTGCCCCCCGTCGCTCGCCGGCTCGCGGCGGGCCCCTGCGCGGGGGCCGGTCGCTGGGAGGACACTCCAGGACGTGAGCTCGCTCGCTGAGAACCTGCGCGCGGTGCGCGCCCGCATCGACCGCGCCGCCCGGGCCGCCGGGCGCGACCCCGCGACCGTCTCCCTCCTCGCGGTGAGCAAGACCTGGCCCGCGGACGACGTGCGCGCGCTGGCCGCGCTCGGCCAGCGGGACTTCGGCGAGAACCGCGTGCAGGAGCTGCTGGGGAAGGCCGCGGCGCTCGCCGACGTGGAGCTGCGGTGGCACGTCGTCGGCCAGCTGCAGCGCAACAAGGCCGCCGCGGTGGCCCGGACCGGGGCGGTCGTCCACTCGCTGGACCGAGCCGCCCTGGCCGCGACGCTGGACCGCGCCGGCCAGGAGACCGGCCGGCCGGTGGACGTGCTCGTGCAGGTGGACCTCGGCGGGCCCGAGGGCCGGCTCGCCGCGCGTGGCGGGGCGCGCCCGGAGGAGGTCCCCGCGCTCGCCGACCTCGTCGCGTCGGCGCCGGGGCTGCGGCTGCGCGGGCTCATGGCCGTGGCTCCCCGGGGCGAGCGACCGGCCCCCGCGTTCGCCCGGCTGGCCGCCCTGGCCGACCGCCTGCGCGCCGACCACCCGCAGGCGGTGGAGGTCTCCGCGGGCATGAGCGCCGACCTGGAGGAGGCGGTCGCGGCGGGCGCGACGATCGTGCGTGTCGGAACCGCCTTGTTCGGTGCCCGCCCCCTACCCTGCGGTGAGTTCGAGGAACACCAGCCACGCGAGTCACAGCAGTCACACGAGCCGCTCGAGCACCGGGCGGACGGGGACGATGTGACGACGACCGTGCAGACGCGACGCTGAGGACACCAGCAGAGGGGGAGGTCCGATGGCCGGAACCATGCGGAGGATGGGGATCTACCTGGGGCTCGTCGAGGACGACGACCCCCGCGGCTACGGCCGGTACGACGCCCGCCCGTCGGACGAGCTCGACCGCGACCGTCGCTACGGCCGCTACGAGGAGGACCGCTACGGCGAGGGCTACGCCGATCGCGGCTACGCCGATGACGACGACTACGCCGACGGGTACGCCGACGACGAGCCCGCTCCCGCCGAGGTCCCCGCGGCCCGCGACCCCGAGCCCATCTCGGTGCGCCGCATCCAGGCCCGCCCGCTCGGCCTCGCGCCGGTCGGCGCCGGGTCCGGGTCGACCGGCGCCCGCGCGCTGAGCACCACCAGCGGCCCCGTCGCCGCGGCCGGCCTGGCCGTCCGCGAGCCGGTGGCGGCCCCCGAGCCCGAGCCGGAGGCGGCGCCCGCACCCGCGGCCAAGAGCTACCAGGTCGTCACGCTGCACCCGCGCACGTACAACGAGGCGCGCACCATCGGGGAGCGCTTCCGCGACGGCATGCCGGTCATCATGAACCTGACCGAGATGGACGACGCCGACGCCAAGCGGCTCGTCGACTTCGCTGCGGGCCTGAGCTTCGGACTGCGCGGTAGTATCGAGCGCGTCACGGCGAAGGTCTTCCTGCTCAGTCCGCAGGATGTCGCCGTCACCGCTGAGGACAAGGCGAAGATCCGCGAGGGCGGGTTCTCCGACAAGTCCTGAGCGGCGTGGAGTGGAGTCGGCACCCGGGGGTGCCCTGATCGAGCGGGGCCCGTGTCTCTTTTCTGGCAGATCGTCTCGTCGGTGCTGCTCGTCTTCCTCATCCTGCTCTTCGCGCGCTTCGTCGTCGACTGGGTGATGGTGCTGGCGCGCAGCTGGCGGCCCTCGGGCGCCGTCGCGGCCGGACTCGAGATCGTCTACTCCACCACCGACCCGCCGTTGCGGGCGGTGCGGAAGGTGATCCCGCCGCTGAACCTGGGGTCCATCCGACTGGACCTCGGGTTTATGGTGCTGCTGATCGCCGTGGTGGTTCTCCGGAACGTCACGCTCGCACTCGCATGACCGCTGAAACCCCCCGGGTCAGTGCCGTCGGACGGTGGCGCTCCGCCGCCGGTCCCACCACGTACCTGTTCCCGCCGTCCGACCTGAGGTGACCTGCGATGCCACTCACGCCTGCCGACGTGCACAACGTCGTCTTCAAGAAGCCGCCCATCGGCAAGCGGGGCTACGACGAGGACGAGGTCGACGCGTTCCTCGACGTCGTGGAGGCCGAGCTGGCCCGCCTGATCGAGGAGAACAACGAGCTGCGCTCCAGCGTGGGCCGTGCCGGCGCCCGCGCGGAGGAGCGGCCCGAGCCGCCGGCTCCCGCCCCCGCACCGCCGGCCGCCCCGGCGCCGCCGCCGGTCCAGCAGCCCCGGGAGGACGACAGCGCCCGGGCCTCGCGCATGCTCGCGCTGGCCACCGAGACCGCTGACCGCTACGTCAACGAGGCCAAGACCCAGGCCGAGCAGATGCTCAGCGGCGCCAAGACCAACAGCGAACGGCTGATGAGCGACGCGCGCGCCAAGAGCGAGCAGATGGTCGCCGAGGCCAAGCACCGCGCCGACTCCATGATCGGCGACGCGCGGACCCGCGCGGAGACGGTCGAGCGGGAGGCCCGCGCCAAGGCCGCCGCGCTCGACCAGGACGCCGAGCGCCGGCACATCGAGGTCATGGGCAGCCTCGAGGAGAAGCGCAGCAGCCTGGAGCGCAAGATCGAGGAGCTGCGCACGTTCGAGCGCGAGTACCGCACCCGGCTGCGGTCCTACCTCGAGTCGCACCTGCGCGACCTCGACAGCCGCGGCTCCGCTGAGCCCGCCAGCGCGGGCCGGCAGAACCAGCACGCCAGCGCCTGAGAAAGGCCCCCTCCTCCCCACCCCTCGCACGCTCGGGGCGGGACCCGGGAGGGGGTCGAAGGCCCCGGACCCCACGGTCCGGGGCCTTCGTCATGTCCGGGGGCGCGCGGCCGGCAGCGCGCGGTCGCCCTCGCCCCACGGCGAGGGCCCCGGACCGATCCGGTCCGGGGCCCTCGGTGCAGCGGGGGAGAGGGGCTCAGCCCTTGACGCTCCCGGCCAGCAGGCCGCGGACGAAGTAGCGCTGCAGGGCGAGGAACACGATGAGCGGGACGATCATCGAGACGAACGCGCCCGCCGCGAGCAGGAACCAGTCCGAGCCGCGGGAGCCCGCCAGCTCCGCCACCCGCACCGTCAGCGGCGCCACGTCCGAGCTGCCGCCGGCGAAGGTGAGGCCGACCAGCAGGTCGTTCCACACCCACAGGAACTGGAAGACGCCGAACGCGGCGATGGCCGGCGTGAGCAGCGGCAGCAGCACCTGGAAGAAGATCTTCACGTGCCCGGCGCCGTCCATCCGGGCCGCCTCGACGAGCGACGCCGGGATCTCCTTCATGAAGTTGTGCAGCAGGAAGATCGCCAGGGGGAGCGCGAAGATCGAGTGGGCGAGCCACACGGTCCAGAACGAGCCGGCGATGTCCGCGTCGACGAAGAGCCGCAGCAGCGGGATGAGGGTCACCTGCAGCGGAACCACCTGCAGGGCGAACACCGCGACGAAGAGCATGTTGCTGCCGCGGAACGGGATCCACGCGAAGGCGTAGGACGCCAGCAGCGCCAGGCTGATGGGGATCACCACGGCGGGCAGCGTGATGACGACCGAGTTGACGAAGAGCTGGGCGAAGTTGGTGCTACCCCCGTAGAGGACCTCGTTGTAGTTGTCGAGGGTGAACTCGGGGTTGCTGAACGCCGTCCACCAGCCGGAGCGGCGGATGTCGATCTCCGGGCGGAACGAGGTGATCAGCAGCCCGAGCGTCGGCACCGTCCAGAGCACTGCGATCACGATCGCGATGATCGAGGCCGCCGGGGAGCTCAGCTTCTTCTTCGCGGCGGCCGAGCGCCGTCCCGGGCGGCCGAGCTTGCGGTCCTCGGGCGGAGCGGGCGCCATCACCGGCACGGTGGTGGTCATCGGATCTCCTCGGCCAGCCGCAGCTGGCGGACGTTGTAGGCGATGATCGGGATCACGAGGATGAACAGCAGCACCGCCAGCGCGGCCCCGAGGCCGAAGTTGAACTGGCGGAAGGACTGCGTGTAGAACTCGTTGGCCACCACGCTGGTGCCGAAGTTGCCGCCGGTCATCGTGCGCACCACGTCGAAGACCTTGAGCGAGACGATCGCGACGGTGGTCAGCACCACGACGAGCGCCGGCCGGATGCTCGGCACCGTGATGTGACGGAACATCTGCAGCCCGGTCACCCCGTCCAGTCGCGCGGCCTCGACCACGTCGTCGGGGATGGCCTTGATCGCCGCCGACAGCACCGTCATCGCGAAGCCGGCCTGGATCCACACCATGACGGCGATCAGGTAGAAGGTGTTGGACGGCTGGTTGAGCAGGAACTGCTGCGGTTCGATGCCCACGAGCGTCAGCAGCTGGTTGAGCAGGCCGATCTGGTTCACCCCCGGCTGGTCGGGGCGGAACTCGTACATGAACTTCCAGATCACCCCGGCGCCGACCATGGAGATCGCCATGGGCAGGAAGACCAGCGCCTTGGCCAGCGACTCGAAGCGGGTGCGGTCGACCAGATAGGCGTAGACCAGCCCGAGGCCGGTGGTGAGCAGCGGCACCAGGACCACCCACAGGACGGTGTTGCGCAGCACCGTCTGGAAGTTGTCCTCGGTGAAGACGGTGACGTAGTTGTCCCAGCCGACGAACTGCGAGGTGTCCCGGTTGTAGAAGGAGGCGCGGATCGTCTCCACCGCCGGGTACACGAGGCCGACCAGGAGCATGAGGAGCGTCGGGCCGAGGAAGCCGGCGACGACCACCCAGGTGGGCACCCGCTTCGGCCGGTCGACGGCGAGGAGGATGCCGCCCATCACGAGCACGAACAGGACGATGGCGACCGCCATCAGGGCGAACTTGTGCCCCGTGGTGGTGGCGTCGAGGAACCACTGCACTGCGCGCGACCTCTCCCGCGACGGCGGAGGCCGGGGGACCGCAGGGCACTGCGATCCCCCGGCGTCCGGGGTGGTGGGGGCCGGTCAGCCGTGCGGCCGACCGGCCCCCGTGGTGGAGTGCGTCAGGACGCCGGCCAGGCGTTCTCGACGTCGGTCAGGACGGCCTCGGTGGGCTTGTCGTTGGAGATCCAGTTGGTCAGCTCCGTCCAGAGCCGGCCGGCACCGATCTCGCCGGGCAGCAGGTCCGAGCCGTCGAAGCGGAACACCGACTCGGGGTCCTGGAACAGCTCCGCCGACAGCTGGTCGATCGGCGACTCCAGGTTGTCGATCTCCAGACCGGTGTTGGCGCTGACCCAGCCGGGACCGGAGACCTGGGCCTTGACGTTGGCCCAGTCGGCCGTCGACAGGTAGGTCTGCAGGGCCTGGGTGGCCGGGCGGTCGTTGAAGGCCGCGACGAACTCGCCACCGCCCAGGACCGGGGCCGAGTCCCCGTCGATGGGCGGCAGCGGGAAGGCGAAGACGTCGCCGTCCTCACCGATCTCGGTGCCCTCGGGCCAGTTGGCCTGGTAGAACGACGCCGCGCGGTGCATCCAGCAGGTGCCCTCGAGGATCGGGTTGCCCGCATCGGTCCACTCGGTGGAGGCGATCGACTGCACCCCGCCGAAGCCGCCGTTGACGAACTCCTCGTTCTTCAGGATGTCGCCGACGGTGTCCAGCGCCTCGACGACCGCGGGGTCGTTGAACGGGATCTCGTGGTTGACCCACTGGTCGTAGACCTCGGGGCCGGCCGTGCGGAGGAGGACGTCCTCCAACCAGTCGGTGGCCGGCCAGCCGGTGGCCTCGCCGGAGCCGATGCCCGCGCACCACGGCTTCGCGCCGGTGGCGGCGATCTCCTCGGAGAGGGTGATCATCTCGTCCCAGGTCTCGGGGATCTCGTACCCGGCCTCCTCGAACATCGAGGGGGAGTACCAGACGAAGGACTTGGCGTTGGCGCCGAGCGGAGCGGCGTAGAAGGTGTCGTCGACGGTGCCGTACTCCTTCCAGCTCTCGTCCCAGTACTCGTCGACGTTCTGCCCCACCTGGGCCGGGGGCTCGACCACGTCACCGGAGTCGACCAGGTTCGCCAGCAGGCCGGGCTGCGGGATGAAGGCCAGGTCGGGGGCGTTGCCGCTCTGGGTGCGGACGACGAGCTGCGCCTCGAACTCGCGCGAGCCCTCGTACTGCACGTCGACGCCCGTGCACTCCTCGAACGGCACGTAGGAGTCGATGTGCGGCTGGTCCTCGGGGGCGACGATGGAGCTGTAGACGCTGACGGTCTCACCCTCCAGGTCGCCGAACTCCTCGTAGGGCGCGCAGTCGATCTCCAGGTCGGCCGCGGCCTGGCTGCCGCCGCCGCCACCTCCGCCGGACGTCTCGTCGGCGCCGCACCCGGTGAGCAGGAGCGTCAGCCCCACCCCGCCGGCCAGGGCTGCTGCGCCGCGGCCTCTCGCACGCTTGGTCATGTGGTCCCCTCCAGACTCCTGCGGCTTCGTCGCCGCATCGTGTGACTCCGTGCCCGGCACCCGCTGGCGGGTGCGGCCGCTCACATCCGTCGGCGACCCTAGCCGCGCGGCAAGCCCCCGGCGGCCACGGTCCCGTAACGGTTGCGCAACCTCCGAGCGGTAGTGGCCCGTTCGTCGGTGCTGTGTCCGGGAGCATATGGGAGCGCTCCCACGCTGTCCCGTCGTCAGCGCACGATCGGGGGAGGAATCGCGACCCCGGGGGTGACCCGGACGGGGACGACGGCGCGGGCCTGGTGGTCGTACCGGCCCCCGGCGTGCCAGAGTGACGACACCGCTCGGCGCAGGAAGGGACCCATGGCCGCCATCACGTACGACCACGCCACGCTCGTCTACCCCGGGGCGGAGCACCCGTCGGTCGATGCGCTGGACCTCCAGATCGCCGACGGCGAGTTCCTGGTCCTGGTCGGCCCGTCGGGCTGCGGCAAGTCGACGTCGCTGCGGATGCTGGCCGGGCTGGAGGAGGTCACCGACGGCAGGATCCTGGTCGGCGACCGCGACGTCACGCACCTGCCGCCGAAGGACCGGGACATCGCGATGGTGTTCCAGAACTACGCGCTGTACCCGCACATGACGGTCGCCGAGAACATGGGCTTCGCCCTGAAGATCGCCGGCGTCTCCAAGGAGGAGCGGCAGACCCGGGTCCAGGAGGCCGCGCGCATCCTCGACCTCGAGCCCTACCTCGACCGGAAGCCCAAGGCGCTGTCGGGCGGGCAGCGGCAGCGGGTGGCGATGGGGCGGGCGATCGTGCGCCAGCCGCAGGTGTTCCTCATGGACGAGCCGCTGTCCAACCTCGACGCCAAGCTGCGCGTGCAGACCCGTACCGAGATCGCCGCGCTCCAGCGCCGGCTCGGCGTCACCACGGTCTACGTCACCCACGACCAGGTCGAGGCCATGACGATGGGCGACCGGGTCGCGGTGCTCAACGCGGGGGTGCTCCAGCAGGTCGACACCCCCCGCAACCTGTACGACGCGCCGGCCAACGTGTTCGTCGCGGGCTTCATCGGCTCACCGGCCATGAACCTCGTGCCCGTGACGCTGACCGAGGGCGGCGCCCGCGTGGGCGAGCACCCGGTGCCGCTGCCCCGGGAGGCGCTGTCGGCGCTCGCCCACGAGGGCGGCACCACCGCCACCCTGGGCTTCCGGCCGGAGTCGGTCGAGTTCGTGGGCGCCGGGGAGGGCATCCCGGTCGAGGTCCTCATCGTGGAGGAGCTCGGCTCGGACGCCTTCGCGTACGGCCGGCTCGCCACGGGGCAGACCGGCGGCGACGACGAGCAGGTGGTGCTCCGGGCCGACCCCCGCCGCCCGCCGCAGAAGGGCGACGTCGTGCACGTGGCGATCCGCCCGGGAGAGGCGCACCTCTTCTCCGCACAGACCGGGCTGCGGGTCACCCAGGCCCCCGGCTGACCCCCGCGGCACGGCGCGCGGCGGGCGCCCGTCGGACGGCGCGCCCTACAGTCCAGCTGTGATCGTGATCGCCGCAGTGCTCCTGCTGCTGGGCCTCGGGCTCTTCATCGGCGGGCTGCTCACCGGCACCACCGCCCTGTACTGGGGCTGCGTGGCCGCCTGCGTCGTGGCCGCGGGCGTCCTGGTCGTGGCCCGGCGGCAGATCGCGGAGCGGACGGCTCCCACGACCACGGCTCCCACGACCACGGCTCCCACGACCACGGCTCCCACGACCACGGCTCCCACGACCACGGCTCCCACGACCACGGCTCCCACGACCACGGCTCCCACGACCACGGCTCCCACGACCACGGCCGCCGCCGACGCCGCCCCGGCGGCGACCGGGCCCGACCTCTCGACCGGCGCGACCGCCGTCCCGCCCGCGGACCCGTCGGCCGTCGCCGAGCCGGTGGCGGGCGGGGAGCAGCCGGCGGGGGGGAGCGAGCGGCCCCCGTCGGGAGCGGGCCGCGCCCGGGGTGCCGCACCCGAGGCCGGGGAGCCGCCGGTCGAGGAGGTCGAGGTCACCGATCTGCTGATCGTCGTGGACCTCACCGACGACGTCCTGGTGGTCGACGAGCACCCGCGGTACCACGTCCCCGGCTGTCTCCACCTCCAGGGCCACGAGCCCATCCCGCTGCCGTTGGACGAGGCGCGCACCGACGGGTTCACCCCGTGCGGGGCGTGCCGCCCGGACCGCACGCTCGCCGACCGGGCCCGCGCCCGCAGGGGCAGCGGCGCCTGAGCCGCTGCCCCGCCCGCTCCCCGGCGAGCGGGGCGGACAGCTACGAGCCGGCCCTGGCCACCCAGAAGCGCGAGCCCTCCGGACCTTCGACGCCCTCGCCCGCCCCGGCGGTGCCGGCGTGCACGGCGACGGCGAGCACCTCGCCGGCCAGCTGCTCCTCGTGCTCGGTGAGCGCCTGCGCCATGGCGCCGTCGGCGGTCCAGAAGAGCTCGATCCGGTCGCTGACCTCCAGCCCACCGGCCTTGCGCGCCTCCTGCACCAGCCGCACCGCCTCACGGAACAGCCCGGCCCGCTCCAGCTCGGGGGTGAGCGTGAGGTCCAGCGCCACCGTCAGACCCCCGGCGCTGGCGACGGTCCAGCCCTCGCGCGGGGTCTCGGTGACCACCAGGTCGCCCTCCTCGAGCGGCACGGGGGAGCCGTCGACCTCCACGCTCGCGGTGCCGGCCCGGTAGGCCGCCACCAGGCTGGGGGCGTCGGCAGCGGCGACCGCCTTGGCCACCGCCTGCACCTGCTTGCCCAGGCGGCGCCCCACGGCGCGGAAGTCGATCTTGACGTTGACGTCGACCAGGTCGCCGCCGACCGCGGCGAGCTCGAGCACCTCCGCCACGTTGAGCTCGTCGGCCACCTCGGCGACCAGGTCGCGGGGGAGCGCCCCCCACCCCGGCGCGGCCACGACGGCGCGGGCCAGCGGCTGCCGGGTGCGAACCCTGGCGGAGGTCCGGGCCGAGCGCCCTTGCTCCACCAGGCGGCGCACCAGTGCCATCTGCTCGACCAGGGCGCCGTCCAGCGCGTCCTCGTCGACGGCCGGCCAGGAGGCCAGGTGCACCGAGTCCGGCGCCTCCGAGCCGCCCAGGCCCGGGACGACGGCGCGGGTCCACACCTCGTCGGTGACGAACGGCGTGAAGGGGGCCATGAGGCGGGTCAGGCCGTCGAGCACCTCGTGCAGCGTGCCCAGGGCGGAGGCGTCGCCGTCCCAGAAGCGGCGCCGCGACCGCCGCACGTACCAGTTGGAGAGGTCGTCGACGAACTGGGCGAGGAGCCGGCCGGCGCCCTGGGTGTCGAAGTCCTCCAGGGCCGCCGTCACGTCGCGGGTCACCGCGGCCAGCTCCGCGAGGGCCCACCGGTCCAGCAGCGGGCGCTCGGCGCGGGCGGGCGCGGGCGCGGTGGCGGGGTCCCAGCCGTTGGTCTCGGCGTAGAGCGTGAAGAAGCTGGCGGTGTTCCAGTAGGTGAGCAGCACCTTGCGGACCACCTCGGACAGCGTCTCGTGGCCGACCCGGCGGGCGGACCAGGGCGAGCCGCCGGCCAGCATGAACCAGCGGACGGCGTCGGCGCCGTGCCGGTCCATCAGCGGGATCGGCTCGAGGATGTTGCCCAGGTGCTTGCTCATCTTGCGGCCGTCCTCGGCCAGGATGTGGCCCAGGCACAGCACGTTCTCGTACGAGCTCTGCCCGAACACCAGCGTGCCGACGGCCATGAGCGAGTAGAACCAGCCGCGGGTCTGGTCGATGGCCTCGGCGATGAACTGCGCCGGGTAGGCGGCCTCGAAGCGCTCCTGGTTGCGGTGCGGTGCCCCCCACTGGGCGAAGGGCATCGAGCCGGAGTCGTACCAGGCGTCGATGACCTGCGGCACCCGCCGGTAGGTGCCCGCCTCGCCCTCCCGCGTGAAGGTGATCTCGTCGATGAACGGCCGGTGCGGGTCGAGGTCGGAGAGGTCACGGCCGGTCAGCTCCGACAGCTCGGCCAGGGACTCGACGACGACGATGCGCGACGGGTCCTCGTCGTTGCGCCACACCGGCAGCGGGGTGCCCCAGTACCGGTCGCGCGACAGCGCCCAGTCGACGTTGTTGTTCAGCCAGTCGCCGTAGCGGCCGGTCTTGATGTTCTCGGGGTACCAGCGGGTCTTCTCGTTCTCGGCGAGCAGCTGGTCCTTGATCGCGCTGGTGCGGATGTACCAGGACGGCTGGGCGTAGTACATCAGCGGCGTGTGGCAGCGCCAGCAGTGCGGATAGCTGTGCTCGTACCGGATCTCCCGGAACAGCACGCCGCGGGCCTGCAGGTCCTCGACCAGCGCCGCGTCGGCCGCCTTGAAGAAGTGCCCGCCGACCAGCGGGATCTCGGCCAGGAAGTGCCCGGTCGCGTCGATCGGGTTGACCACCGGCAGCCCGTAGCCGCGGCAGACCGCGAGGTCGTCGGCGCCGAAGGCGGGGGACTGGTGCACCAGGCCGGTGCCGTCGTCGGTGGTCACGTAGTCGGCGAGCACCACGTAGTGGGCGTCCCCGTCGGGGAACTCCACCAGCTCGAACGGTCGCCGGTAGTGCGTGCGCTCCCAGTCGCGGCCGGGGGCGCTACCGAGCACCTCGACGTCCTCACCGAGGACGGCGGCCACCAGCGGCTCGGCCACGACGACCGGCACGTCGTCGCTACCGGCGGCGCGGGCGACGACGTAGGTGACCTCCGGGTGCACGGCGACGGCGGTGTTGCTGGGGAGCGTCCACGGCGTCGTCGTCCAGATCAGCAGGTCGGCCCGGCCGGCCCACTCGCCGTCGAGGACCGGCAGCCGCACGTACACCGACGGGTCGGTGATGGTCTCGTACCCCTGGGCGACCTCGTGGTCGGAGAGGCCGGTGCCGCAGCGCGGGCAGTACGGGGCCACCCGGTGGTCCTCGACCAGCAGGCCCTTCTCGAAGACCTGCTTGAGCGACCACCAGACGCTCTGGACGTACGCCGGGTCCATCGTCCAGTAGGCGGTGGACATGTCGACCCAGTAGCCCATGCGCCGGGTCAGCTCGGTGAAGGCGTCGACGTGCCGCTCCACCGAGGCCCGGCAGCGGGCGTTGAACTCGGCGATGCCGAACCGCTCGATGTCCGGCTTGCCGGCGAAGCCCAGCTCCTGCTCCACCGCGATCTCCACGGGCAGGCCGTGGCAGTCCCACCCGGCCCGGCGGGGCACGTGCCAGCCCTGCATCGTCTTGAACCGCGGGAAGACGTCCTTGAACGCGCGCGCCTCGATGTGGTGGGTGCCGGGGCGGCCGTTCGCCGTCGGCGGGCCCTCGTAGAAGTTCCACTGCGGGCGGCCCTGCGAGGCCTCCAGCGACCGGTCGAAGACCTTCTCGCTCTCCCAGCGCTCCAGGATGCCGCGCTCCAGGGCGGGGAGGTCGACCTGCGGGGGCAGCGCGGAGAAGGGGCCGGGTGAGGTCACGGGCACCATCATCCCCGACCCGGGCGGCGGCCCCGGGCGCCGGGCCCCCAACCGGGGGTGCCCGCCCCCGCCCCAAGGCAGACTTACCCCAAGAGGTGGGGGCGAGGGTGAAAGCGGCCGTCAACCACGCGCTGGCG
>NZ_JBJHAK010000029.1:0-43381 GCF_054050975.1 Blastococcus sp. SYSU DS0828 | reverse complement strand
GCGGGGGGGGGGGGGGCGGCGCCCCCGGCCCCGCCCCCCCCCCCCGCCCCCCCCCCCCCCCCCCCCCCCCCCCCCCCCCCCCCCCCCCCCCCCCCCCCCCCCCCCCCCCCCCCCCCCCCCCCGGCCATGGGCTCGGGGCGGCACGCCGCCCGAGCCCTCCCGGGTCCTGGACCCACCGGGTCAACAGACCCACTTGATCTTTCACAACCGATCGGCAGGAGCGAGAACAGGCGATGGCGGGACAGAAGATCCGCATCCGGCTGAAGGCCTACGACCACGAGGCGATCGATGCCTCGGCGCGGCGCATCGTGGAGACGGTGACGAAGACCGGAGCGCGCGTCGTCGGCCCGGTGCCGCTGCCGACGGAGAAGAACGTGTACGCCGTGATCCGGTCTCCGCACAAGTACAAGGACTCCTTCGAGCACTTCGAGATGCGGACCCACAAGCGGCTCATCGACATCCTCGACCCGACGCCGAAGACGGTCGACGCGCTCATGCGCATCGACCTGCCGGCCTCGGTCGACGTCAACATTCAGTAAGGGCAGTCAGCAGACATGGCGAGCACATTCCGTGGTCTCCTCGGCGAGAAGCTGGGGATGACCCAGGTTTTCGACGAGAACAACCGCCTCGTGCCGGTGACCGTCGTCAAGACGGGCCCGTGTGTGGTGACCCAGGTGCGCACCCCCGAGGTCGACGGCTACTCCGCCGTCCAGCTCGGGTTCGGTGAGATCGACCCGCGCAAGGTGAACAAGCCCGAGGGCGGGCACTTCACCAAGGCGGGCGTGACGCCGCGGCGCCACCTGGTGGAGCTGCGCACCTCCGACGCGGGGAACTACACGGTCGGCCAGGAGCTGACCGCCGACGTGTTCGACGGCGTCGCGAAGGTCGACGTCATCGGCACCAGCAAGGGCAAGGGCACCGCCGGTGTCATGAAGCGCCACGGGTTCAAGGGCCTCGGCGCCTCGCACGGCACCCAGCGCAAGCACCGGTCGCCGGGTTCCATCGGTGGCGCGTCGACGCCGGGCCGGGTCTTCAAGGGCCTGCGCATGGCCGGCCGCATGGGTGCGGTCAAGACCACGACCCTGTCGCTCGTCGTCCACAAGGTGGACACCGAGCGGGGTCTGCTGCTGATCAAGGGCGCCATCCCCGGCCCGAAGGGCGGCCTCGTGCTCGTCCGTTCGGCCGTCAAGGGCGGTCCCGTGGGGAGTGACGACAAGTGACCTCATCGACCGAGACGCGCACCGACCGCCAGGTCGACGTCCGCACCCCGGCGGGGGAGACCTCCGGCAGCGTGACGCTGCCCGGTGAGCTCTTCGACGCCAGTGCGAACGTCTCCCTGATGCACCAGGTCGTCGTCGCGCAGCTGGCGGCTGCCCGCCAGGGCACCCACGCCACCAAGTCGCGGGGTCAGGTCGCCGGCGGTGGCGCGAAGCCGTACCGCCAGAAGGGCACCGGGCGTGCCCGCCAGGGCTCGATCCGCGCGCCGCAGTTCACCGGTGGTGGCATCGTCCACGGCCCGCAGCCGCGCAACTACGAGCAGAAGACCCCGAAGAAGATGAAGGCCGCCGCCCTGCGCGGTGCCCTCTCCGACCGGGCCCGCGAGGGCCGGGTGCACGTGGTCTCCGCGTTCGTCGACGGCGACGCCCCCAAGACGAAGGCCGCGCTGGCCACGCTGAACGCCGTCACCCAGGCCAAGCGGGTCCTGGTGGTCCTCGACCGCGACGACGTCCTCAACTGGGTCAGCCTGCGCAACGTCCCCGAGGTGCACCTCATCGAGGCCGGCCAGCTCAACACCTACGACGTGCTGGTCTCCGACGAGGTCATCTTCACCGAGGCGGCGCTGGCCGAGTTCGTCGCCGGTCCGGCCAAGGGCAAGCGCTCCGGCGCCGACCTGCCCGACCTCGCCACCTCCGAGATCCCCGGTGGCATCCCGTCCATCGCCCCCGCCGCCGGCGAGGGCACCGTCGAAGAGACCACCGAGGAGAAGGCATGAGCGTCCGCGACCCCCGGGACGTCCTGCTCGCCCCGGTCATCTCCGAGAAGAGCTACGGCCTGCTGGATGGCAACCAGTACACGTTCATCGTGCGGCCGGACGCCAACAAGACGCAGATCAAGATCGCGGTCGAGCAGATCTTCAAGGTGAAGGTCCTCGGCGTGAACACGATCAACCGCCAGGGCAAGCGCAAGCGCAGCCGGGGTACCCAGATGGGCAAGCGCAAGGACACCAAGCGCGCCATCGTCTCCGTGGCTGCCGGCGACCGCATCGAGATCTTCGGTGGTCCCGGCGCCTGAGCGCCGTGACCGTTTCGGACCAGAGATAGAGGACTGAGTCAGCAATGGCTATCCGCAAGTACAAGCCGACGACGCCGGGCCGCCGCGGCTCCAGCGTCGCCGACTTCGCCGAGGTCACGCGAGACCACCCCGAGAAGTCGCTGGTCCGACCGCTGCACGGTCGTGGCGGGCGCAACGTGCACGGGAAGGTCACCGCTCGCCACCAGGGTGGCGGCCACAAGCGCGCCTACCGGGTGATCGACTTCCGTCGTGCCGACAAGGACGGCGTGCCGGCCAAGGTCGCGCACATCGAGTACGACCCGAACCGCACCTCCCGGATCGCGCTCCTGCACTTCGCCGATGGCGAGAAGCGCTACATCATCGCGCCGGCGCGGCTGAAGCAGGGCGACACGGTGGAGTGCGGCCCCACGGCCGACATCAAGCCGGGCAACAACCTGCCGCTGCGGAACATCCCGGTCGGCACCGTGGTTCACGCCATCGAGCTCCGTCCCGGTGGCGGCGCGAAGATCGCCCGTTCCGCGGGGACCAGCGTCCAGCTGGTCGCCCGCGAGGGTCGCTTCGCGCAGCTGCGCATGCCGTCGGGGGAGATCCGCAACGTCGACGTGCGCTGCCGCGCGACCGTCGGCGAGGTGGGCAACGCCGAGCAGTCGAACATCAACTGGGGCAAGGCCGGCCGTATGCGGTGGAAGGGCAAGCGCCCGACCGTCCGCGGTGTGGCGATGAACCCGGTCGACCACCCGCACGGTGGCGGTGAGGGCAAGACCTCCGGTGGTCGCCACCCGGTGAACCCGAAGGGCAAGCCGGAGGGCCGGACGCGCAAGCGGAAGGCAAGTGACGCCCTGATCGTGCGCCGCCGGCGCACCAACAAGAAGCGCTGAGCGGGTAGAGGAGTCCGACAGATATGCCACGCAGCCTGAAGAAGGGCCCGTTCGTCGACGACCACCTGCTCGCCAAGGTGGACGCCCAGAACGCCAAGGGCACCAAGAACGTGATCCGTACCTGGTCACGCCGTTCGACGATCATCCCGGACATGCTCGGCCACACCCTCGCGGTGCACGACGGCCGCAAGCACGTCCCGGTGTTCGTGACCGAGGCGATGGTCGGGCACAAGCTCGGGGAGTTCGCGCCCACGCGCACCTTCCGCGGGCACGTCAAGGACGACCGCCGCTCGCGGCGGGGCTGACCAGGTAGAGAGAGATTCAGATGACTTCCCAGTTGGGACAGGAGGCGCCGGTCGCCCGGGCTACGGCCCGGTTCGTCCGCGTGACCCCCATGAAGGCCCGCCGCGTGGTGGACCTGATCCGCTACCTGCCGACCGACGAGGCCCTGGCGCTGCTGCGCTTCGCCCCGCAGTCGGCGAGCGAGCCGGTCGCCAAGGTGGTCGCCAGCGCGGTGGCCAACGCCGAGCACAACCTGCAGCTGGACCCGGCTGCACTCGTGGTCAGCGCGGCGTACGTCGACGAGGGGCCGACGCTCAAGCGGATCCGTCCGCGTGCGCAGGGCCGGGCGTTCCGCATCAACAAGCGGACCAGCCACATCACCATCGAGGTGAGCGAGGTCGCCAGCAGCGCCGTCCTCGCGCAGAAGTCGCGCAAGGCGCGCCGGGACACCGGCCAGTCCGGCCCGGCCACCCAGCAGTCCACCAGCAACACGAGGGGAGGGACCCGATAGTGGGTCAGAAGGTCAACCCGCACGGGTTCCGGCTCGGGATCACCACCGACTACAAGTCCCGGTGGTACGCGGACAAGCTGTACAAGGACTACGTCAAGGAAGACGTCGCGATCCGCAAGCTCATGTCCAAGGGCATGGAGCGGGCCGGCATCTCCAAGGTGGAGATCGAGCGCACCCGTGACCGGGTCCGCGTCGACATCCACACCGCCCGTCCGGGCATCGTCATCGGGCGCCGCGGCGCCGAGGCGGACCGCATCCGCGGCGAGCTGGAGAAGCTGACCGGCAAGCAGGTGCAGCTGAACATCCTCGAGGTCAAGAACCCCGAGTCCGACGCGCAGCTGGTCGCCCAGGGCGTCGCCGAGCAGCTCTCCAGCCGGGTGAGCTTCCGTCGCGCCATGCGCAAGGCGATGCAGTCCGCCCAGCGCAGCCCGCAGGTCAAGGGCATCCGGGTGCAGTGCTCGGGTCGCCTCGGCGGCACCGAGATGAGCCGCTCGGAGTTCTACCGCGAGGGCCGGGTGCCCCTGCACACCCTCCGGGCGAACATCGACTACGGCATCTACGAGGCCCGTACGACCTTCGGTCGCATCGGCGTCAAGGTGTGGATCTACAAGGGCGACGTCAGCGGCTCGCGCGCCGAGCGGGAGGCCCTCGAGGCCCTCGCCCAGCGTCAGCAGCGACGTGAGCGCGCGCAGCGGCCCCAGCGCCGCTCGGGTTCCTCGGGCACCACCGCTGGTGGCACCGAGGCCGGCCGCGCCGCTGCCGAGTCCACGACGGGGCCGGTGGCCGAGACCACCGACGCCGTGGTCGCGCAGACCTCCGGTGAGGTCGCTCCCGAGCAGACCGTCGCCGAGGCAGCCGGCCCGCAGGGCACGGCAGCCGCCGAGACGGCCACCGAGAACACGGAGAGCTGAGCCATGCTCATCCCACGGCGCGTCAAGCACCGCAAGCAGCACCACCCGAGCCGCTCCGGCCGGGCCAAGGGCGGCACCGAGATCAACTTCGGTGAGTACGCCATCCAGGCCCTGGAGCCGGCCTACGTCACCAACCGGCAGATCGAGTCGGCGCGTATCGCGATGACCCGGCACATCCGTCGTGGCGGGAAGGTGTGGATCTCGATCTACCCCGACCGTCCGCTGACGAAGAAGCCCGCCGAGACCCGCATGGGTTCCGGTAAGGGTTCGCCCGAGTGGTGGGTGGCCAACGTCAAGCCCGGTCGAGTGCTGTTCGAGCTGTCCGGGGTCGCCGAGCCCGTGGCCCGCGAGGCCATGCGTCGTGCGATCCACAAGCTGCCGATGAAGTGCCGCTTCATCACGCGTGAAGGAGAAGTGTGATGGCCGCCGGTCTGACCGCTCCCGAGCTGCGCGAGCTCTCTGCTGACGAGCTCGCCTCGCGGCTGCGCGAGTCGAAGGAAGAACTGTTCAACCTGCGGTTCCAGGTGGCCACCGGCCAGCTGGACAACAATCGGCGACTGCAGACCGTCCGCCGCGACATCGCCCGGATCTACACGATCATGCGCGAGCGCGAGCTGGGTCTCTCGGTCGCCCCGAACGAGGGTGTGGCATGAGCGAGACCCAGGAGTCGTCCGGCCCCGGCCTGGCCGGCCGTGGCTACCGCAAGGTCCGCGAGGGCCTCGTCGTCAGCGACAAGATGGAGAAGACCATCGTCGTCGAGGTCGAGGACCGCGTGAAGCACGGCCTGTACGGCAAGGTCATCCGCCGGACGAGCAAGCTGAAGGCGCACGACGAGCAGGGCGTCGCCGGTGTCGGTGACCGCGTGCAGATCATGGAGACCCGGCCGACGTCGGCCACCAAGCGGTGGCGGCTGGTCGAGGTCATCGAGAAGGCCAAGTAGTCCTGCAGGAGGCGGCCCGGCAGGGTCGCCCCAGGTAGGAGTACGCTGAACGACTGGCGCGCACCTCGTGGCTCGAGGGGGTCGCGCGCCACATCCCGGTACCCGTGCTTCGGACGCACCGGCGGCAACTGCCGCCGGTGCGTCCGCACGCGAGTGCCGGACAGCCGGTTCACCGTTCCGGCCCGGCTGTCACCACAAGTATTTGGGAGTAGGACGTGATCCAGCAGGAGTCGCGGCTGCGCGTCGCCGACAACACCGGTGCGAAGGAGATCCTCTGCATCCGGGTGCTCGGCGGCTCCGGGCGACGCTACGCGGGCATCGGCGACATCATCGTCGGCACCGTGAAGGACGCGCTGCCCGGTGCAGGCGTCAAGAAGGGTGACGTCGTCAAGGCCGTCGTCGTCCGCACCGTGAAGGAGCGCCGTCGTCCGGACGGCTCCTACATCCGCTTCGACGAGAACGCCGCGGTCATCATCCGCGACAGCGGCGACCCGCGCGGGACGCGCATCTTCGGGCCCGTCGGCCGGGAGCTCCGCGACAAGCGCTTCATGCGGATCATCTCGCTCGCCCCGGAGGTGCTGTGATCATGGCGGACAAGACCCCGTCGATGAAGGTCAAGAAGGGCGACACCGTCCTCGTGCTGGCCGGCAAGGACAAGGGAGCCAAGGGCCGCGTCATCGCCGCCTACCCCAAGCTCCAGCGGGTCCTGGTCGAGGGCGTCGGTCGCGTGCGGAAGCACACCCGCATCAGCTCGACCCAGCGCGGCGCCCAGCAGGGCGGGATCGTCACGCAGGAGGCGCCCATCCACGTGAGCAACGTGATGGTGGTCGACTCCGAGGAGAAGCCGACCCGGGTCGGCTACCGCAAGGACGAGGAAGGCCGCAGCATCCGGGTCTCGCGGCGCACCGGTAAGGACCTCTGAACCTCATGAGCGCACCCACCCGTGAGCTGCCCCGCATGCTCGCCCACTACCGCGAGACGATCACGCCGGCCCTCCAGTCGGAGTTCGGCTACGAGAACGTCATGCAGATCCCGCGCCTGACGAAGATCGTCGTCAACATGGGCGTCGGCGAGGCCACCCGCGACGCCAAGCTGATGGACGGCGCGATCCGCGACCTCACCGCCATCACCGGCCAGAAGCCGGCCGTCGTCCGGGCCCGCAAGTCCATCGCGCAGTTCAAGCTGCGCGAGGGCATGCCCATCGGCGCGAAGGTCACCCTCCGCGGCGACCGCATGTGGGAGTTCCTGGACCGTCTGCTGTCGCTGGCGCTGCCCCGCATCCGCGACTTCCGCGGCCTGAACCCCAAGCAGTTCGACGGCCACGGCAACTACACGTTCGGGCTGAACGAGCAGTCGATGTTCCGCGAGATCGACGTCGACAAGATCGACCGTCCCCGCGGCATGGACATCACGCTGGTCACCACCGCGACCACCGACGAGGAGGGTCGCGAGCTGCTCCGCCAGCTCGGCTTCCCCTTCGCCGGCCAGCCCGTCGTCACGACCGTCCGCTGAGCCGGGCAGGAGAGAAGAGATGGCCAAGAAGGCGCTGATCAACAAGGCGGCCCGCACCCCGAAGTTCAAGGTGCGTGGCTACACCCGCTGCCAGCGGTGCGGTCGCCCGCACTCGGTGTTCCGCAAGTTCGGCCTGTGCCGGATCTGCCTGCGGGAGATGGCCCACGCCGGGGAGCTCCCGGGCGTTCGCAAGAGTTCCTGGTAAAACACCCCGTCCTCCCCACCCTTCGCAAGCTCAGGGTGGGACCCGGGACGGGGCCGGGCCGCTCCATCCCCTCACCAACGCACCACTGATCGCCGAAAGGCCCCGCGCCAAGTCCCCGATGACCCGGCGCACGAGGAACCGCGGCGAGAGAGGCACCACTACGTCATGACCATGACCGACCCGATCGCAGACATGCTGACGCGTCTGCGCAACGCCAACCAGGCGTACCACGACTCCGCGGTCATGCCGTCGTCGAAGCTCAAGACGCACATCGCCGAGATCCTCCAGCAGGAGGGCTACATCGCGGGGTGGCGCGTGGACGAGACCGACGCCGACGGCAAGCCGTTCAAGCAGCTGGTGGTCGACCTCAAGTACGGCCCGAACCGCGAGCGGAGCATCGCCGGCGTCCGGCGGGTCTCCAAGCCCGGTCTGCGGGTGTACGCGAAGTCGACGGCGCTGCCCAAGGTCCTCGGCGGCCTCGGCGTCGCGATCATCTCGACCTCGACCGGGCTGCTGACCGACAAGCAGGCGAACAAGAAGGGCGTGGGTGGGGAAGTCCTCGCCTACGTCTGGTAAGGGAGCGAACGACAATGTCACGGATCGGACGACTCCCGATCGCCGTGCCCGGTGGTGTCGACGTCGCCATCGACGGTCAGACGGTCAGCGTGAAGGGACCCAAGGGCACGCTCAGCCACACGGTCGCCGCGCCGATCACCGTCGAGCGCGACGAGGACGGCACGCTGCGGGTGCAGCGCCCCAACGACGAGCGGCAGAGCCGCGCCCTGCACGGGCTCTCGCGGACTCTGATCGCCAACATGATCACCGGCGTCACCGAGGGGTACACCAAGACCCTCGAGATCGTCGGTGTCGGTTACCGCGTCCAGGCGCGCGGCTCGGACCTCGAGTTCGCCCTGGGCTTCAGCCACCCCGTGCCGGTGAAGGCCCCGGAGGGCATCACCTTCGCGGTCGAGTCCCCGACCCGCCTGCGGGTCAGCGGGATCGACAAGCAGCTGGTCGGTGAGGTGGCGGCCAAGATCCGCAAGATCCGCAAGCCCGACCCGTACAAGGGCAAGGGCGTGCGGTACCAGGGCGAGGTCGTCAAGCGCAAGGTCGGGAAGACGGGTAAGTGATGGCTCAGGCAACTGCTCCCACGAACGGGAAGACCGCCGGCGGCCGCAAGCCCGTCGGCACCGACATCAGCACCGCGCGGCGCGTCTCGCGCCTGCGTCGGCACAACCGGCTGCGCAAGCGGGTCGCCGGCACGCCGGAGCGCCCGCGCCTGGTGGTCAAGCGCAGCTCGCGCCACATCCACGTGCAGGTGGTCGACGACACCGTCGGCCGCACCGTGGTGAGCGCGTCGACCATGGACGCCAGCCTGCGTGGCGCCGAGGGCGACAAGTCCGCCCTGGCCCGCCAGGTGGGTGCCCTGGTGGCCGAGCGCGCGAAGGCCGCCGGCATCACGGCGGTCGTCTTCGACCGCGGGGGCAACCGCTACGCCGGGCGCATCGCCGCGCTGGCCGACGGTGCCCGCGAGGGTGGGCTGGACTTCTGATGACCAGCCACCGCACCAGCACGAGCGAGCAGATCGAGAGGGACGTCTGATGCCAGGACCACAGCGACGCGGCGGCGGCGCCGGCGGCGGCAACGAGCGCCGCGACCGTCGTGACGGCGGGCGGGGCCCCGGAGGCGCTCCCGCCGAGAAGAGCAACTACATCGAGCGCGTGGTGGCGATCAACCGCGTGTCCAAGGTCGTCAAGGGTGGTCGGCGCTTCAGCTTCACCGCTCTGGTGATCGTGGGCGACGGTGACGGCACCGTGGGCGTCGGCTACGGCAAGGCCAAGGAGGTGCCCGCGGCGATCGCCAAGGGCGTCGAGGAGGCGAAGAAGCACTTCTACAAGGTGCCGCGCATCGCCAGCACCATCCCGCACCCCGTGCAGGGTGAGGCGGCGGCGGGCGTCGTGCTCCTCAAGCCGGCGAGCCCCGGTACCGGTGTCATCGCCGGTGGCCCGGTGCGCGCCGTGCTGGAGTGCGCCGGTATCCACGACGTGCTCTCGAAGAGCCTCGGTTCGTCGAACCCGATCAACATCGTGCACGCCACCATGCAGGCGCTGAAGGACCTCGTCCGCCCCGAGGAGATCGCGGCCCGCCGTGGTCTGCCCCTCGAGGACGTCGCCCCGGCCGCCATGCTGCGTGCGCGTGCGGGTCAGGGGGTCTGAGATGGCGCAGCTGAAGGTCACCCAGGTCAAGTCCGCGATCGGCACCAAGCCCAACCAGCGCCAGACGCTGCGCTCGCTGGGCCTGAAGAAGATCAACGACTCGGTCGTCCAGGAGGACCGTCCCGAGATCCGCGGGATGGTCGCGACGGTGCCGCACCTCGTGCGCGTCGAAGAGGTCTGAGGAAAGACTCGCTATGACACTGAAGGTCCACCACCTGCGTCCGGCCCCCGGCGCCCACACCAAGAAGACCCGCGTGGGTCGTGGTGAGGGTTCCAAGGGCAAGACGGCCGGGCGCGGTACCAAGGGCACCGGCGCGCGGGGCACCGTCTCCGCGCGGTTCGAGGGTGGGCAGACCCCGCTGAACATGCGGCTGCCCAAGCTCTCGGGCTTCAAGAACAACAACAAGGTCGTCTTCCAGGTCGTCAACCTCGACCGGATCGCGGCGCTGTTCCCGCAGGGGGGCGCGGTCAACCCGGACACGCTGGCCGAGGCCGGCGCGGTGCGCCGCGGCCAGCCGGTCAAGGTGCTGGGCACCGGTGACCTCGGCGGGATCAAGGTCGACGTGCACGCGAACGCCTTCTCCGCCTCGGCTGCCGAGAAGATCGCCGCGGCCGGCGGCAGCACCACCGTTCTCTGAGTAGAAGGACCCCTTCCCCTCCCTCGGCCCCGTCCGGAGGCTCACCGCGAGCTCGCGAGCGGTGAGGGGGACGGGGTCCTTCTCTTGCTAACCTCACTCGACCGAACAGGGGAGGGCACGTGCTGCAGGCGTTCGCCGCGGCGTTCCGGACGCCAGATCTCCGGCGCAAGCTGCTGTTCTCCCTGGCGATCATCGCCGTCTACCGGCTGGGGGCGGCGGTCCCGGGGCCGGGCGTCTCGGTGGAGGCGATCAACAGCTGCCTGGAGCAGGCCCAGGCCTCCGACCAGCGGGACCTCTACTCGCTGGTGAACCTCTTCTCCGGCGGCGCGCTGCTCCGGTTGAGCGTGTTCGCGCTGGGGATCATGCCCTACATCACCGCGAGCATCATCGTGCAGCTGCTGGTGGTGGTGATCCCGCGCTTCGAGCAGCTGAAGAAGGAAGGGCAGTCGGGTCAGGCCAAGCTGACCCAGTACACCCGCTACCTCACCATCGCGCTGGCCGTGCTGCAGAGCACCGGCATCATCGCCCTCGCCCGCAGCGGGCAGCTGTTCCCGAACTGCAGCCAGGAGATCATCCCGTCGGAGTCGGTCTGGACGACGGTGATCCTGGTGATCACGCTGACCGCCGGCACCGCGCTGATCATGTGGCTCGGCGAGCTGCTGACCGAGAAGGGGATCGGCAACGGCATGTCCGTGCTGATCTTCACCTCGATCGCCGCGCGGATCCCGGCCGAGGGCGGCTCGATCCTGCAGACGCGGGGCGGCATCGTCTTCGCCGTCGTGTGTGCCTTCGCCGTCGTGATCATCGGCACCGTGGTCTACGTCGAGCAGGCGCAGCGCCGCATCCCGGTGCAGTACGCCAAGCGGATGGTCGGCCGCCGGATGTACGGCGGCACGTCGACCTACCTGCCGCTGAAGGTGAACCAGGCCGGCGTCATCCCGGTCATCTTCGCCTCGTCGCTGCTGTACCTGCCCCAGCTGATCACCCAGCTCCAGGGCAACGAGACCGGAGCGGTGCGTCGGTTCTTCGAGAACTACGTGATCGACCAGAGCAGCCCGGTCCACGTCGCGATCTACTTCGCGATGATCATCTTCTTCACGTACTTCTACGTGTCGATCACGTTCAACCCGGAGGAACGGGCCGACGACATGAAGCGCTACGGCGGCTTCATCCCGGGCATCCGGCCGGGGCGGCCCACCGCCGAGTACCTGCAGTACGTCCTGTCCCGGATCACGCTTCCGGGGTCGATCTACCTGGGTCTGGTCGCAGTCCTGCCGAACCTCTTCCTGTCGATCACGCAGGAAGGGCAGAACCAGAACTTCCCGTTCGGTGGAACCGCTGTCCTGATCATGGTCGGAGTGGGGTTGGAGACGGTGAAGCAGATCGAGACGCAACTGAATCAGCGCAACTACGAAGGGTTCCTGAAGTAGTGCGCATCGTCCTCCTGGGCCCCCCCGGAGCGGGCAAGGGCACCCAGGCGCAGATCATCGCCGCCAAGCTCGGCGTCCCCGCGATCTCGACCGGCGACATCTTCCGCGCCAACGTGAGCGGGAAGACGGAGCTGGGCCAGAAGGCCAAGGTCTACATGGACGCCGGCGACCTCGTGCCCGACGAGATCACCGTCGCCATGGTCAAGGACCGGCTGGCCGAGGACGACGCGGAGTCGGGCTTCCTGCTCGATGGCTTCCCGCGCACCATCGCCCAGGCCGAGCAGCTGCGGGAGTCCCTCACCGAGCTGGGGCAGAAGCTCGACCGCGTCGTGGAACTCGTGGTCGACGAGGACGAGCTGGTCCGGCGGCTCTCGGGTCGGCGCATGATCGTGGACGGTAAAGAGGTCCAGCGCGACGACGACAAGCCCGAGACGGTGCGGCACCGGCTGCACGTGTACCGGGAACAGACCGCACCGGTGGCAGGCTTCTACGAGGACGAGGGGCTGCTCGCGCGCATCGACGCGATCGGTCCGGTCGAGGAGGTCACCGCCCGGGCGCTGCGCGCGCTGGGCGCTGACGATGACGGCGAGGCCGGTCAGCCGGCGTGAGCCACCGGCCGGCCGGTGCGGTGAAGGAGCGACGCGGAAGATGACGGCAGGCATCCTCGGCCGCCTTCCGTTGGTCGCGAAGTGGAGTGGACGCATGATCCAGATCAAGACGCCGCACGAGATCGAGCTGATGCGGGGCGCGGGGCTCGTCGTCGCGGGAGCGATCGCGGCCGTCCGCGCTGCCATCCGCCCGGGGGTCACCACGGGTGAGCTCGACGCGATCGCCGAGGACCACATCCGCAGCGCGGGTGCCGTGCCCTCGTTCCTGGGGTACCACGGCTTCACCGGCAGCATCTGCGCGTCGATCAACGACGAGATCGTGCACGGCATCCCGCACAAGGACCGGGCGCTCGCCTCGGGCGACAACATCTCGATCGACTGCGGGGCCATCCTGAACGGCTGGCACGGGGATTCCGCCGTGACGGTGACGGTGGGGGAGCCCTCTGCCGAGGATGCGGCGCTGCTCGACGTGACGGAGCGGTCGATGTGGGCGGGGCTGGCCCGTGCCGTCGCCGGCGGCCGGCTGACCGACATCAGCTCCGCGGTCGAGCAGGTCATCCGGGCCGAGAGCCACCCGTACGGCATCGTCGACCACTACGGCGGGCACGGCATCGGCACGGAGATGCACCAGGACCCGCACGTGCTGAACTACGGGCGGCCGGGCCGTGGCCCCAAGCTCGTCCCCGGCCTCGCCCTGGCGATCGAGCCGATGGTGACCGTCGGCGACCCCGCCACCGTGGAGCTCGAGGACGGTTGGACGGTCGTCACGAAGGACGGGTCGCGCGCGGCACACTTCGAGCACACGGTCGCCATCACCCCCGAGGGTCCGTGGGTGCTCACCGCCGAGGACGGCGGCGTCGCGGGTCTGGCGCCGTTCGGGATCACGCCCCGCACCTGAAGAGGGACCCCGACCTCCTCACCCCTCGCACGCTCGGGGTGAGCCCCTGATCGGGCCGTTCAGCACGTCACCACTGTCACTCCGGGGCGGGTTGGTGACGCGTGGGACATCGGGGTACGATCTTCTGTGGCGCTAGCGCCGTTCTGTCGTCGTGCTGTGGCCGCATGACGCAGAGCGCCCTCTGCGAGAGCGCCGGCACCACCCGATCTGCAAAGTCCCGAGCGCGTCCAGCCGGTCACCGGCGCGGCCGCGCGAAGGAACCAGTACCACCGAGTCAAGGAGTGCGTGTAGGGCATGGCGAAGAAGGACGGGGCCATCGAGGTCGAGGGTCGCGTCGTCGAGCCGCTGCCCAACGCGATGTTCCGGGTCGAGCTGCAGAACGGGCACCGGGTGCTCGCCCACATCAGCGGCAAGATGCGGCAGCACTACATCCGCATCCTGCCCGAGGACCGCGTGGTCGTGGAGCTCTCGCCCTACGACCTGACGCGCGGTCGCATCGTCTACCGCTACAAGTGACCGTCACGGACCCGCACGGCGTGCGCGGTCCGGGCACATCGATTTCGAGGAATGAGGGGCGGCACCGGTGAAGGTCCAGCCGTCGGTGAAGAAGATCTGCGACAAGTGCAAGGTGATCCGCCGGCACGGCCGGGTCATGGTCATCTGCGACAACGCCCGGCACAAGCAGCGCCAGGGCTGAGGGAGTACCTGAACATGGCACGACTGGCTGGCGTCGACCTGCCCCGCGAGAAGCGGATGGAGATCGCGCTCACCTACATCTATGGCATCGGCAAGCACCACGCCAAGGAGACCCTGGCCGCGACGGGTGTGAACCCCGACCTGCGCGCCAAGGACCTCAGTGACGAGGACCTGCTGAAGCTCCGCGACTACATCGACGAGCACTTCCGCGTCGAGGGTGACCTGCGCCGCGAGGTGGCCGCCGACATCCGTCGCAAGGTGGAGATCGGTTGCTACCAGGGTCTGCGGCACCGCCGTGGCCTCCCGGTGCACGGTCAGCGCACCAAGACCAACGCGCGCTCGAGCAAGGGCCCGCGCAAGACCATCGCCGGCAAGAAGAAGGCCGGCAAGAAGTAAGCCGCGAGAGCGCGTCGCCGCAGATCCCGTGAGGGGGGAGCGTCGGCGCGCACGCGTGCTGCCTCTCTAGGCCACGAAGAGAAGGAACTCGACAGACTCATGCCTCCCAGGGCTCGCGCCGCGGCCGGCGCCAAGAAGGTCCGCCGCAAGGAGAAGAAGAACGTCGCTCACGGTGCTGCGCACATCAAGAGCACGTTCAACAACACGATCGTCTCGATCACCGATCCCAGCGGGAACGTGATCAGCTGGGCCTCCGCCGGCCACGTCGGCTTCAAGGGCTCCCGCAAGTCGACCCCCTTCGCCGCGCAGATGGCCGCCGAGAACGCGGCCCGCAAGGCGCAGGAGCACGGCATGCGCAAGGTGGACGTCTTCGTGAAGGGCCCCGGCTCCGGCCGGGAGACCGCGATCCGCTCGCTCCAGGCCACCGGCCTCGAGGTGGGGCAGATCCAGGACGTCACCCCGCAGCCGCACAACGGCTGCCGCCCCAAGAAGCGCCGCCGGGTCTGACCGGCCACTGACGAGACGAAGAGGTAGATAGACGTGGCCCGTTACACCGGAGCCGACTGCCGCATGTGCCGGCGCGAGAAGATGAAGCTGTTCCTCAAGGGCAGCAAGTGCGAGTCCCCGAAGTGCCCGATCGAGATCCGGCCGTACCCGCCGGGCGAGCACGGCCGGGGCCGCAGCAAGGACAGCGAGTACCTGCTGCAGCTGCGCGAGAAGCAGAAGGCCCGCCGTATCTACGGTGTGCTGGAGAAGCAGTTCCGCGGCTACTACGAAGAGGCCAACCGCAAGACGGGCAAGACCGGTGAGGTCCTGCTGCAGATCCTCGAGTCGCGGCTGGACAACGTGGTCTACCGGGCCGGCTTCGCCGAGTCCCGCGACATGGCCCGCCAGCTGGTGCGCCACGGCCACATCCGGGTGAACGGCCGCAAGGTCGACATCCCGTCGTACCGGGTCAGCGAGAACGACATCATCGAGGTCGCCGAGAAGTCGCGCACGATGATGCCGTTCGAGGTGGCCCAGGCCCGCGCGGGCGAGCGCCCCGTGCCGCCGTGGCTCGAGGTCATCAGCACCCAGCTCCGCGTGCTCGTTCACGGCATCCCGGCCCGTCAGGTGATCGACACCCCGGTCCAGGAGCAGCTGATCGTCGAGCTGTACTCGAAGTAGAAGGACCCTGTCGCACCCCGCCACACGCTCCGCGCGCGGCGGGCCCCTGCGACAGGGCCGTTCCAGCACCACCGGTCCCGGCGGACGGACAGATGTCCGCCGGGGCCAGCACCACCCCCTCACGGCGTCATATGGCGGGTGCCGGAGGACCTGAAGGAGACACCCAATGCTCATCGCACAGCGCCCCACGCTGACCGAGGAGACCATCTCGGAGCAGCGCTCGCGGTTCATCATCGAGCCGCTCGAGCCGGGCTTCGGCTACACCCTCGGCAACTCCCTGCGGCGCACGCTGCTGTCGTCCATCCCCGGTGCCGCTGTCACCAGCATCCGCATCGAGGGCACCCTGCACGAGTTCACCACCGTGCCGGGCGTCAAGGAGGACGTCACCGAGATCATCCTCAACCTCAAGAGCCTGGTCGTCAGCTCCGACTCCGACGAGCCGGTGACCATGTACCTGCGCAAGCAGGGCCCGGGTGAGGTCACCGCCGCGGACATCGCGCCGCCGGCCGGCGTCGAGGTGCACAACCCCGAGCTGCACATCGCCACCCTGAACGGCAAGGGTCGGCTGGAGGTCGAGCTGGTCGTCGAGCGCGGCCGCGGCTACGTGCCGGCCCCGCAGAACAAGCAGCCGGGCCAGGAGATCGGCCGCATCCCCGTCGACTCGATCTACTCGCCGGTCCGCAAGGTCACCTACGCCGTCGAGGCGACCCGCGTCGAGCAGCGCACGGACTTCGACCGGCTCGTGGTGGACGTGGAGACCAAGCCCTCCATCGCCCCGCGGGACGCGATCGCCTCGGCCGGGTCGACCCTGGTCGAGCTCTTCGGGCTGCTGCGCGAGCTGAACATCGACGCCGAGGGCATCGAGGTCGGGCCCAGCCCGGCCGAGGCCGCCGACATCGCCAACTTCTCGATGCCGATCGAGGACATGGACCTCACCGTCCGGTCCTACAACTGCCTCAAGCGCGAGGGCGTGCACACCGTCGGTGAGCTCGTGACCCGCTCCGAGGCCGACCTGCTCGACATCCGGAACTTCGGGGCCAAGTCGATCGACGAGGTCAAGATGAAGCTGGCCGCCATGGGGCTGGCGCTCAAGGACAGCCCGCCCGGGTTCATCCCCACCTCGATCGAGAGCTACGACGAGGGCTACGAGACCGACGCCTACCAGGGCACGGGCGAGTACGCGGCCGGCTACGACCAGGCGCAGTACGACGAGGGCTCCTACCAGGAGACCGAGCAGCTCTGAGCAAGGGCCCCGCTGCACCCCGCCGCCGGCACGTCCGCGGTGGGCCCCTGCAGCGGGGCCGCTCGGGGCACGCCACACTGACGCCACGAGCAGTGCAGCACCACCGCAGCAAGGACGACAGCACCACCACGGATGCAGCCGGCAGCGAGCGCCCGGCCGCCTGAGGAAGGACCGACATGCCCACCCCCACCAAGGGCCCCCGTCTCGGCGGCTCCCCCGCGCACGAGCGGCTGATGCTGGCCAACCTGGCCACCTCGCTGTTCGAGCACGGGCGGATCACCACCACCGAGGCGAAGGCCAAGCGGCTGCGTCCGCTGGCCGAGAAGCTGGTGACCTTCGCCAAGCGCGGTGACCTGCACGCGCGTCGTCAGGTGATGACGACCATCCGTGACAAGGACGTCGTCCACACCCTGTTCGCCGAGATCGGCCCTCGCTACGAGAACCGCCCCGGTGGCTACACCCGCATCACCAAGGTCGGTCCCCGCAAGGGCGACAACGCCCCGATGGCGGTCATCGAGCTGGTCGAGGCCCTGACCGTCGGCCAGCAGGCCGTCGGCGAGGCCGAGCGCGCCCGTGGCACCCAGTTCGCCACCGGCGCCGGCGCGGCCGCTGCCACCGGCGAGGTCACCGCGGACGCGATCGAGACCGCCGACGCCGAGGAGACCCCGGTCGACGAGTCCGCTGCCGCGGAGACCTCCGTCGCCGAGGACGCGGCGGCCGACCAGGTCGCCGAGGAGGCGGCCGGCGAGACCGCCGCCGACGCCGAGGACACGGACGCCCGATGAGCTCGCCCGAGGACGTGACGGGCGCCGGCGCGGCCGGCGTGTCCGCCGGTGGCGGCGACCAGGGGGCGACGTTCCAGGGTGAGACCACCGGTCCCGGTGGCGACACCTCGCCCGCGGTGACCGACGGCAGCGTCACGGACGAGGCGCAGGAGATCGTCACCGACGTCTACAACCCCGACGGCGACCGGCAGGACGACGGTGACGTGACGCCCGAGCCGCAGCGCGAGAACGCGGCCTTGGTGGACGACCCGGCGCTCTCGCCCGAGGTGGCCCGGGCCGCGGCGGCGGAGGTCGAGGCCGCCGAGCTCGGGGACGCCGCGACCGCGAGCCAGCAGTACCAGGGCGGCGACGCCGCTCCGGACCCGAAGTGACGTGCCGCTGAGCGATCAGCAGCGCACGGACGAGCCCGCCACCGACTCCGGTGGCGGGCTCGTCCGTCTCCGGCTGGCCGTGCAGTACGACGGCACCGGCTTCCACGGCTGGGCCCGCCAGCCGGCGATGCGCACGGTCCAGCACGAGCTGGAGCGGGGTCTGGCCACGGTGCTCCGCCGCGACGTCGACCTCACCGTCGCCGGCCGCACCGACGCCGGCGTGCACGCCACCGGTCAGGTCGTCCACTGCGACGTCCCGCGGGGGGTGTGGCAGGAGCAGGCCGCCAAGCTGGTCCGGCGGCTCCGCGGCATCCTGCCGTCGGACGTGGTGGTCCGGTCGGTGACCGAGGCGCCCCCGGACTTCGATGCGCGCTTCGGTGCGCTGGCCCGCCACTACGCGTACCGGCTGACCGACGACCCGGCGGGTCCGCCGCCGCTGCGCCGGAACGACACGGTGGCCTGGCCGCGTCGGCTCGACGCCACCGCCATGGATCTCGCGGCGGGGCTGCTCCTCGGTGAGCACGACTTCGCGGCCTTCTGCAGGCGCCGCGAGGGGGCGACGACGATCCGCACCCTGCTGCGGCTCAAGGTCTCGAGGGCCGTGGAGGACGCCGGCGTCGAGGTGCTCCGCATCGATGCGTCCGCCGACGCCTTCTGCCACTCGATGGTGCGCAGCCTCGTGGGGGGCCTGATCGCGGTGGGTGAGGGGCGGCGCCCGCTCGACTGGCCGGCGAGCCTCCTGGCACGCTCCGAGCGGTCCAGCGAGGTGCCGGTCGCCCCGGCCCACGGCCTGACGCTGCTGGCCGTCGACTACCCGCCCGATGCCGAGCTCGCCGCCCGTGCCCAGGTCACCCGGGCGCGCCGGGGTTGACGGCCGGGCCGTCGAACAGCCGGTCCAGGCGGTAGCCCAGGATCGCCAGCGCGTCCTCGGCGTCCCGCTGCCGGCCGAGCACGCTGTCGCTGAGGCCGTTCACCAGGGCGAGCAGGCTCGCCGCCTCGATGCGGGCGTCCCGCTGTGCGTCGACATCTCCGCTCTGCTGCGCGCGCACGACGTACCCGGTCAGCAGGTCGGCGAGCGCATCCGGGTGGTCGGTGGTGCCCTCCAGCAGCCCGGGGTCGGTCAGCGTTGCGGCGAAGTAGGCCGTCCACGCCATGCGGTCCGCACGACTCGACTCGTCGGTGGGCAGGATGCTGCCGAGCACGACCTCGAGGGCCAGCCGCGGTGGCAGGCCGGCACCGTGCGCGGTGGCGCGCTCACGGACCCGGCGGTCGAACCGCGCCGCGAGCTCGTCCAGGCCGGCCCGCATCAGCGTCCGCTTGTCGGTGAAGTAGTACTGCACCAGGCGCAGCGACACCCCCGCTTCGGCGGCGACCTCCCGCATGGTGACCGCCTGCAGGCCGCGGCTGCTCGCGATGCGCAGCAGAGCCGCTGTGATGTGTGCCCGCCGTTCGCCGTGGTCGACGCGCCTGGGCATCAGGCCTCCGCGCGTGGGCAGCTCACGGATGGGGGGAAGGAGAGCACCCGGTCGGCCACCAGCTCGGGAACCTCGACCTGCAGCGCGTGGCCGGTGCCGGGGACGACCTCCACGCGCCAGTCCGGCCGTACGGCGGACAGGCGGCGGGCGACCGCGGTGGCATCGTGGATGGTGCTGCGCTCGCCGATCAGCACCTGCACCGGCGGGGCGACGCTCTCGAGCTCGTCGTCCGACCACGGCGAGGGGGCGGGGAGCCGGCGCCGGAAGGCCATGGATGCCGACACCAGGGCCATGAGGTCGTCGTCGGCGAGCGTGCCGTTCACCAGGCGCCGGGCCGCCCGGTGGCGCAGTCCCCGGGGCAGTGCGGCGGCCATCCCGCCGAGGACCACCCAGCGGTAGAAGCGGCCGGTCAGCGGCTGGAGGCCGGCCGGGTCCACGAGCGTCACCGCGGAGATCCGCCCCGGCTGCACCCGCGCGTGCTCCAGTGCCAGCCAGCCGCCGTAGGAGCACCCCACCAGGTGGGCGCCACGGGCCCCGACCCCGGCGAGCACCTCCTCGAGCCAGCCCGTGAGCGCCGGCCCGTCGGCCGGCGGCGCGGTCTGCCGGGAGCGGCCGGGCTCACCGGGTGTGTCCACGACCAGCACCGGGTGCTGCCAGCTCAACGCGGCGACGGCGCGGTACCAGCCGATCGCGTTGCCACCCGCGCCGCTGAGCAGGACGACCGGGGCGCTGCCGGTCGGGCCGGCCCGGTATCCCCGGACGGTGCCCGCCGTGGTCGGCAGGTCGACCGGATCGACCGGGACCGGCCAGACCCGGTCCAGCACCTCGTCGTAGCGCACGAGGAACCTGTTCCGCGCTGCATCGCTGGTGAACGCGGACGGGCGGGCGGTCCTGGTGGGCATGGCGGCTCCTGCCTCGGTGGCGTTGGTGATACAGATGTACCACCAAGCGTCGCCGGGCGGAAGGCCGCGTCAGGGGACGGAGGCGACCGCCTCGGCGACCGGCGTCGTGCCGGAGACCAGCTCCACCACGGCTCCGTCGCGCGGGGAGTCGAGGAATGCCAGCAGCACGGCGGCGACATCGTCGCGGGGGATCTCGCCGCGCTCCACGTGCCGGTCGAGGGTGACCCGGCCCGTGCCGGGATCGTCGGTCAGGCCGCCCGGCCGCAGCACCGTGACCGCGAGGGCGGGGCGGGCGAGCAGGTTCTGCTCGGCGGCGAGCTTGGCGCGCAGGTAGGCGGCGAACACCTCGTCGACGCCGTCGGGCGCGGCGCCACCGGCCACCAGGTCGGTCCCCATGGAGGAGACGAGCAGGTAGGTCCGCACCCCCGCCCGCTCGGCGGCGTCGGCCAGCAGCACCGCCGCTCCGCGGTCGACGCTGTCCTTGCGGGCGGCCCCGCTGCCCGGCCCGGCGCCCGCGGCGAACACGACCCCGTCAGCGCCCTGCAGCACCTCGGCGACCTCCTCGAGCGAGGCCGACTCGAGGTCGATCACCGCCGGCGTCACGCCATCGGCTTCCAGGTCGGCCCGGTGATCGGGATTGCGGACGAGCCCGACGACGGTGTCGCCGCGGCCGGACAGGAGACGGCCGAGGCGGCGGGCGACCTGCCCGTGGGCCCCGGCGATGACGATGCGCATGCCCACGCCCTACCCGGGGGGCGCGCCGGCTACCGCCCGGGCGCGCGCCAGCTCCTCGGGGGTGTCGCAGTCCAGCCACGGCGCCGGGCGGCCGGGTGCCACCGGCGGGGAGAAGCGGTCGACGGCGAGCCCGGAGACCACCCGGTGCAGGGCGCGAGGGCAGTCCGGCGCGGCCACGGCGGCGCGCAGCGCAGCCGTGCGCCAGGCGCCGAGCAGGAGCTGGTCGCGACCGGTGTCGTCGACCACCAGGACACCGTCGTGGCGCAGGCGTCGGCGCAGCTCCGCGACCAGGTGGGCGGTGAGGAACGGCAGGTCGGCGGCGAGGAGGACGACGACGGCGGTGTCCACGACCGCGAGCCCGGCCCGCAGCGCCGCGACGGGCCCACCGCCGGGCGGCGCCTCGCGGGTCAGGAGGACATCGCCCGGGACCTCCTGCGCCGGCCCCACGACGATCCGCTGCCGCGCGTCGCCGACGGCGTCGAGGACGGCCGTCAGCATCGACCGGCGGCCCACGCGCAGCTGGGGCTTGGCCTGCCCGCCAAGCCGCTCGGCCCGTCCACCGGCCAGCACCACGGCCGAGTACGGGGGCAGCGGGTCCACGCCGACACGGTAGGCCCACGGCATGGGTACCGTCCTCCGCGTGGGACGAGTCACCAGCCGCACCCCGGTGCTGCGCATCCGCGGCGCGCAGCACACCACCCGGCCCGACACGGTCGCCGCGGAGGAGCCGCTCGAGATCCGCCTGGGCGGTACCGCGCTGGCGATCACCATGCGCACCCCCGGCGACGACTTCGACCTGGTGCACGGCTTCCTGGCGACCGAGGGCGTGATCCGCGGCGCCGACGACGTCGCGGGCCTGCGCTACTGCGACTCGGTCGACGCGGACGGGCGCAACACGTACAACGTCGTGGACGTCGACCTGGCGCCCGGCGTGCCGATGCCCGACACCGGGCTGGAGCGGAACTTCTACACGTCCAGCTCCTGCGGGGTCTGCGGCAAGGCGAGCATCGACGCGATCCGCACGAAGACCTCCTTCGACGTCGCCGCCGACACCCTGCGGCTCCCACTGGCGGCCCTGCTGGCGCTGCCGGACCGGCTCCGCGCCCAGCAGCAGGTGTTCGACAAGACCGGTGGCCTGCACGCCGCCGGGCTGTTCGGCGCCGACGGCGAGCTGCTCGCGCTGCGCGAGGACGTCGGTCGGCACAACGCGGTGGACAAGGTGATCGGCGACGGCGTGCGGGCCGGCCGGCTGCCGCTGGCCGGGCACGTCCTGATGGTGAGCGGCCGGGCGAGCTTCGAGCTGACCCAGAAGGCGGCGATGGCCGGCATCCCGGTGCTGGCGGCGGTCTCCGCGCCGTCGTCGCTGGCCGTGGAGCTGGCCCGCGAGGTCGGCATCACCCTCGTCGGCTTCCTCCGTGGCGACGGCTGCAACGTCTACACCCACCAGGAGCGCATCGCACTGGACTGACGCGGCCACCTGCACGGGCCTTGCGCGCCCCGCGAGATGACCGCAGGAGTGGGGGCCGGAGGCTCCCGCGACGCAGGGAGGGACACGCTCAGCGCAGCTGGGGCACGGCTCCTGGCCGCGGTGTCGTCCGGAGGACGACGTCAGACATGGTCTCCGCCGCGGAGCTGGCTCACCACGTGCGGGAGCAGCGGGCCGAGGACGGCGAGCCCGTCCCGCACCCCGCCGGTGGAGCCGGGCAGGTTGACGATCAGCGTGCGCGCGGCGGTGCCGGCCAGCCCACGGGAGAGGACCGCCGTGGGGACCCCGTGCTCGGCGCCGTACCGGCGGACCGCCTCGGCGATGCCGGGCGCCTCCCGCTCGAGCACCGCCCGGGTGGCCTCGGGGGTGACGTCGGTGGGGGAGAGGCCGGTGCCGCCGGTGGTGACCACCAGGTCGACGCCGAGGTCCACCGCGTTGCGCAGCACGGCCTCCAGCTCGGCGGCGTCGTCGGGCCGCACGTGCGGCCCCTCCACCGCGAAGCCCAGCTCGCGCAACCCGGCGGCGAGCACCTGGCCGCTGCGGTCCTCGTAGACGCCGGCCGCGGCCCGGTTCGAGGCGGTGAGTACGACGGCGCGCGCGCCGGCCGGGAGCGCGGCGGTCACCGGGTCCACTCCCCGCTCTTGCCGCCGGACTTCCGCAGCAGCCGGACGTCGGTGATCGTCGCCCGCGGGTCGACCGCCTTCACCATGTCGATCATGGTGAGCCCGGCCACGGTGACCGCGGTGAGCGCCTCCATCTCCACCCCGGTGCGGTCGGCGGTGCGGGCGGTGGCGGTGATCTCGACCGCGTCGTCGGCGACCTCGACGTCCACCGTCACGCCGTGCAGGGCGATCGGGTGGCACAGCGGCACCAGGTCCGGCGTCCGCTTGGCCCCGGCGATGCCGGCGATCCGCGCGACGGCGACGGCGTCGCCCTTGGGGACGCCCTTCCCGCGCAGCAGGTCGACCACCTCGGCGCTGACCAGCACCCGGCCGGCCGCGGTGGCCTCCCGGGCGGTGACCGCCTTGGCGGAGACGTCGACCATCCGGGCGGCGCCGGACTCGTCGACGTGGGTGAGGCGTGGTCCGGTCACTGGAGCGCTCCCTCGATCAGCACGACGTCCACGGAGGCGCCGGCGGGCAGTTCACTGACGTCCTCGGGCACGACGACCAGGCAGTTGGCCCGGGCCAGGTGTGCGACCAGGTGGGAGCCGGGGCCGCCGACCTGGGAGACCTCCCCGCCCTCGTAGCGGCCGCGCAGGTACTGCCGGCGACCGGCGGGGGAGCGCAGCGGGCCGGCGAGCCGGGCGGGTACCCGCACCCGGGCGGGCGAGCTGTGCCCCAGTGCCCGGCGCAGGGCCGGGCGGACGAACACCTCGAAGGAGACGAAGGCGCTCACCGGGTTGCCGGGGAGGGTGACCACGGGGACGCCGTCGACCGTGCCGGCGCCCTGGGGCCCGCCGGGCTGCATGGCGACCTTGCCGAACTCGACGGTGCCGAGCGTGCGGAAGGCGTCCTTGACCACCTCGTAGGCGCCGGCGCTCACCCCGCCGCTGGTGATCAGCAGGTCGGCCGTCGCCAGCTCCGCCCGCACGGTGGCGAGGAACTGGTCCACGTCGTCGGGGACGAAGTGCAGTCGCCGGGGGATGCCGCCGGCCTCCTCGACCGCGGCGGCCAGCAGCACCGAGTTGGACTCGTAGATCTGCCCCCGCGCCAGCGGCTGCCCCGGTGCGACGAGCTCGCTGCCGGTGGAGAGGACCAGTACCCGCGGCCGGCGCCGGACGACCAGCTCCGAAACCCCCACCGCGGCGGCCAGGCCCAGCTGGGCGGCGCCGAGCGGGGCCCCGGCGGGGAGGGCGACGGTGCCTGCGGTGATGTCCTCGCCGGCCGCCCGCAGGTGGCTCCCGGCGGGCGGGCGGTCGCGGATCTCCACGACGTCGGTGCCCCCGTCGGTGAGCTCCACGGGGACGACGACGTCGGCCCCCGGGGGCAGCGGGGCCCCGGTCATGATGCGGTGGACGGTGCCCGGCGCCAGGGGGACGACGTCGGTGCGCCCGGCGGGGATGTCCTCGGCCACCGGCAGCCGGACCGGGCCGCCGTCGTCGCCGGCGAGCTCGGCCCACCGGCCGGCGTAGCCGTCCATCGCCGAGTTGTCGAAGCCCGGCAGCGGCACCTCGGCGACGACGTCGCGCGCCAGCACCCGACCGTGCGCGGCCGACAGGGGCACGGTCTCCTCGGGCAGGGCGGGCAGCAGGGCGTCCACCACCGACTGGTGTTCCTCGACCGTGCGCACGGGGCACATCCTCGCCCATCGCCGCGTGCCCGCCACCGGCGGTGGAAGGGGGCGCGTGGATGGCAGCGGTCGTCGTGCTGGGCCAGATCGGCCGCGATCTGGTGCTCCGGCTCTCGCGGGTGCCCGCGGCCGGTGGGTCGGCCCCGGCCACGGGGCGCCGGGAGCTGCTCGGCGGGAAGGGGGCGAACCAGGCGGTCGCGCTGACCCAGCTCGGCGTCCCGGTGGCGCTGGTCGGCGTCGTCGGCGACGACGCCGCGGGACGCGACGTGCGGGCGCAGGCCGCCGCCGACGGGATCGACGTCTCCGGCGTCGTCACCCGGCCGGGCACGCCCACCGCGCTGCTGCTCGACCTGGTGGAGGACGGCGGCCGCCGGCGGCTGGTCGAGGACGTGCCGCCCGGCGCGCTGCTGACCCCCGCCGACGTGGCCGGCGCGGCCGAGCAGCTGGCGGCCTGCCAGGTGCTGAGCCTGCAGCTGCAGCAGCCCGGCGCGGCGGTGCGCGCGGCGCTGGCGCGCGTCCCCCGGACGGCCTTCGTGGTGGCCGACGGCGCCGCGGAGGACCCGGCGACGAGGGAGGCGGTGCTCGCCCGCGCGGACGTCGTCCGGGCCGACGCCACCGAGGCCGAGCTCCTGGTCGGCCGCCCGCTGCCCCGTGTGGAGGACGCCCGCGACGCCGCGGCGCAGCTGCTGGCGGCGGGCCCCCGGCTGGTGGCGATGGCGGTGGGGAAGCAGGGCGACCTGGTGGCCTGGCGGTCCGGACCGGCCCTCGGCGTCGCGGCGGGGGAGCGCGAGGTCGACCCGGCGTGGGCCGATGGCGAGCTCGTCGTGCCGCTGCTCGGGGAGGCGCCGGTCGACCCGACCGGAGCCGGGGACGTGTGGGTGGCGGCGCTCGTCGCCGCGCTGCTCGGCAGGGGCGGCCCCGAGGACGCGGCCTGGCTCGCCGCCGCGGCGGCGGCCGCGACGGTCTCGCAGGCAGGGGGCAGGCCGGCGCTGGACCCGGCGGTGCTGGCCGACGTGGTCGCCCGCGAGCGCGGACGCCTGGGAGTCCGGTTATCGTCCGGTCGTGGCTGAGATCGACCGGATGCTCGAAGCGAACGCGGAGTGGGCCGAGCGGTTCCCCGGCAGCAAGCCGGTGGCCCCGGCCCGGAAGGTCGCCGTCGTGGCGTGCATGGACTCCCGGATGCCGCTGTTCCCCCTCCTGGGTCTGGAGGTCGGTGACGCGCACGTCATCCGCAATGCCGGCGGCGTCGTCACCGAGGACACCGTGCGGTCGCTGACCATCTCGCAGCACCTGCTCGGCACCCGGGAGATCGTGCTGGTCCACCACACCGACTGCGGGCTGCAGAAGAGCAATGACGTCGACTTCGCCGACCGGGTCGAGCAGGCCACCGGCCGCCGTCCCCCGTGGTCGGCGCGCACGTTCACCGACGTCGACGCCGACGTCCGCGAGTCGATGCGGCTGCTGCGGGACTGCCCCTACCTCCTGTCGCGCGAGGTGCGGGGGACGGTCTACGACGTCGACACCGGGCGGCTGCGCGAAGTCCGGTAACCGGCCGTCAGCGGCCCCCGTCCAGGGTCCCGGTGACACGCTGGAACGGCCCCCGTCCAGAGGCTCGCCCCGAGCCTGCGAGGGGTGAGGAGGACGGAGGTCCTTCGACTGGTATCGTGCTCGGTTGGCGCGCGTGCCGGCTGGTGCCGCGCGTGCAGAACCGTCTCCCGTGCTCGGCGAGGCGATCCCACCAGCCATCCCGACGACGACGGAGGACGCGCGCCGTGCGCACGTACACCCCCAAGCCCGGCGAGGTCGCCCGGGCCTGGCACGTCATCGACGCCACGGACGTGGTGCTCGGTCGACTGGCCAGCCAGACCGCGCAGCTCCTGCGCGGCAAGCACAAGCCCCAGTACGCCCCGCACGTGGACGTCGGCGACTTCGTCGTCATCGTCAACGCCGGCAAGGTCGCCCTGACCGGGTCCAAGCGCGAGGACAAGCGCGCCTACCGGCACTCCGGCCACCCGGGTGGCCTCAAGACCATCAACGTGGGCGACCAGCTGCGCACGCACCCCGACCGCGTCATCGAGCGCGCGATCAAGGGCATGCTGCCGCACAACAGCCTCGGTCGGCAGATGATCAAGAAGCTCAAGGTCTACGCCGGCCCGGAGCACCCGCACGCCGCGCAGCAGCCCCAGACCTACGAGATCAAGCAGGTGGCCCAGTGACCAGCGCACTGACCGTGACCGACGCCGAGGGGCGTCCGGTGCAGACCGTCGGCCGGCGCAAGGAGGCAGTCGTCCGCGTGCGGCTGCTCCCCGGCACCGGCCAGTTCAAGCTCAACGGCCGCACCCTCGAGGAGTACTTCCCGAACAAGGTGCACCAGCAGCTCATCCGTGAGCCGTTCGTGACCCTCGAGAAGGCCGAGCAGTACGACGTCGTCGGCCTCCTCAAGGGTGGCGGCGTCACGGGCCAGGCCGGCGCGCTGCGCCTGGCCATCGCCCGCGCCCTCATCGAGGTCGAGAGCGAGGACCGCCCGGCCCTCAAGAAGGCCGGCTTCCTGACCCGTGACCCGCGGGTCAAGGAGCGCAAGAAGTACGGGCTCAAGAAGGCCCGCAAGGCGCCTCAGTACTCCAAGCGCTGACCGGCACGGCTGCGTCGGCCATGGGGGGGAGACTCTTCGGCACCGACGGCGTCCGGGGTCGGGCGAACGCCGACCTCACGCCGGAGCTGGCCCTCTCGGTGGCACGCGCCGCCGCAGGCGTGCTCGCCGACCGCGACGGGACCTCGCGTCCCGTCGCGGTCGTCGGCCGCGACCCCCGTGCCAGCGGGGAGATGCTCGAGGCCGCGGTCGTCGCGGGCCTCACGAGCGCCGGAGCCGAGGTGCTCCTCGCCGGGGTGGTCCCCACGCCGGCGCTGGCCTGGCTGACCGGCCGCAGCGGCGCCGATCTCGGCGTCATGATCTCGGCCAGCCACAACCCGATGCCCGACAACGGCATCAAGCTCTTCAGCCGGGGCGGGCACAAGCTGCCCGATGCCGTCGAGGCGGCCATCGAGCAGACCGTCGCCTCCGGCTCCTCCGACGGCCACCGCCCCACCGGCGGCGGGGTCGGCCGCGTCCGCGCACTCGACGACGGCACCGACGCCTACGTCGAGCACCTGCTCGGCACGGCCGTCCGGCCGCTGACCGGCCTGTCCGTCGTCGTGGACGCCGCCCACGGAGCGGCCGCCACGGCCGCCCCCGAGGTCTACCGGCGGGCCGGCGCGACGGTGCACGCGATCGGCTGCGCGCCCGACGGCTGGAACATCAACGACGGCGTGGGCTCCACCCACCTCGGGCCGCTGGTCGAGGCCGTCCGGGCGCGCGGCGCCGACATCGGGCTCGCCCACGACGGGGACGCCGACCGGTGCCTCGCCGTCACCGCCGACGGCGACGTCGTCGACGGCGACGCCATCCTGGCCATCTGCGCGCTGGACCTGCACGAGCGCGGTGCGCTGAAGTCCGACACGGTCGTCGCGACGGTGATGAGCAACCTCGGGTTCCACCACACGATGCGCGACGCCGGGATCACCGTGAGCACGACGGCCGTCGGCGACCGCTACGTGCTCGAGGCCTTGCGCGCCCACGACCTCAGCCTCGGCGGGGAGCAGAGCGGGCACCTCGTCTTCCTGGAGCACGCCACCACCGGCGACGGCCTGCTCACCGGGCTGGCCCTGCTCTCCCGCATGGCCGGCACCGGCGCCTCGCTGGCGGAGCTGGCCTCGGTGGTGCAGCGGCTGCCGCAGGTGCTGGTCAACGTGCCGGTCTCCGACCGCCTCGCCGTGGCCGAGAGCGACGAGGTCGCCGCCGCGGTCAACGCGGTGGAGGCGGAGCTGGGCGACAGCGGCCGGGTGCTGCTGCGCCCGTCGGGCACCGAGCAGCTGATCCGCGTCATGGTGGAGGCGCCCACGCAGGAGCAGGCCGACGCCGTCGCCCAGCGGCTCGCGGAGGTCGTCGCCGCGGTCGGCTGACGGCTGGATCCGGCCTCACCCCTCGGGGCGGACCGGTCGCGCGCGGGGGACGAACGGGCCACGGTCCCCGGTACTCTCGGTGAAATGTGCGGCATCGTGGGATACGTCGGCCCTCAGGACGCGCTGGACGTCGTCCTGGAGGGGCTGCGCCGGCTCGAGTACCGCGGGTACGACTCCGCGGGCATCGCCGTGGTCTCCGGCGGTGAGCTGAGCACGGCGAAGAAGGCCGGCAAGCTGGCCAACCTGGAGAAGGTGCTGGCCGACGAGCCGCTGCCGGCCGCCACGATCGGCATCGGGCACACCCGGTGGGCGACCCACGGCGGCCCCACCGACCGGAACGCCCACCCGCACGTCTCCGGTGACGGGACCGTCGCGGTGATCCACAACGGCATCATCGAGAACTTCGTGGCGCTGCGGGCCGAGTGCGAGGCCGCCGGCGTGGAGTTCACGTCGGAGACCGACACCGAGGTGGTGGCCCACCTGCTCGCCGCCGTCTACGGTTCGACCCCGGAGGGGCCGGGCCGGCTGGCCGAGGCGATGCGCGGGGTCTGCCGGCGGCTGGAGGGCGCGTTCACCCTCGTCGCCACCCACGTCGCCGAGCCCGACACCCTCGTCGCCGCCCGGCGCAGCAGCCCGCTCGTGGTCGGCATCGGGGAGACGGCCGACGGCGTGGCCGAGTACTTCCTGGGCTCCGACGTCGCGGCGTTCATCGGGCACACCAAGGAGGCCCGGGAGCTCGGCCAGGACCAGGTGGTCGAGATCGACCGCACCCGCGGGCTCACGGTGACCGGCTTCGACGGGGCGCCGGCCGAGCCCACGGCCTACACGGTCGACTGGGACGCCGCCGCCGCCGAGAAGGGCGGCTACGACTGGTTCATGCTCAAGGAGATCGCCGAGCAGCCGCAGGCGATCGCCGACACCCTGCTGGGCCGGCTGGGCGAGAACGGCGAGCTGGTTCTCGACGAGGTCCGGCTGTCGGACCAGGAGCTCCGCGACATCGACAAGATCTTCGTCGTCTCCTGCGGCACGAGCTACCACGCGGGCCTGATCGCCAAGTACGCCATCGAGCACTGGACCCGCATCCCGGTCGAGGTGGAGGTCGCCAGCGAGTTCCGCTACCGCGACCCGGTGCTCGACCGCTCCACGCTGGTCATCGTCATCAGCCAGTCCGGCGAGACGATGGACACCCTCATGGCGCTGCGGCACGCCAAGGAGCAGAAGGCCCGCGTGCTCGCCATCTGCAACGCCAACGGCTCGACCATCCCCCGGGAGTCCGACGCCGTCCTGTACACCCACGCCGGCCCCGAGATCGCCGTCGCGTCGACCAAGGCGTTCCTCGCCCAGGTCGTCGCCTGCTACCTCGTCGGGCTCTTCCTGGCCCAGGTGCGCGGGGTCAAGTACGAGGACGAGATCGCCGCGATCGTCGAGGACCTGCGCCAGCTGCCCGACGCCGTCGAGAAGGTGCTGGAGCAGATGGAGCCGGTGCGCGCGCTGGGCCGGTCGCTCGCCGACGCGGGCACCATCCTGTTCCTCGGCCGGCACGTGGGGTTCCCCGTGGCGCTGGAGGGCGCGCTCAAGCTCAAGGAGCTGGCCTACATCCACGCCGAGGGCTTCGCCGCGGGCGAGCTGAAGCACGGGCCGATCGCCGTCGTCGACCAGGGCACCCCGGTCGTCGTCGTGGTGCCCTCGCCGCGCAGCCGCAACTCGGTGCACGGCAAGGTCGTGTCCAACATCCAGGAGGTCCGGGCCCGCGGGGCGCGCACGATCGTGATCGCCGAGGACGGCGACGACGACGTGGTGCCGTTCGCCGACCACCTGATCCGGGTGCCGCGCACGCCGACCCTCATGGCCCCCGTGGTGACGACCGTGCCGCTGCAGGTGCTCGCCTGCGAGATCGCCGACACCCGTGGGTACGACGTCGACCAGCCGCGCAACCTGGCCAAGAGCGTCACCGTCGAGTAGAAGGACCTCGATGCCCCCCACGACTCGCTCCGCTCGCCGCGGGCCCCTGCATCGAGGCCGTTCCATCCGGTCGCCTCGGTGATCATCGGGGTGGGGATCGACGTCGTGCCGGTCGAGCGGTTCGCGCAGTCGCTCACCCGCACGCCGGGGCTGCGCGACCGGCTGTTCACCGCCGAGGAGCAGCGCACCCCCTCCGGGGCCCCGCGGACCGGGGAGTCGCTGGCCGCCCGGTTCGCCGCCAAGGAGGCGCTCGCCAAGGCCCTCGGCGCGCCCGGTGACCTGCGCTGGCACGACGCCGAGGTGACCGTCGGCGAGCACGGGCGCCCGCAGCTGGCCGTCCGCGGCTCGGTGGCCGGGCGGGCCGCGCAGCTGGGCGTCACGTCGTGGCACGTCTCGCTGAGCCACGACGGCGGCATCGCCTCCGCGGTGGTCGTCGCCGAGGGCCTGACCCGGGAGGCCACATGATCGACCTGCACACCGCCGCGGAGGTGCGGGCGGCCGAGGCCCCGTTGCTGGCCGCCCTCCCGGACGGCGCCCTCATGCAGCGGGCGGCTGCCGGGCTGGCCACCGTGTGCCTGCGGCTGCTGGCCCGCCCGTACGGCGCCCGGGTGGCCCTGCTGGTGGGCGCGGGGAACAACGGCGGCGACGCCCTCTTCGCCGGCGCCCGGCTCGCTGCGCGTGGCGCCCGGGTGACCGCCGTCCTCCTCGCCGCCGACCGCACGCACCCGGCCGGCCTCGCCGCTTTCCGCCGGGCCGGTGGCCGCACCGTCGACGCCGGGTCGGCCGGTCCGCTGCTCGACCGCGCGGACCTGGTGCTCGACGGCATCGTCGGCCTGGGCGGTACCGGCGGGCTGCGGCAGCCGGCCGCCGCACTCGTCGAGCGGGCCGCCGCCGGGCCGGCGCACATGGTGGCGGTCGACCTGCCCAGCGGCGTGGACGCCGACACCGGTGCCGTGCCGGGCGCTGCCTTTCCGGCGACCCACACCGTCACCTTCGGGGCGGTCAAGCCGGGCCTGGTCACCGGGGCCGGGCGCGGCTGCGCCGGGCAGGTGCACCTGGTCGACATCGGGCTCGGGCCGCACCTGCCGGCACCGACCGCCCGCCAGCTGACCGACGCCGACGTCGCCGCCCGGCTGCCGCTGCCCGACGCCGACGACGACAAGTACTCGCAGGGGGTCGTCGGCGTGGTCGCCGGCTCGGCCGCCTATCCCGGGGCCGGGGTGCTCTGCACCGGTGCGGCGCTGCGGACCCGTCCCGGGCTGGTGCGCTACGCCGGGACGGCGGCCGACGGCGTGCGGGCCGCGTGGCCGGAGGCGATCGTCACCGACGGCCGGCCGGGGGACGCCGGCCGCGTGCAGGCGTGGGTGGTCGGGCCGGGCCTGGGCACCGGCGACGACGCCCGGAGCGTGCTCGCCGAGGTGCTCGCCACCGATCTGCCCGTGCTCGTCGACGCCGACGGGCTGACCCTGCTCGCCCGCGAGCCCGAGCTCGTGCGCCGCCGGGCGGCCGCCACCGTGCTCACCCCGCACGACCGGGAGTTCGCCCGCTTCGGTGCCGAGCCCGGGGACGACCGCCTCGGGGCCACCCGCCGGCTGGCGGCCGACCTGGGGGCGGTCGTCCTGCTGAAGGGCGACGCCACCGTGGTCGCCGATCCGGAGGGCACCGCGTTCGTCAACGGCACCGGCACCCCGTGGCTGGCCACCGCGGGCACCGGCGACGTGCTCTCGGGCATCGCCGGCGCACTGCTGGCGGCGGGTCTGTCCGCGGCCGAGGCGGCGGCGGTGGCCGCGCACGTCCACGGGCGGGCCGGGCAGGTCGCCGCGGCCGGCGGCCCGTTCCTCGCGGGCGACGTCGTGCGACACCTCCCCGAGGCGATCAGCCGGGTCCGTGGGACCTCGCCGGCCGGCCTGCCAGACTCGGAGGCGTGACGAACGGAACCGGTGCGGAGGTGGTCGTCGACCTCGACGCGATCGCCCGGAACACCGCGGTGCTGCGCGAACGGGTGGGCCGCCCGCTGATGGCGGTCGTCAAGGCCGACGGGTACGGGCACGGTCTCGTCCCCTCGGCGCGGGCCGCGCTCGCCGGCGGTGCCGACCAGCTGGGCGTGGCGGTGATCAGCGAGGCGCTGGCCCTGCGGGCGGCGGGCATCACCGCGCCGGTGCTGGCCTGGCTCAACGGCCCGGGTGCCGACGTCGCCGCTGCGCTGACCGCGGACGTCGAGGTGTCGGTCAACGCCGCGTGGGGCCTCGCCGAGGTCGTCGCCGGCGCCCGGGCGACCGGCCGGACCGCGCGGCTGCACCTGTTCGTCGACACCGGGCTCTCCCGGGAGGGCGCCCCGGTGGCCGAGTGGCCGGCGCTCGTGGCCGCGGCCGCCCGCGCGCAGGCCGACGGCGACGTCGTGGTCGTGGGGCTGTGGAGCCACCTGGCCTACGCCGACGCGCCCACGCACCCCACCATCGGCGCGCAGGTGCGGGTCTTCGAGGAGGCGGTCGCGGTGGCCCGGGCAGCCGGGCTCACCGACGCCCGCCGGCACCTGGCCAACTCGGCGGCGACGGTCGCCCTGCCGGGGACCTGGTACGACATGGTGCGCCCGGGCGTCGCCGTCTACGGGCTGGACCCCCTCGGCGGGGACGCCGCCGACCACGGCCTGCGGCCGGCGATGACGGTGCGGGCCCGCGTGGCGCTCACCAAGCGCGTCGCAGCCGGGGCCGGGGTCTCCTACGGCCACACCTACGCGACCCCGGCCGAGACCACCCTGGCCCTGGTGCCCGTCGGCTACGCCGACGGGGTGCCGCGGGCCGCTGGCAACAGCGCACCCGTCCTGGCGGCGGGCACGCAGCGGACCATCGCCGGCCGGGTGTGCATGGACCAGTTCGTCCTGGACGTCGGCGACGACACGATCGCCGCCGGCGACGAGGTGGTCCTCTGGGGGCCGGGGGACGGTGGAGAGCCGACCGCCCAGCAGTGGGCGGACGCCGTCGGCACCATCCACTACGAGCTGGTCACCCGGATCGGCGGGCGGTTCACCCGCCGCTACGTCGGGTCGGCGGGGGCGGTCTGATGGTGCGGAACCGCTCGCGGCCGGCCCGGCGCCCGCACAAGCACCCCACGGCGCACGCCGCCGGCCTGCTGGGTGCCGTCGTCGGGCTGGCCGCCGCCGGCACCGCGGCCGGCGTGGCGCTCAGCCGGGTCGCGGCCCGCCGCGTGCGCGCTGCCGAGCTCGGCCCCGCCGCCGAGCTCTCGGCCGCGCGGGCCGAGCGCCGGCTGCGGCAGGCCGACCCGCTCGGCGCCGACGCCCGCCCGGCCGACCGCACCGCACTGGTGCGCGCCGACGACGGCGTGCTCCTCTCCGTGGAGGAGATCGGGCCCCGCGACGCACCCCTGACCGTCGTCTTCGTGCACGGCTACACGCTCTCGATGGCGTCGTGGGCGTTCCAGCGACGCACCCTCGCCGCGGAGCTGGCCACCGGGAACGGGCACCGACCGCAGGCCCGGCTCGTCTTCTACGACCAGCGCGGCCACGGCTCCTCCGGCCGGGGCCCGGCCGAGCACTCCACCATCGAGCAGCTGGCGGCCGACCTCGTGGCGGTCCTGGACGCCCGGGTGGCGCGTGGACCGGTCGTCCTCGTCGGTCACTCCATGGGCGGGATGACGATCATGGGCCTGGCCGCGACGCGACCGGACCTGTTCGGCAGCCGGGTGCGCGGCGTCGCACTCGTCTCCACCTCGAGCGGCAACCTCGCCGACCTCAGCTTCGGTCTGCCCGAGATGCTCACCCGGATGCGGGCCGCGGTGCTGCCGGTCGCCGCCTGGACGATGCGCCGCCGGCCGGCCTTCGCCGAGCGCACCCGTCGGGTGGCCGCCGACCTCGTCTCGGCGGCGACCCGGGCGCTCTCGTTCGGCTCGTCCGACGTCGACCCCGCGCTGGTGCGCTACGTCGACGCGATGATCGCCGGCACCCCGGTCGACGTCATCGCGGAGTTCTACCCGGCGCTCGCCGGCCTGGACGAGACCGGTCGCCTGGAGCCGCTGCGCCGGGTGCCGACCCTGGTGCTCACCGGGGACCGGGACAGGATGATCCCCAGGGAGCACAGCGACCTCATCGTGGAGCGGCTCGACGCGACGGGGGAGAACGCCGTCGACTACGTCGTCGTCCCCGGGGCCGGGCACATGGTCCCCCTGGAGGAGCCCGACCAGGTGAGCCGGGCGATCGCCGGGCTGCTCCGGCGCGTGGCCGCCGGGCTCGGCGTGGGCGCGACGAGCTGACCCGGCCCCCGGAGCGGGCCTGCCGGCGCGGTTAGGGTGCGGGGGTGGCCGCCCTCCGTCCGCCCCGGCTCGACGCCGCCGCCGACGAGGTCGCCCGCACCGCGGCAGCGGCCGCGGACTGGGCGGCCCTCGCGGACGTGGCCCGCTCCTGCGTGGCGTGCCCCGAGCTGGCCGCGGCCCGGGAGCACGTCGTCGTCGGGGACCTCCCGCGCGGCGGCCGGCCCAGGTTCGTGCTGGTCGGCGAGGCGCCGGGCGCGACCGAGGACGAGACCGGCCGGCCGTTCGTCGGGAAGTCGGGGGCCTTGCTGGACCAGCTGCTGGCCGAGGCCGGGCTGTCGCGGGCCGAGGCCGCCGTGCTCAACATCGTGAAGTGCCGGCCGCCGGCCAACCGCACACCGAAGGCTGCCGAGGTGGCGCGGTGCAGCGGGTGGCTCCGCCGTCAGCTCGAGCTCCTCGACACGCCCGTCGTCGTCGCGCTCGGGCTCTCCTCGGCCAAGTGGTTCCTCGGCCCGCGCACGGTGCTCGCGGCGGTCCGCGGCCGCCCGCACGACGTCGACGGCCGCGCCGTCTGGGCCACCTACCACCCGTCGGCCGCCATCCGGTTCGGTCCGAACGGTGCCCCCCGCGCCGGGCTGCTGGCTGACCTGACCGCCGTCGCCGGGGCGCTGGAGGAGGTCGCGTGAAGCGCGAGCACGTGCTGCCGGAGCTCGCCGACACCCACGCCCTGGGCGAGGCGCTGGCCGCCCTCGCCCGCCCCGGCGACCTGCTGGTGCTGGTCGGCCCGCTCGGCGCGGGCAAGACGGCGCTCACCCAGGGCATCGGTGCCGGGCTCGGCGTCCGGGAACCGGTCACCTCGCCCACGTTCGTCATCGCCCGGGTGCACCGCGGCGGGCGGATCCCGCTGGTGCACGTGGACGCCTACCGGCTCGGCGGGCACGCCGACGTCGACGACCTCGACCTCGACGCCTCGACCGAGGAGTCGGTCACGGTCGTCGAGTGGGGGCAGGGGCTGGTCGAGCAGCTGGTCGACGAGCACCTGGAGGTGCGGCTGGACCGGCGCGACGACGACGTCCGTACCGCGATGCTCGTGCCCCACGGCCCGGGGTGGGCGGCCCGGCTCGACGGGGGCTGAGACCCGGCCGCCCCCCTCAGCCCGCCGCCGAGGCGTCCGGGACGTCGGTGTACCGGGCGGTCAGCACCTCCAGCAGGTGCCCGCTGGGACCGCGGAAGTACAGCCGCCGGCCGCTGCCGTCGGGGTTGACCTCCCCGACCTGGCCGGGACGGCGCCCCGGCGGGTCCGCCTGGTACGGCGTCCCGTCGGCGTCGAACCGAGCCTTGATGACGTCGAAGCGCTCGTCGGTCACGAGGAACGCGTAGTGCTGCGGCTCGACCGGGGCCGGAGCGGCGGCGAAGTTGAGCACGAGCTGGTCGTCGAGCTGCACGGACCGGAAGAACCCGTTGTCCCAGGGGGTGCGGAGGTCGAGCAGCTCGACGATCCAGGAGACGGCGGCGTCGCGGTCCTCGACCAGGACGATCAGGTGGTGCAGGGCGGTGGCGCTGGGCATGGGGAGCTCCAGAGGGGGGTACGGCAAGGGGCGTCGTCCGGCAGACGCACGGGGACGACGGGGAATGGGCCGGGCAGGGCCACGGCGGGGAGCACGGCGTCACGGCGGTGCTCGGCAGGGCGGCCCTCGCGGCCACCCGGCGGTCACCGGCGGGCCGGGACCCTGACTCGCTCGTGGCTCGAGGCCGACCCGGCAGTCACGTCGGCGACCGTAGCGCCCGGCCGGTGACGGGGGCAACGGCTCACGGCTAGCCTGCCGCCCGTGGACCGCCGGGTGGAGCTCATCGCCCTCGGCCCGACCGCGCTGCGTGCGCTCGCCGACGGGGACCTGGCCGCGGCCGAGGCGGCGGCGCCGGTGCCCCTGAGCCCCTACCTCGCCGGGCGGGAGTGCCGCTGGGTGTGGAGGGTCCGGGCCGAGCAGGTGGTGGCCGACCCGGGCAGCGCCCGCTGGATCACCCGGGTGGTCCGCGACCCCGGACGGGGGTTGACGGTCGGCCGGGCCGGCTTCCACGGGCCGCCGGACGCCTCCGGCATGGTGGAGGTCGGCTACTCGATCGATCCGGAGCACCGGCGGCAGGGGTACGCGCGGGCGGCGCTGCGGGCGCTGCTGGCGTGGGCGGCCGACGAGCCGGCGGTGACCACGGTTCGCGCGTCGGTGGCCCCGGCGAACACCGCCTCGCGGGACCTGGTGCTCGGCGAGGGGTTCGTCGCCGTGGGGGAGCAGGTCGACGAGGAGGACGGTCTCGAGATCGTCTACGAGGTGGCCGCCGGCACTCGCCTACGCTGAGCGGTCGTGCTGGTCCTCGCGCTCGACACCGCCACCCCGACGCTCGTCGCGGGGCTCGCGCGGTGGACCCCTGACGGCGGCACGGAGGTGCTCGCCGAGCGCGCCGTCCCGTCGGGCACGAAGCACGCCGAGCTGCTGACCCCGGCGATCGAGGGCGTGCTCGCCGACGCCGGTGTCGCGCTGGGCGACGTCGAGGCGGTCGTCACCGGGCTCGGCCCCGGGCCGTTCACCGGTCTGCGGGTCGGCATCGTCACCGCGGCGGCGATCGCGGACGCGCGCGGCCTGCCGGTCGTGGGGGTCTGCTCGCTGGACGCCGTCGGCTCGGGCGCCCGCACGGTGGTCACCGACGCCCGCCGCAAGGAGGTCTACTGGGCCGCCTACGACGACCAGGACCGGCGGGTCGACGGCCCGGGCGTCGAGCGCCCCGAGGAGCTCGGCCGGACCGGGCCGTTCGTCGGTGACCCGGCGTTCGCCGAGCGGCTCGGTGCCGACGTGCAACCGGCGGAGGTGACGACGGCGGGGCTGCTGCGCGCCGCGGCGGCACAGCTGGCCGACCCGTCGTCCGCCGCGCCGCTGGTGCCGCTGTACCTGCGCCGCCCCGACGCCGTCCCGCCCAGCTCGATCAAGGCGGTGTCGCAGAAGTGACCGTCCGGCTGCGCCCGATGCGGCTGGCCGACCTGCCCGCGGTGATGGAGCTGGAGGAGGAGCTCTTCGCCCCCGACACGTGGACGGTCGCCATGTACCGCGACGAGCTGGCGCGCACCGACACCCGGCACTACCTGGTGGCCGAGGACGAGGGGGCGGTCGTCGGCTACGCCGGGCTGATCGCCTACGACGACGAGGCGCACATCGCCACGATCGGAGTCACCGGCGCCCGGCAGGGCGAGGGGATCGGCGCCCGGCTGCTCGACGCGCTGCTGGCCGAGGCCGACCGGCGCGGCGCACCGGTGGTGCTGCTCGAGGTGCGGGCGGACAACGAGACGGCGCAAGGGCTCTACCGGCGGCGCGGGTTCGCCGAGATCGGCCGGCGGCGCGGCTACTACCAACCGAGCGGCACGGACGCCGTGGTGATGAAGCGGGAGCGGACAGGGGCGTGAGCATCGCAGCGAGGAACGAGCGAGGAGCGGAGCGCCCCGCGGGAGCGACATGTGACGGAGGGACGCCGTGAGCGAGCCGCTGGTCATCGGGTTCGAGACCTCGTGCGACGAGACCGGCGTCGGCATCGTCCGCGGGCACACCCTGCTCGCCGATGCGCTGGCGACCTCGATGGCCGAGCACGAACGCTTCGGCGGCGTCGTCCCGGAGATCGCCTCCCGCGCGCACCTGGAGGCGATGGTGCCGACGGTGCACCGGGCGCTGGCAGACGCAGGCATCCGGGCCTCCGACGTCGATGCGGTGGCGGTGACCTCGGGTCCCGGCCTGACCGGCGCGCTGCTGGTCGGGGTCGCGGCCGCGAAGGCGTACGCACTGGCGCTGGGGAAGCCGCTCTACGGGGTCAACCACCTGGCCGCGCACGTCGCCGTCGACGAGCTCCAGCACGGGCCGCTCGCCGAGCCGTCGATCGCGATGCTCGTCTCCGGCGGCCACAGCTCGCTGCTGCTGGTGCCCGACCTGGCGCAGGAGGTGCAGTCGCTGGGGCGCACCATCGACGACGCGGCCGGGGAGGCGTTCGACAAGGTCGCCCGCGTGCTCGGGCTGCCGTTCCCGGGCGGCCCGCCGATCGACAAGGCCGCGCGCGAGGGGGATCCGCACGCCATCGCGTTCCCGCGCGGGCTCACCGGTCCGCGCGACCCGGCCTACGACTTCTCCTTCTCCGGGCTGAAGACCGCCGTCGCCCGGTGGATCGAGGCCCGGGAGCGCGCCGGGGAGCCGGTGCCGGTGGCCGACGTGGCCGCCTCGTTCCAGGAGGCGGTCGCCGACGTGCTCACCGCCAAGGCCGTGCGCGCCTGCCGCGACCACGGCGTCGACCACCTCGTGCTGGGCGGGGGAGTGGCAGCCAACTCGCGGCTGCGCGCGCTGGCCGAGGAACGGTGCGCGAAGGCGGGCATCGTGCTGCGGGTGCCGAGCCCGAAGCTCTGCACCGACAACGGCGCGATGGTGGCGGCGCTCGGTTCGCGGCTGGTCGCCGCCGGGGTGGCGCCGTCCGCTCCGGACCTCGGGGCGGACAGCTCCCTGCCGATCGACGTCGTCAGCCGCTGAGAGACGACCCCGCCCTCCCCGCCCCTCGCAGGCTCGGGGCGGGCCCCTGGTCGGGGCCGACGGCTGGTCAGGTGGTGACGTCGCAGACCAGCGCGGTCGGGGCGCCGGCGACGCGGGTGACGACGACGGTCGCGGTGCCGGGGGCGTCGGTGCGCAGCTGGCGGGCCAGGGTCTCCGGCTCGATCGCCGAGCCACGCTTCTTCACCACGACCCGGCCCACCCCGCGCTCCCGCAGCAGCGCCTTCAGCTTCTTCAGGTTGAACGGCAGCACCTCGTCGACCCGGTAGGAGCTGACCCAGGGGGAGTCCGCGCGGGTGTCGGAGGTCAGGTAGGCGATCGTCGGGTCGACCAGGCTCGCGCCGAGGTCGGCGGCGACGAGCGACACCAGGCCGGAGCGGATGACGGCGGGGTCGGGCTCGTGCAGCCAGCCGCGCACCGGGCCGGCCGGCGCGGGGCCGGGGTCGGCGTCCGCGGTCAGCTCGTGCACCTCGTCGTCGCGCAGCAGGGTGGCGCGACGCCACGTCGTCGACAGCCCGCGGCCCCACAGCAGCGCCTCGACGATCGAACCGCCGACCGACACCCATTCGGCCTCGACCCCGTCGGGCACCCGCTCGTGGTCGAGCCCGGGGGCCACCTTCACCACCGAGGTGGGCACCCGGTCCAGCAGTTGGACGACGGTGGACCACGGCGGGGACCAGCGGTCGGGGTCCAGCAGCCGCCGCCCACCCGCCCGCCGGGCCGGGTCCAGGACGGCGGCCCCGCACCCGGCCACCTCCCCACCACGGGCGGCCGCCACCAGCTCCACCGCGTCGCCGGCGACCACCCAGACGTCGTCGTCGACGCCGAGCGCCTCGGCGTTCAGGGCGGTGAGCTCGCGCGCCACCGGGTCGACGTCGACGGCCAGCACCCGAGCGCCCGCGCGGGCGAGGGCGATCGTGTCGGTGCCGGCGGCGCACCCGAGGTCGGCGACGGAGTCGGCCCCTCCGGCCAGCAGGCGGGCCGCGCGCCGGGCGGCGAGCTCCGGACGTCCTGCCTGCTCGAGGGTGTCGCCGGTGAACAGCATCCGGTCCGCGTCGGCCCCGAACGTCGGCCGCGCCTTCTGCCGCTGCCGGGCGATGCCCCACGCCGGCCCGGCGAGATCGGTGCCCACCTCGGCGCGCAGCCGCGTCAGCGCGGTGACCGCATCGGTCCCCTCGTCCAGCAACGTCGCCGCGCGCGACAGCGCCCTGGCGCCCTCCGGGGTCACCAGCGCGCGCAGCTGGCGCACGGTCTCGACGGTCTGCTCGTCGGTCGGCCGGTCCACCTGCACAGGGTGGCGCACGGGCTGGTCAGCCCCCACGTCACCCACCTCGGCGACCGGGTTGAGCGGCTGGCACTCTCCTGGGTAGAGTGCCAAACGACACGGGCTGGCGCCCGACCCCCGCGACGGCGGGTGCCCGGACCCCGTGCCACAGCATCGAACATCCCTGCCGTCCTACACCGAAGGGGGCGTCACCGACGTGACGACCGCTACCAAGGTCAGCATCAAGCCGCTGGAGGACCGCGTCGTGGTCCAGGCCAACGAGGCCGAGACCACCACCGCGTCCGGTCTGGTCATCCCGGACACCGCCAAGGAGAAGCCCCAGGAGGGCACCGTCGTCGCCGTCGGCCCCGGCCGCATCGACGACAACGGCAACCGCGTTCCGCTCGACGTGAACGTCGGCGACGTGGTCATCTACTCGAAGTACGGCGGCACCGAGGTCAAGTACGCCGGCGAGGAGTACCTCGTGCTCTCCGCCCGCGACCTGCTCGCCGTCGTGGAGAAGTAGAAGGACCCCCTCACCCCCACGCCTCGCTCCGCTCCCCGCGGGGCCCTGCGAGGGGGCCGTTCCAGCACGTTGCGTCCGCCCCGGCGACCCGAACACCGGGTCCCGGGGCGGTCGTCTTCGCCCAGCACTCCCTGATCGGAAGGGCCCATGGCCAAGATCATCAAGTTCAACGAGGATGCGCGCCGCGCCCTCGAACGCGGTGTCGACAAGCTCGCCGACGCCGTGAAGGTGACGATCGGCCCGCGTGGCCGCAACGTCGTCATCGACAAGAAGTTCGGCGCTCCCACCATCACCAACGACGGCGTCACCATCGCCCGCGAGGTGGAGCTCGAGGACCCGTACGAGAACCTCGGCGCCCAGCTGGCGAAGAGCGTCGCGACCAAGACCAACGACGTCGCCGGCGACGGCACCACCACCGCCACCGTGCTCGCCCAGGCGCTGGTGCACGAGGGCATGCGCAACGTCGCCGCCGGGGCCAACCCGATGGCGCTGGGCCGCGGTATGCGTGCCGCGGTCGACGCCGTGCACGCCGCGCTCGACGCCGCCGCCATCCCGGTCGAGAAGCGCGACGCGATCGCGGGTGTCGCCACCATCTCCGCCCAGGACGCCGAGGTCGGCGAGCTGATCGGCGAGGCGATGGAGCGCGTCGGCAAGGACGGCGTCATCACCGTCGAGGAGAGCAACACCCTGGACACCGAGCTCGACGTCACCGAGGGCGTCCAGTTCGACAAGGGCTACCTCTCGCCGTACTTCGTCACCGACCCCGAGGCCATGGAGGCCGTCCTCGAGGACGCCCTCGTGCTGCTGGTCAGCGGCAAGATCAGTGCTCTGGCCGACCTGCTGCCGCTGCTGGAGAAGGTGCTGTCGACCGGGGGCCGCCCGCTGCTGATCGTCGCCGAGGACGTCGAGGGCGAGGCGCTGTCCACGCTGGTCGTCAACTCGATCCGCAAGACCATCAAGGTCGTCGCCGTGAAGTCGCCCTACTTCGGCGACCGGCGCACGGCGTTCATGACCGACCTCGCCGTCGTCACCGGCGGTCAGGTGGTCAGCGAGGACGTCGGCCTCAAGCTCGACCAGGTGGGCCTGGAGGTGCTCGGCACCGCGCGCCGGGTCACCGTGACCAAGGACGCGACGACCATCGTCGACGGCGGCGGCACGTCGGAGACCATCGGCGACCGCGTCGCGCAGATCCGCCGCGAGATCGACGCGACCGACTCCGACTGGGACCGCGAGAAGCTGCAGGAGCGGCTGGCCAAGCTGGCCGGCGGCATCGGCGTCATCCGGGTCGGCGCGGCCACCGAGGTGGAGCTCAAGGAGCGCAAGCACCGCATCGAGGACGCCATCGCCGCCACCCGCGCGGCGGTGGAAGAGGGCGTGATCCCCGGCGGTGGCTCGGCGCTGGTGCACGCCGCGAGCGCGATCGACGCCCTCGAGCTGACCGGCGACGAGCTGACCGGCGCGCGCGCCGTCCGCACCGCGCTGGAGGCCCCGCTGGTGCAGATCGCCGACAACGCCGGGTTCGAGGGCCGCGTCGTCGTCGCCAAGGTGCGCGACCTCGGCACCGGGAACGGCTTCAACGCCGCGACCGGTGAGTACGGCGACCTGGCCGGGCAGGGGGTCATCGACCCGGTGAAGGTCACCAAGGCCGCGCTGGGCAACGCCGTCTCGATCGCGGCGATGGTCCTGACGACCGACTCCGCCGTCGTCGAGGCTCCCGAGGAGGAGCACGACCACGACGGCGGTGGGCACCACACCCACGGCCACTCGCACGGCCACGGGCACAGCCACTGAGAAAGGACCCCGTCCTCCTCGCCGCTCGCACGCTCGCGGCGAGCCTCTGGACGGGGCCGGGGGGGGGGGGGGGGGGGGGGGGGGGGGGGGGGGGGGGGGGGGCGGGGGGGGGGCGGGGGCGGGGGGGGGGCTGGGG
>NZ_JBJHAK010000028.1:0-43453 GCF_054050975.1 Blastococcus sp. SYSU DS0828 | reverse complement strand
CCCCCCCCCCCCCCCCCCCCCCCCCCCCCCCCCCCCCCCCCCCCCCCCCCCCCCCCCCCCCCCCCCCCCCCCCCCCCCCCCCCCCCCCCCCCCCCCCCCCCCCCCCCCCCCCCCCCCCCCCCCCACCTCACCCGCCCGATCCGCCTCTGCACCACCCATGGAGTTCCACCATGCCCACGCGCCGCACCGCCCGTACCGCCCTCGCCGGCGCCGCTCTGCTCACCCTGCTCACCGGCTGCGCCCCCACCGGCACACCCGCCGCACCCGCGCCCGGCGACATCACCGGCACGCTGCCGGCCGCGCACGTGCACGCCGTCGCCGTCGACCCGGGCGACGGTGCACTGCTGCTGGCCACCCACGAAGGGCTGGTCACCGTCGGTGACGACGGCCGGCCGGCAGCCGTCGGCCCGGTCATCGACCTGATGGGGTTCACCGTCGCCGGCCCCGACCACTACCTGGCCTCGGGCCACCCTGGGCTGCGCACCGACCTGCCCAACCCGGTCGGGCTCATCGAGAGCACCGACGGGGGTGAGACCTGGACGCCGCTGTCGCGCACCGGCGAGTCGGACTTCCACGCCCTCACCGCCCTGCCCGGAGGCGGTGCGCTGGGCTTCGACGGAACGCTGCTGCGCACCACCGACGGCACCACCTGGGAGCAGCTGGCCATCCCGGCCGAGCCGCACACGCTCACCGCCGCCCCCGACGGCCAGGTGCTGGCCACCACCGGTGCCGGGCTGCTGCGCTCCACCGACGCCGGAGCGACGTGGGCGCCGGTAGACGGGGCTCCGCTGCTACAGGTGGTCACCTGGCTCGGTGACGGCACGGCCGCGGTCGGCATCACACCAGACGGCGCGGTGTGGACCAGTACCGACGCCGCGGCCAGCTGGACCCACCGCGGGCATCTGGACGCGACGCCGGAAGCGGTGGCCGCGACCACCGTCGACGGCGACGTGCGCGTCCTCGTCGTGGCCGACCACGGCCTGCTGGAATCCACCGACGGCGGCGCCACGTTCACCACGCTGTTGTCGGCCTGAGCCCCGGCGCGGGTCAGCCGGTCGGTCAGTCGCGCAACGCCGATCCCTCGAACTCCGGAACGGGCCGGGTCCGCCGTGCCGGGCGCGGTCCTCGCCTCCACCGACGGCGGGACGACCTTCACGGAGCTGTACCGCGGGGTGTGACGAGCCCCCGTCAGCCGGGGAGCCGGCGGCGTCCCCGCTCCCCCAGGTGGCCCATCAGCAGGAAGGCACCCCAGGGGACGATCACCCAGAACGGCCAGAAGTACAGGAACTCGCCTGCGGCGATCGAGGTCACCGCCCAGATCGCCAGCACGAGCAGCGCCGTGCTCGACCACGATCCCCAGGCCTGCCGGCCGTGTGAGAACCCGTGGCGCGTGGCGCCGGGCGTGCAGGGGCTCGTGCCCGCGGGAACCGGCGCCGGCGCGGGCCGGGCGGGTGCGGCCGGCAGGTCGGCGGTGAGCTCGGCCAGCTCACCGAAGGTGCGGGCGGCGTAGGCGCGGGCGAGGCGCTCGTCGTACTCGGCGACGGTGAGCCGGCCCTCCGACATGGCGTGCCCGAGCGCGGTGGCGACGGCGGCGCGGTCGGAGTCGGCGGCGCGCAGGTAGGGCTCGGGCACGGTGCTCTCCTCGCTCGGGGACACCAGTCTGGTCCGGCGGGGCGGGCGTGGACCACTGACAGCTGTCACCGGTTCCACGTGGAACCCGTCAGCTGCGTGGAGGCGCGGGTCAGCCCGCCGGCGGGGCCGCCTGGGCGGTGAGGTGGCGGCCGATGACCATGCGCTGGATCTGGTTGGTGCCCTCGAAGATCTGCATGACCTTCGCCTCGCGCATGTACCGCTCGGCCGGGTGGTCACGGGTGTAGCCGGCTCCGCCCAGCACCTGGACGGCGTCGGTGGTCACCTTCATCGCCGCGTCGGTGGCGACCAGCTTGGCGATGCTGGCCTGCCGGGAGAACGGCTTGCCGGCGTCCTTGCGGCGGGCGGCGACCAGGTAGGTGGCGCGGGCCGACTCCACGGCCGCCGCCATGTCGGCCAGCAGGAAGGCCACGCCCTGGTGCTCGGCGATCGGGCGGCCGAACGCCTCTCGCTCGACCGCGTAGGCGACGGCGACGTCGAGGGCCGACTGCGCCAGCCCCACGGCGACGGCGCTGATGCCCAGCCGCCCGGAGTCCAGCGCCCCGAGGGCGATCGCCATGCCCCGCCCGGGCTCGCCGACCAGCCGGTCGGCGGGGATCGGCACGTCGTCCAGGCGGATCGCCGCGGTGGTGGAGCCGGTCAGGCCCATCTTCTCCTCGGGCTTCGCGGCGCTGAACCCGGGCAGGTCGGGCGTCAGGTGGAAGCAGGAGACGCCCCGGGGTCCGTCCGCGGGCGTGCGCAGGAACGTCGAGTAGAAGTCGGCGTGCCCGCCGTGGGTGACCCACGCCTTCTCGCCGCGGGCGACCCAGCCGTCGTCGGTGGCGGTGGCCGTGGCGCGCATCGCGGCGACGTCGGAGCCGGCATGCGCCTCCGACAGCGAGTAGGCGCCCAGCAGCCCGCCGCCGACCATCTCGGGCAGCAGGTCCCGGCGCTGCGCCTCGGTGCCGAAGTTCGCGATGGGGGAGCAGGCGAGCGTGTGCACGCTGATGCCGAGGGCGACGCTCGCCCAGCGGGCCGCCAGCTCCTCGAGCACCTGCAGGTAGACGGCGTAGGGCTGTCCGCCGCCCCCTACCTCCTCGGGGAACGGCAGGCCCATCAGGCCGGCGTCACCCAGCAGCCGGAAGACCTCGCGGGGGAAGCGCTCCTCCCGCTCGTAGGCCGCCGCCTTCGGCACGAGCTCCGCGTCGGCGATCTCCCGGGTGAGGGCCAGCAGGTCCTCGGCCTCGGGCGTGGGCAGCTCGCGCTCGACGGCCACGGATCTCCTCCGGAAGGTCGGGGAACAGTACTGCTGACCGTACCGCAGTACTGTTCTGCGACCAGGTCCATGCTGGCCCGCCGGGAGGAGGTGGCATGGAGACCGCTGAGGGGCGGCTGACCCGTCGCCAGGCCGAGCTGCTCGACCAGCTCGAGGAGGTGTTCCTCGCCGAGGGCTTCGCCGGGTTCACGCTCGAAGACCTCGCCGTCCGGCTGCGCTGCTCGAAGAGCACGCTCTACGCGCTGGCCGGGAGCAAGGAGCAGCTGGCGCTCCGGGTGATCCGGCACTTCTTCCGCAAGGCGACGGCGGCGGTCGAGGCGCGCACCGTCACCGAGGCCGACCCCGCCCGGCGGGTGACCGCCTACCTGACCGCGGTCGCCGCCGCCCTCGCCCCCGCGGGGCCGGCCTTCCACCGGGACCTGGACGCCTTTCCCCCGGGGCGGGAGATCTACGAGCGCAACACCGCCCTGGCGGCCGGGCGGGTGCGCGAGCTGATCGCCGAGGGCGTCGCCCAGGGCCGGTTCCGCGAGGTGCACCCGGCGCTGGTTGCCGACACGGTGACCACGCTGATGCTGCGCATCGGCCGCGGCGACACCGGGCGCGCGACCGGCCTGGACGACGCGACGGCCTACCGGGAGCTGGCCGCCCTGCTGCTGCACGGCATCACCTTGTGATGATCTCCGCCGTGCGGGTGGAGGAAGCGGCGTGGGACGACGCCGACGTGCGACGGCTGACCACCGACCAGCAGACGGAGGTCCGCGCCCGCTACGGCGGCAAGGAGGAGCCGGGCACCCACCCCTCCGCGGCCGACGTCGCCGTGGTGCTGCTCGCCCGCGACGACGACGCGACTCCGCTGGGTTGCGGGGCGCTCCGGGCGCTCGGCGACGGCGTGGCCGAGGTGAAGCGCATGTACGTGGTGCCGGCGGCACGGGGCCGCGGGGTGTCGAAGGCGGTGCTCGCCGGGCTGGAGGACGCCGCACGCGCCCGGGGGTGGACCAGCCTGCGGCTGGAGACCGGCCCACTACAGCCGGAGGCGATCGGCCTCTACTCGGGCGCCGGGTACCGGCCGATCGGCGCGTTCGGGGACTACGTGGGCGACCCGGACGCGGTGGACTCGCTGTTCTTCGCGAAGGAGCTCGACGCGACCTGAGGCCGTTCGGATACCGGCCGGTCCCCTTCCTCGCGGCCGCGCTGTGTGAGGGTGGAGCCATGCGCATCCGGGAGCTCGTCCTGCTCGCCGCCGTGGCGACCGCTCCGCTCGGCCTCACCGCCTGCGGTGGCTCCAGCGTCGAGGACTTCTGCGACCAGTACCTGGCGACCGCCGAGATCGAGCCGGAGGACGGGGAGGAGGCCCGGGAGGTGCTCGAGGACCTGGCCGACAGCGTTCCCGACGAGGTGGACGAGGTGCAGGAGGCCGCCCGGTACATGGCCGAGAACTTCCCTGCCGCTGGCGACCTGGACAGCGCGGTCGCGGAGGGGCAGCTGGGCGAGGAGGAGCTGACGGAGTTCCTCGCCGCGGCGGACACCGTCAGCGCCTATGGCGACGAGAACTGCCAGGGCTGAGCGTCGGCGACGTTCCCGCGGGATCGCCGGCGTTCCCGGCGGCGGGGAGGCGACCGCGGTCTCCCAGGAGGAAGCCGTGAACCGGATCCGCCGCTCCGGACATCAAGGGATGTGACCACTTCACCGATCGCGGCCGGATCACCACCGGCCGTGACCCCGACGGCGCTGCACCGGTCCGCCGGTCCACCCGCCGAACCCCCGCGGCTGCGCGCCCTGCCCGACTCGCTCCCCAGCGACGCGGAGCTGATCGCCCGGTCGGTCGACGACCCGGCGGAGTTCGCCCCGCTGTTCGACCGGCACGCTGCCACGGTGCACCGCTACCTGGGCCGCCGGGTGGGGGAGCTGGCCGATGACCTGCTCAGCGAGACGTTCCTCATCGCCTTCCGGCGCCGGGCGGCCTACCGGGCCGACCACGTCGAGGTCCGGCCGTGGCTGCTGGGCATCGCGACGAACGTCGTCCACGGGCACGTGCGCACCGAGCAGCGCCGCTACAAGGCGCTGGCCCGCGCGGCCGCCGAGCCCGAGCGGCCCGGCGACGACCCAGGGGACGCCGCCGGCCGGCTCGACGCCGAGGCGCTGCGCGGCCCGCTCGCCGCGGCGCTCGCCGGCCTGAAGCCGCGCGACCGCGACGCCCTGCTGCTGCTCGCCTGGGGCCAGCTCGGCTACGAGGAGATCGCCGCCGTCCTCGACGTCCCCGTCGGCACGGTGCGGTCCCGGCTGCACCGCGCTCGCCGCCAGACCCGCGCCGCGCTCGGCGGCGTCCTCCCGCTCGACCCGACCTCCGAGGAGGAGGACCGATGAACGACGTGACGCTCCTGCGCGAGGCGGGCCCCGCGGCGCCGCCGCTCTCCCCCGCCGCCCGCTCGGCCGCCCGCGCCGCGCTGCTCGCCGAGATCGAGGGGCCGGCCCCCCGACGGGCGCGCCGGCCGAGCCGTAAGGCCACCCTGCGCATCGGGCTGGCCGCCGTCACGGTGGCGGCGGCCTGGGCCGCCGCCGTCGTCATCGCCGCGCCCGACGGGCCGGGGACCCCGGCAGAGAGCGTGACCCTGGTGGACTTCCGGATGCCGACCTTCCCGCTGTCGCTGGAGCCCGAGCCCGTGGGGATGCGGCCCGGCTTCACCGGGGACGGGGAGTCCGCCGGCTTCGCCGAGTACGACTCCGCGGACGGGGCCGACCGGTTCACCGTGGGGGTGCACGGGGACGAGCCCGACGGGTGGGAGGACTCCTTCGAGCACGTCGACGTCACGGAGCGCTCGCAAATCAGCGTCGACGGTGTGTCCGCCGACCTGGTCCACGGGACCCGGGACGTGTACTGCGACGACGGCCTGACGGTCTGTGGGCGGGAGCGCTTCGCCGAGCTCCTCTGGGAACGCAGGGACGACCAGTGGGTGACGATGACCGGTGAGGGCCGGTACAGCGCGACCGCCGACCTGCTCGCGGTCGCCGAGTCGCTGGTCGATCGGCCGCAGCGGGCCACGCTCGCCGCCGAGCTCGCACCGCTGGGCTGGTCGGTGCAGTTCTACAAGATGGGGCGGGTCCTCACCCTGGTGAACGACGCCTACGAGCAGCAGACGATCACGGTGCACGTGCCGCTGCCGGAGGACGTGTCGCCGCTCGCCGAGGTGCGCGCGAACCTCATGGGTCCGGTGGGGCCGCAGCTGGAGGTGGTGGTGCAGGGCCGGCCGGCAGCTCTGGTCCGGGTCGACAACGGGCCCAGGGACCGGGGCTGGTTCCTGCAGGCGCAGTTCGAGGACGGGACGACCTTCACCCTCCAGGTGCCCGACGCGTTCACCCAGGAGCAGGTCCTGCAGTTCGCCGAGCAGGTGACCTACCACCCCTGAGCCCACGAGATCTGCACACCGGCCCCCGTCGACGGCCCGATGGGGGCGAGTGTGCAGATCTCGCCGGGGCAGCGGGGCGGCGATGTGGTGAGCTGAGCGCATGCCCGACACCTGGCCCACCAGCGACCGCACCGAGGTGGAGCTCACCGCCGGCGACGCCCGCCTCGCCCTGGACCTCCGCGGCGGGACCCTCCGCCGGCTCGCGGTCGGGGATTGGGAGGTCCTCGACGGCTACCCGGCCGGTCGGGTGCTGCCCGGCTGGCGCGGCGCGACCCTCGTGCCCTGGCCGAACCGGCTCCGGCACGGCCGGTGGAGCTGGCGCGGCGAGGAGCTCCAGCTCGACGTCCGTTCGCCCGACGAGCCGCACGCCATCCACGGCCTGGTCGCCTGGCAGCCGTGGACGGTGCTGGCGGAAGCGGACCGGTCCGTCACGGTCGGGACGACGGTGGAGCCGCACCCCGGCTATCCGTTCCGCCTCGCCGTCGCGGTGGACCACACGCTCGACGCCGACCGGCTCACCTGCACGCTCCGCGTCCGCAACACCGGCGACCGGCCGGCGCCGTTCGGCGCCGGTTTCCACCCCTACCTCTCCGTCGGGGCCACCCAGGACGGCGGCATCGGCGACGCGGAGGTGGAGCTCCCGGCCCGCACCGAGCTGGCGCTGGACGGCGGCCTGCCGACGGGGGAGCGGCGGCCGTTCGACGGCGCCGTCGGCCGGATCGGCGACCGGGCGCTCGACGTCCCGCTCACCGACCTCGACCGGGACGACCAGGGGTGGTGGCGCGTGCGGCTGCGCGGCGCCGCGGGGGAGCTGATGCTCTCGGCCGACGCCGCCTGGCCGTGGCTGCAGGTCTACAGCGGCGACACCCTGCCCGAGGGCCAGTGGCGGCGCAGCCTCGCCGTCGAGCCGATGACCTGCCCGCCCAACGCGCTCGCCGACGACGTCGACCTGCACGTGCTCGAGCCGAGCGCGGAGTGGGCCGGCACCTGGTCCCTCGCCTGGACGCCGGCGGGCTGAGATGCGCGTCGCGGAGCTCTGGCGCTACCCGGTGAAGTCGCTGCAGGGCGAGCGGCTGGCCGAGGCGGAGCTCGGCCCGCTCGGCATCAGCGGCGACCGGCGGTGGGCGCTGTTCGACCGCGACACCGGCTTCGGCCTCACCGCCCGCCGGGTGCCCGAGCTGCTGTTCGGCGCGGCCCGCGTGCGCCCGGACGGCGGGGTCGAGGTGGTGCTCCCCGACGGAACGGTCACCACGGACGAGGCCGTGCTCTCGGACTGGCTCGGCCGCCGGGTGGAGCTGCGGGCGGCCGGGGACGACGACACCGTCCCCACCTACGAGTCGGCCGTGGGCGACGACGAGCCCGATCCGAACGAGTGGCGGCAGTGGGAGGGCGCCCCCGGCCCGTTCCACGACAGCCCCCGCATCCGGCTCTCCCTGGTCTCCACCGGCACGCTGGGCACCTGGGACCGCCGCCGCTTCCGGGCCAACGTCGTGCTGGACGGCGCCGGCGAGGACGCGCTGCGCGGCACGGAGGCGGACCTGGGCAGCGCGCGGCTGCGGTTCGGCACCGGCATCCCGCGGTGCGTGATGACCACCCGCCCGCAGCCCGGCGGCATCCCGCGCGACACCTCGGTGCTCAAGACGGTGCACCGCGAGCGGGAGGGGCTGCTCGCCGTGCGGGCCGCCGTCCTCGCACCCGGGCAGGTCCGGGTCGGCGACGAGCTGCGCCGGACGGCAGACTGACGACCGTGCGCACCGTCGATCTGCGTCCCGGCGAGGACAGCATCCGGCTCGGCCAGCTGCTCAAGCTGGTCGACGCCGTCCCCACCGGCGCCCAGGTCAAGGACGTGCTGCTCTCCGGCGCGGTGACGGTGAACGGTGAGCCGGAGGACCGGCGCGGCCGGCAGCTCCGCTCCGGCGACGTGGTGGCGATCGAGGGCCACGAGGACGTCCGCATCGCCTGAAGAAGGACCCCCTGACCCCCGCGACTCGCAGGCTCGCCGCGGGACCCTGCAGGGGGCCGCGTGGAACCGACCCGGGAAAGGAGCCGCATGACCGCACCGCTGGCGTCCCGGCTGCGCGGTTTCGGGACGACGATCTTCGCCGAGATGAGCGCGCTCGCCGTCGCCACCGGGTCGATCAACCTGGGTCAGGGCTTTCCCGACTACCCCGGCCCGGCGGAGGTGCTCGACGCCGCCCGCGCCGCCATCGGCACCGGCGCCGACCAGTACCCGCCCGGCCCGGGCATCCCCGAGCTGCGCTCCGCCGTCGCCGAGCACCGGCAGCGGTTCTCGGGTGGCACCTACGATCCCGACACCGAGGTGCTGGTCACCGCCGGCGCGACCGAGGCGCTGGCGGCGGCGATGCTCGCCCTGCTGGAGCCCGGCGACGAGGTGGTCCTCTTCGAGCCCATCTACGACAGCTACAGCGCCTCGGTCGCCATGGCCGGCGGCGTGGTGCGCCCCGTCCCGCTGCACCCGCCCGCGGACGGCTCGGGCCCCTGGGTGTTCGACGAGGCGGAGCTGCGCGCCGCGATCACGCCGCGCACCCGGCTGCTGCTGGTCAACTCCCCGCACAACCCGACCGGCACGGTGCTCACCCGCGACGAGCTGGCCGTGCTGGCCGAGCTCGCCACCACGCACGACCTCACGGTGGTCACCGACGAGGTCTACGAGCACCTGGTGTTCGACGGCGCGGAGCACGTCTCCCTCGCCACGCTGCCCGGCATGCGCGAGCGGACGCTCGTCGTCTCCAGCGGCGGCAAGACGTTCAACGTGACCGGCTGGAAGGTCGGCTGGGTCTGCGGTCCGGCTCCGCTGGTGGCCGCAGTCCGCACCGCCAAGCAGTTCCTCACCTACGTCAACGGCGGGCCGTTCCAGCCCGCGGTCGCCGCGGGGCTGCGGCTGCCGGAGGCGTACTTCACCGGTATCGCCCGCGACCTGCAGTACCGCCGCGACGTCCTGGTGGCGGGGCTGCGCGAGGCCGGGCTGCCGGTGATCAGCCCGCAGGCGACCTACTTCGCCACCGTCGACGTCCGCGGGGTGCAGCCCGACGGCGACGGGCTCGCCTTCTGCCGGGCGCTGCCGGAGCGGGCCGGCGTGGTCGCCGTCCCGACCGTGGTCTTCTACACGCCCGAGCACGCCGCCCTCGGGCGGCACCTGGTGCGGTTCGCGTTCTGCAAGAGGGATGACGTGCTCGGCGAGGCGGTCGAGCGGTTGAGGAGGCTGGCATGAGGGTCGCAGCGGTGCAGCACGACATCGTCTGGGAGGACCGGGAGGCGAACTTCGCCCGGCTCGCCCCGCAGGTGGCCCGGGCGGCCGCCGCCGGCGCCGAGCTGGTGCTGCTCACCGAGACCTTCTCCACCGGGTTCTCGATGACGCCGGGCATCGGGGAGCCCGAGGACGGGCCGTCGGCGGCGTTCCTCGCCGCGCAGGCCGCCGAGCACGGCGTGTGGGTGGGCGGCAGCTGCCCGGAGATCGCCCCGGGGGAGCAGCTGCCCTACAACTCCTTCGTCCTGGCCGGGCCGGACGGCGGGACGCACCGCTACCGCAAGCTGCACCCCTTCACCCACGGCGGCGAGCACGAGCGGTTCCGCGCCGGCGACGGGCCGCTCACGGTGACCATCGGGGGGCTCAGGATCACCCCGTTCATCTGCTACGACCTGCGCTTCGCCGACGTCTTCTGGCGCGCCGCCCTGGAGACCGACCTCTACGTGGTGGTGGCCAACTGGCCGGCCGCCCGGCGCCTGCACTGGCAGACGCTGCTGCAGGCCCGGGCGATCGAGAACCAGGCCTACGTCGTGGGGTGCAACCGGGTGGGCACCGCCGGGGACGGCACCGAGCACACGGGGGACAGCCGGATCGTGAGCCCCATGGGCGAGCTGCTGGCCACCGCCGCCGGGACCGAGACCCTCGTGCTCGCCGACGTCGACGCCGCCGAGGTGGCGGCCACCCGCGACCGGCTGCGGTTCCTCCCCGACCGGCGCGGCTGAGAGGCCGGCGTCAGCTCCGGGGCGTGCCGTCCTGGTCGACGGTGATCTGCTCGCGCAGCACCTGCTCGCTGACCGTCTCCCGGCCCTCCACCACCTCCGTGCGCAGCCGTACCCGCTCCACGGGCACCACCTCGACACCGAACACCGGCCGCTCGGCGTGCAGCACGATCTCGTCCGGCAGGCCCGTCGCGGCGGTGTCCTCGGGCACCAGCGACTCACCGGAGTGGGCGGCGTCCCCGGCCGCCGCGGTGCCGTCCAGCGGGATCTCCTCCAGGCGGATCTCCTCGCGCCGGATGGGCACCGTCACCTGCACCTCCTCGGTGACGACGTACTTGACCAGACGGACCCGCCGGTCGGCGACCCGCTCGGTGTCGACCCGCAGCCGTTCCTCGCTCCGCGTCATGGCGCCGTCGGTCGGGGTCGCGGCGTCGTCGGGTTCCCGGTGGCGCCCACCGCCGTTTCCCGCGCCCCGCGCCTCGTCGATGCCGTAGTGGCGCCGCAGCTCGGCCTCCTCGCCCGGGTCGAGGTGGTTCCCGCCGACGGCCGGGGCGCTCGTCACCGCCTCCGCGGTGACCGGCAGCCGCAGTCGGCCGTCCTCCCAGGAGGCCTCGCGGGCGGGCACGATCGAGTGCCGGGTGCCGAACAGGCCGGTGGTCACCGCCACCCAGGTCGGCTCACCGGTCCGGTCGTCGACGAAGAAGTGTTCGACGGTGCCCAGTTTGTCGCCACCGTCGCCGTAGGCGGTGCTGCCGATCGCTTCCGCGACCTGGTGCTCGCTCAACATGGGTCGGCTCCCTCCATGCGGCGCGCCCGGTCGCGCGTCCCGCCGTACAAGGCTGCCCACCGGGCGGGGTCGGTGAACATCGGCTGCCGCGCCTCAGCCGCCCGGCACCACCAGGTCGACCACCACGGACCGGTGATCGCTGCCCCGCACCGGGACGAAGCCGCAGCCGGCGACGGCGAGTCGCGGATCGACGAGCACGTGGTCGAGGGCCAGCCGGGGGACCGGGACCCGCAGCGGCCGCCAGGTCCAGGTGTGCCCCACGCCGACGGCGCGGGCGGCATCCAGGTACCCCAGCCGCAGGACCGCGCGCAGCGCCGCGTGGTCGAGCGTGGCGTTGAAGTCGCCGGCGAGCACCCGCAGCACCGCCGGATCGGGAGCCGGCAGGGCGGCGAGGTCGGCGGTCCAGGCGCGGACGGCGGCCGGTGACGTCGCCGGGGGCACGGCGTGCACCGCGGTGATCTCGAGCGCGGGCCCCGCGCCGATCGGCAGCCGGACCGTCGGCTGCTCGAAGCCGCCCGGCACGGCTCCGCGGCCGTCGACCGGCAACCGGCTCCAGACGCCACCGGAGGCCGCCGCGACGCTGCCCGGCCGGGCGGGGATGACGTGGGCGTGCGGCAGCAGCTCCGCCAGCCCGGCGGCGGTCAAGCGCCCCTCGGCCTCCGGGGTGAGCTCCTGCACCGCCAGGACGTCGACCCCGTGCCGGCGGACCAGCTCGACGACCGGCTCGGCGGGGACCAGCCCCCGGCGCAGGCTCACCGTGGCGATGCGCACCCGTCGCCCCGTCGGCGGGTCGCCGGCGGGCGGCCTGCCCCGGTGCGAGCGCACGGCGGCGCCGAGCGTGGCGCCCGCCGCCGCGGCGAGCAGGGTGCCCGCCCGTGACCGGGCCCGCACGGCCGCGACCAGGGGGACGACGGCGGCGGCGGCGGCGTACGGGGTGAACGCCAGCGCGGGCACCAGCGGGAAGCCCCGCTCGGCGCCGGCGCGGCGCAGCACCGCCCACACCGCCCACGGCGTGGCGGCCGCGACGGCCCACCGGGGATCGGTATCGGTCCGGGCCATGGCGGTCACGCTAGCCAGGGCGCCGGTGGGCCGCCGCCCCGGTCGGTGCCCTACGGTCGGGCCGTGGTCGCCGAGCAGCTCGAGATCGAGCGGAAGTTCGACGTGGACGAGGCGTTCGTGCCGCCGTCCCTGGACGCGGTCCCCGGCGTCGCGGTCGTGGACGCCCCGGTGGTCCACCAGCTGGCGGCGGTCTACCACGACACCCCGGACCTCCGGCTCGTGCGCGCCCGGGTCACCCTGCGCCGCCGCACCGGGGGGCCGGACGAGGGCTGGCACCTCAAGCTCCCGGCGGACGGGGCCCGCCGGGAGCTGCACGCGCCGCTGGCGCACGGCACCGACGTGGCACCGGCCGAGCTCCTGGAGGTGGTCGCCGGGCTCCTGGCCGGGGAGGTGCCCGGGCCGGTGGTGACGATGCGCACCCGGCGGGTGGTCACCGCGCTGCGGGACGCGGCCGGCCGGGTGCTGGCCGAGCTCGCCGACGACACGGTGACCGCGACGGTGGCCGCGACCGCTCCCGGCGACGTCCCCGAGGTGCGCAGCTGGCGCGAGCTGGAGGTCGAGCTCGTCGACGGCTCCGAGCCGATCCTGGCCGCCGTGGGCGACGTGCTCGTCGCCGCCGGCGCCCGCCCTTCCCCGCGGGCGTCGAAGCTGGCCTCCGCGCTCTCCTCCCGGCTCGACGGCACCGGCTGATCCCGCTCCGGGAACACCCCGGCGTCCTCCGTCGTCCATCCTCTGCACCGGCGTGCATCGACCCGGTCCCGCCGTGCTCCCCGATCCCGCCGGAGGTCCGCCCTGTCCCTCATCGGTCTGCTGGGCTTCGGGACGGTCGTCCTGCTGGCCGTGGGGTTGCTGCACGCCTACCTGTGGCTCCGGCTGGTCCGGAGCACCACCGAGCCCGGCCGCCTGCGCCGCTGGCTCACCCTGCTCACCGTCCTCCTGGCGGTGTCGCCGGTGGCGGCGCTGCTGTCGCGCGGCGTGCTGCCGCTGGACGCCGGCACCCCGCTGAGCTGGATCGGCTACAGCTGGCTCGGCATCGCCCTCTACGCCGTGCTCGCGCTGCTCGTCCTCGAACCGGTGCGGCTGGTCGGGAACGCGCTGATCAGCAGGCGTAGCGGGGGAGTTGTGCGCCAGGTCGTCCCGAGTGGGGCGTGGAGCGCTCCGCGGAGGGACGACGCAGCGGCTCCGTCCGACAGGGGGACGCCACCTGGCCGCGGCGCCGTCCGGGCGGACGGCGACCTCCTCGCCGACGCCCCCGCCGATGCTCCGGCCGACGCCCCTGCCGACGCCCCTGCCGACGGCATGGGGCGGCGGCTCTTCCTGGCCCGCGGCCTCGCGGTGACCGCCGGAGCGGTCGCCCTGGGCACCGCCGGCACGGGCGCCTGGTTCGCCAACTCCGCGCCGGTGGTGCGGCGGGTGCCGGTCACCCTGCGGGGGCTGGACCCGGCGCTGGACGGGCTGCGGATCGTCACCTTCTCCGACGGCCACCTGTCGGCCACCTACGGCGGACGGCGGTTCGAACGGGTCGTGGAGCTGGTCAACGAGCAGCGGCCGGACGTGGTGGCCATCGTCGGCGACCTGGTCGACGGCGACGTCGACGAGCTGCGGGAGGACGTGGCCCCGCTGGCGGACCTGGTCAGCGAGCAGGGCGTCTACTTCGTCACCGGGAACCACGAGTACTTCGTCGACACCCGGGCCTGGATGCGGCACCTGCCGACCCTGGGCGTGGACGTGCTGCGCAACGAGCGGGTGGCGATCCGCCGCGGCGCCGCGTCCTTCGACCTCGCCGGGATCGACGACCGGACCGCGGCGGCCTCGGGCCTGCCCGGTCACGGCGCCGACCTGGACGCCGCGCTGGACGGGCGCGACGACGCCACCCCGGTGGTCCTGCTCGCGCACCAGCCGGTGATGGTGGAGCAGGCGGCCGCGGCCGGCGTCGACCTGCAGCTGTCCGGGCACACCCACGGCGGGCAGCTCTGGCCGTTCGACTACGCCGTGCGGCTCGACCAGCCCTCCGTGGAGGGCTGGTCCCGGCACGGCGACACCCAGCTGTACGTCTCCTCGGGGGCGGGCTACTGGGGCCCGCCGATGCGCATCGGCGCCCGGCCGGAGGTCACGGTCGTGGAGCTGCGGGCGCCGGGTCGCTGAGCCGGCGCCGAGCCCCCGGTTCGGTGGGTGCGGCGGGCATGTCGAGCCGCGCCGTCGGGTGTCCAGCCGCGCCGTGACGCGGCGGGACGTCCGGTGCAGCGGCTCGACCCATGCCGAACGGGGTCAGGCCCTGGAGAGGGCGTCGAAGGCCTCGGTCAGGCACCCCCCGAGTTCGCGCTCCCCGTCGCTGTCGGCCCACACGAGCATCCCGGTGGTGAACGCGGCGAGGTGGGCACTGGCGATCACCAGGTCCGACGACCGGACGGGCTGATCGCCGGCGCTGGCCTCGGCGACCATCGTGGCCGTCATCCGGTCGAACTCCCCGGCCCGGTACCGCAGCGCGGGGCTGCCGGCGATGATCCGCCAGCGCGCGAGCAGCTGGGCCCGCTCCCCGTCGTCGAAGCTGGTCAGCGAGTTCACCGCCGCCTGTCGGATCCGCACGCCCAGCGGCTGGTCGGCCGGCTGGGCGGCGATGAGCTCGGCCACCTGGTGCGGCGCGAGGAGGGCCATGATCAGGTGCTCCTTGCTCGGGTAGTGCGCGTAGAAGGTGGGCACCGACACGCCGGCGGCGGACGCGATGCGGGCGATCGGCACCTGGTCGTAGCCCTCGTCCTCGAACAGCCGCAGCGCCACCTCGTAGATGCGCAGGTGGGTGGCCCCCCACCTGCGCCTGCGCCAGTCGGGTGAGTCCGTCACACGGTGATCATCGACCGGTCATCCGGGTGGCTGCCAGCCGCCGTACCGGGCGACATCCCGGTGGGCCACGTGACGCACGCCACGACACGATCGATGTGACGTCTCATACGACATGACGACCAGACGTCTCCTCGGGCAGTACCTTTGTCCCGTGGTCAGCCCCGTAGCAGGTCCCAAGTACCTGTCGGTCCGCGAGCACCTGCGCCGCCGGGTCGCCGCGCTGCCCGAGCTCACGGTGCTGCCCCCCGAGCCGGTCCTCTGCGCCGAGTACGGCGTCAGCCGCATCACGCTGCGGCGCGCGGTCGACGGGCTCGTGGCCGACGGCCACCTCGTGCGGGAGCAGGGCCGGGGCACCTACGTGACCCGCCCGGCCATCCGGCACGAGTACCGCGAGAGCTTCGTGCACCGCATCGCGGGCTTCAACTCGGTCATGACCGAGCAGGGCGCGCAGGTCGGCACGACGGTGCTCGTCCAGCGGGTCGTGCCGGTGCCCGCCCCCGTGGCGACCGAGCTGAAGCTGGAGCCGGGGTCGGAGGTGGTGGAGCTGGTGCGGCTGCGCAGCGTCGACGGCACGCCCAACCACGTCGCGCACAGCTTCCTGCCGGCCGCCGCGTACCCCGGCGCGGTGGACGCCGACTTCAGCGAGGGCTCCCTCTACGACTACCTGCGCCGGGAGTACGCGGCCGACCTCGCCCACGCCCGCATCGTCGTGGACGTCGGCACCGCCGCCCCCGACGAGGCCGAGGCGCTCGGCGTGGTCGCCGGCTCCCCGCTGCTGGTGGTCCGGACCACCGTGCGGGACGGCGAGGGGCGCCCGCAGGTGCACAGCTTCTCCCGACTGCGACCCGACGTCAGCCAGGTCGAGTTCGAGGTCTCCGTGGGCGGCCGCTGACGTGCCGACGACCGCGACGGGCACCCGGGAGGTGCCGCAGCCCCGCGCGGAGGTCTGGCGCGCGCTGGCGGTGCTGGAGCCCTACTGCGCCGTCTGCGACGTCTCCTACGTGCTCGCCGGCACCGGGTCCCCCGGGGTCGGCACGACGTTCGTCTGCTCGCCCGGGCAGCTCGACGGCGGCGCTCCGCGATCGGGCGCGCCACGCGGGGAGATCGTCGCGTGGGAGCCGCTCCGGCGGGTGACCACGCGCCTGGAGCTCACCCCGGAGACGTGGACGACGGAGATCGAGCTCTCCGACACCGCCGCCGGCGGCACGCGTGTCTCGATCACGATCGGTCACGAGCCCACCGGGGGCAGCCGGCTGGTCCGCCGGCTGACCCGCACCGCCGTGCGCCGGCTGGTGCAGCGGACGGTCGACGCCGAGCTGGCCAAGGTGCCCGCGCACGTGGCTCAGGCGGCCGCGGGCTCCTGACCGGGGAAGCCGTGCCGCTCGTTCGGGGGAATCACGCATCGTCGTGATCAACCGGGGTACAGGGCCTTGTCGTGCACCGGCGGCACGCTCGGCACCGTGCCGGGAGAACCGTGCTCGCCGGTCGAGCGAACTGAGGAGCTTGCTGTGGAAATCATCGGTCTGATCATCGCCGGGCTCATCATCGGCCTGCTGGGGAAGTTCGTCGCCCCCAGCACCCGGGACAACACGCCCATCTGGCTCACGCTGCTGTGCGGCGTCGGCGGTGTGCTCCTCGGCTACTGGGTGAGCGGTCTGCTGGGCGTCGAGGACACCGCCGGCATCGACTGGCTGCGGTGGATCATCTCCATCGTCCTGGCGGCGGTGCTGGTGGTGGCGGCGTCCACGCTCACCGGGCGCAACGACCGCGCCGTGCGCTGACCTGACCGCCGTCCCCGGCGGAGGCGGTCGGGTTCAGACCTCGACCGTCTCCCCGGGGGTCAGCCGGGCGACCGGCGTGGGGGTCCCCGGACCCCGCTCCCCGAGCAGCCCGCTCACCACACCGATCCCGGTGTCGTTGAGCAGCCCGTCGTGCACGGCGTAGGCCTGGTCGGCCCGCACCTCCCGCAGGTAGTCGATCACCTCGGCCGTGCGCGACCAGGGCGCGTGCAGCGGCAGGAGCAGCGTGGGGACGGGCGTGCCCGGCACGGTGAAGGCATCGCCGGGGTGGAAGACCTGCCCGTCGACGAGGAATCCGACATTGGCCACCCGGGGCAGGTCCGGGTGGATCTCGGCGTGCAGCTCGCCGTGCACCTGCACCTCGAACCCGGCGACCGTGACCGCGTCGCCGGCCCCGACCACGTGCACGCGGTCGCCGGCGCCCTCGAGCGCGGCCGCCACCGCCCGGTTGGTCCACACCTCGAGCGACGGGGTGGCGTCCAAGGCCGCCCGCAGCCTGTCGGCGACGAAGTGGTCGGGGTGCTCGTGGGTGACCAGCACCGCCGTCGCACCGTCGAGGGCGACCGGGTCGGTGAAGGCACCCGGGTCGATGACCAGCCGCCGGTCGCCGTCGGAGAGGACCACGCAGGCATGCCCGTGCTTGGTGAGCTCCATGACCTGATCCTGCACCCGGCTCCTGCGGCTCACCCTTCGGGGTGAGGAGCCGCTCCGCACCCGTCGCCCGCGCCCGCGCACCTGCCGACCTCCTCAGCATGATGCTGACGACCACCGCGTTCGCCGCCGCCCGCAGCCGCGCGCACGGTCCCACCGCCGCGCTGTGGCACGCCGTGGAGCTGCACCGGCCGCCGGCCGAGGTCGACAGCGCCTGCGAGCTCACCGTCTGCGGCTCGCTGGCCCGGGTCACCCCCGAGCAGCAGTGGCCGCTGCGGGCCTCCGACGTCTGCCCCGCCTGCGCCACGCTCGCCCGGTGACCCCGTCGCCGGGAACGGCGGCCCCCTGACGCCCTGCCGCCGGCCCGGCCCGCCCGCCCGGCGGCAGGTGCACTCCTCCCGCGGGTCGGCCGCCTCAGCGGCCGGTGAACCGCGGCGCCCGCTTGGCCAGGAACGCCTCGACGGCCTCGCGGTGGTCGGCAGACTGCCCCACCTCGTTCTGCAGCCGCCCCTCCAGGGCCAGCGTCTCCTCCAGCGAATCGGTGGCGGCGGTGGCCAGCACCGTCTTCACCGCGCGGTAGGCCGCGGTCGGGCCGGCGGCCAGCCGGGCCGCCAGCTGCTGGGCCTCCGGCAGCACCTGCTCCGGTGCGACGACGCGGTGCACCAGCCCCCACTCCGCGGCGCTCTCGGCCAGGAACGGCTCCGGCAGCAGCAGCAGCTCCGCGGCGCGGGAGCCGCCCACGCTGTGCACCAGCCGCGCCGCCAGCGCCGAGTCGCTGGACAGCCCGATCCCCGTGAACGCGGTGGTGAACTTGGCGCCGGCAGCGGCCACCCGGAGGTCGCCGGCGAGGGCCAGGCCCAGGCCCGCCCCGGCGCAGGCGCCGTTGATCCCGACGACGACGGGCACGCGCAGGCCGGCCAGCGCCAGCACCAGCGGGTTGTACTCCCGCTCCACCACCGACAGCGGCGCCTCGGCGCCCCCCTGCATCTCCGCGAGGTGCTCCCCGAGGTCCTGCCCGACGCAGAACGCCCGTCCCGTGCCGGTGAGCAGCACGGCGCGCACCGAGTCGTCCGCCGCGACGTCCTGCACAGCGGCCAGGAGGTCGCGGCGGGAGGCGTGGGTCAGCCCCGGACGGAGCAGGGTGAGGGTGGCGACGCCGTCGGCGTCCTCACGGGTCACGGTGTCGGACATCGTCGCCCGCCTTCCGGTTCGCGGTCGGCCGCGGCGCGGCCCTGTCGCCGGTCACCTTGCCAGGCCGCGGGCAGCGGGAGGCAGTCCCCCGGCCCGGACCCGGCGCCGGGGGATGCGTGGTGCCTCGTGCACGCCATGCAACCGGCGCGCCGACGCGACGGGTGGTGCGGGAGGGGCGGATGCGGCGCCGCGGGTCGGGTGGTGGACGATGATGCGCGTTCCGCGACGCGCCAGGCGGGTCGTGGAGCGGACAGGCGGGCGGCGCGCCGGCCCCGTGCGGCGACGCCACGGCCCGTGCGCACGGGCCGGACGGACGAGGAGTGACCCCCGTGGTGGAACCAGGACGCCGGTGCCTGGGTGACCGCTACGAACTGCAGCAGCTGATCGCCACCGGTGGGATGGGCCAGGTCTGGCGGGGGCTCGACGTCGCCCTGCACCGCCCGGTCGCCGTGAAGGTCCTGCGCAGCGAGTACACCGGCGACCCCACCTTCGTCGCCCGGTTCCGCGCGGAGGCCCAGCACGCCGCCGCGCTGAACCACCCCAACATCGCCGCCGTCTTCGACTACGGCGAGGAGACCGCCCAGGACGGATCGGGGGAGACCCTCGCCTACCTGGTGATGGAGCTGGTGGAGGGAGAACCGCTCTCGGCGTTGCTGCGCCGGGAGGGCGCGCTGGACGCCGAGACGACGCTGTCACTGCTCGGGCAGACCGCGGCGGCGCTGGCGGAGGCGCACCGTCGTGGCCTCGTGCACCGTGACGTCAAGCCCGGCAACATCCTCGTCCGCCCGGACGGGGCGGTGAAGATCACCGACTTCGGCATCGCCTGGTCCGCGCGCAGCGTCGCGCTGACCCGCACCGGGCAGGTCATCGGCACGCCGCAGTACCTCTCCCCCGAGCAGGCCGAGGGCCGGCACGCGACCCCGGCCAGCGACGTCTACGCCCTCGGCCTGATCGGTTACGAGTGCCTGACCGGGCACCCGGCCTTCGACGGCGACAACGCCGTCACGATCGCCCTCAAGCAGGTGCAGCAGGAGCCGGAGCCCCTGTCCGGGGCGCTGCCCCCCGGCGTCCGGACGCTGATCGGCCGGGCGCTGGTCAAGGATCCCGAGGCGCGCTTCCCCGACGGCGCCAGCTTCGCCGCGGCCGTCGCCGAGGTCCGCGCCGGTCGGCAACCGGACCCGGGCACGGTCGAGGTCGGCGTGGTGCCGCGACGTCGCCGGGCGGCGCCGGCTCGCCGCGCCGGGGCGTCGACCACCGGCCCGCGGGCCACCCGCCCGCCGGTGGCGCGGCGGCGCGGCCGGCTGGCGGTCGTGCTGCTGCCGCTCATCGGCCTGCTGGCCGGCGCGGGGATCACCGCCACCCTGCTGCAGACCCTGACCCAGGGCAGCGCGCCGAGCACGGCCGCGGCGGCCGAGGAGCGCATCGCCGGCAGCATCGTGCTGGCCCTGGAGGACTACCTGGGCCGGCCGGTGGGCGAGGTCGCCGAGCGGCTGGCCGACCTCGGGCTGACGGTCACCGTCCGAGCCGAGACGCGCGACGACGTCCGCGCGGGCCGGGTGACCGGCGTGGAGCCCGCCGGCCGCCCGCTCCGTGCCGGCGACCAGGTGGTCGTGCGGTACGCCACCGCCCCGGAGCAGGGCGAGCGGCCGCGCGAGCCGGTGGTGACCGGCGCCGCCGTCGACCGCGTCGTCCCGCCGAGCACGTCGCGCACGGAGCCGACGACACCTCCGGCCAGCACCTCGGCGCCGACGGTGACGACGACGCCGCCGCCGCTCCCGGCGTCGCCCACCACGACCACCGGGCAGCCGGAGGAGACGAGCACCACGCCGACGACGACGCCGACGCCGACGCCGACGACGACGACGCCCACGACGTCGTCGCCCAGCCAGACGAGCGGGTCCCCCACTCCCCCCTCGACGAGCCCGTCCCCGGAACCGTGACCCCGCGGCAGCGGCCGCTGTCCCCGCGCCTCCTCGGTGGCCGCTACGAGCTGCTCTCGCTGCTCGCGACCGGCGGCATGGGTCAGGTCTGGCGCGGGCGGGACGTCGTCCTCGACCGGCCCGTGGCGGTGAAGGTGCTGCGCAGCGAGTACACCGGCGACCCCACGTTCCTGGCCCGGTTTCGCGCGGAGGCCCGGCACAGCGCCCTGCTGACCCACCGCAACGTCGCGGCCCTGTTCGACTACGGGGAGTCCACCGACACCGACGGCGAGGCGCTGGCCTTCCTCGTCATGGAACTGGTCGAGGGCGAGTCGCTGGCCGCGGTGCTCGCGCGGGAGGGACGGCTCGCGGTCGACCGCACGCTCGACGTGCTGCGCCAGGCGGCGGCCGGCCTGGCCGCGGCGCACGCGGCAGGCCTGGTGCACCGGGACGTCAAACCGGGCAACGTGCTGGTCGGTGCCGACGGGATCGTGCGGATCACCGACTTCGGCATCGCCTGGTCCGCGGCCAGCGCACCGCTCACCCAGACCGGGCAGGTGGTCGGCACCGCCCACTACCTCTCCCCGGAGCAGGCCGGTGGCAGCCAGGCCGGCCCGCCCAGCGACGTCTACGCGCTGGGCATGATCGGGTACGAGTGCCTGGCCGGGCACCGCGCCTTCGACGGCGACAACCCGGTGCAGATCGCGCTGCGCCAGCTCCGGGAGCCGCCGCCCCCGTTGCCCGCCGACGTGCCCGACGCGGTGCGCACGCTCATCGACCGTGCGCTGCTGAAGGACCCGGCCGAGCGGTTCCCCGACGGGGCCGCGTTCCGGGACGCCGTCGACGACGTGCGGGCCGGCCGGCCGCTGCCGCCGGTCGCGCCGCCGTCCGGCACGCGGCCCCTGGCCGCGCGGGCGGTCGCACCGCGGCCGCTGCGGCGCCTCCTCGCGCCTCTGACCGCGCTGGTGCTCGGCGCCGGCCTGGCCATCGCCGCCCTGCAGGTGTGGGGTGACGCCCCGGCGGATCCCGGTACGGGTACCAGCGACGCCGCGGAGCCGGTCCTGCTCGCCGCCGCCGACTTCGTCGGCCGGCCGGTCGTCGAGGTGGAGGGGGAACTGGCCGCCGCGGGCCTGGGCGTCCACCTCGTCGGCCGGGAGAGCGCCGCCGTCCCCCCTGACCACGTGCTGGCCCTCGCGCCGGTGGGTGCGGTCGCCCCGGGCACCGTCGTCACGGTCACCTACGCGGTCGCGCCACCGGAACCCGAGCCGGGCCCCGAGCCACAGCCCGCCCCGGCACCGGCCGACCCGGGCCCCGTGGTCCCCGCCCCGGTGCCGGTCGGGGCCGGGGCCGACGGCGCGCCCGCCGAGGCCGGCGGGAACGGCAGCGCGGGCGGGAACGGCAATGCGGGCGGGAACGGCAACGCGAACGGCAACGGCAACGCGGGCGGGGACGGCAACGCGGGCGGGAACGGCAACGCGGGCGGGAACGGCAGCGCGAACGGGAACGGCAATGCGGGCGGCAACGGCCGGGGCCGCGGCTAGCGGATCAGCCGCGGGCCGGCGCCGCGTCCTCGGTCGGCCGGTGCTCCTGGCCCGCGGCCAGCCACAGCGCCCCGCCGAGAGCGCCGAGCGCGGCCGTGTGCAGGAAACCCCGGTCGGTGCCCGCGTCGGGCAGCACCACCAGCACCCAGAAGACCGCCAGGCCGCCGAGACCGCCGGCCGCCACCCGCCACCCGGTCCGGTGGTCCAGCCGCCGGCCGACGGGCAGCAGACCCGCGAACGCGGCCAGCCCCAGCACGACGCAGACCGTGGCGAAGGCCGACCACAGCGGGATGGCGGACCAGGCCGGCTCCGTGCCGAAGCGCAGGAACAGGGCGAGCTGGAGCAGCACCAGGGACAGCGCCACCAGCCCGGCGCCGACGAGCGCCGTCCGGTCACGGGGGGCACGGGGGAGCTCGGTGGCGGCGCCGGCCGCCGGGGGAGGCGGGGCGCCGACGCCGGGCAGACCGGGGACGAAGTCGACCGGGCCGGTGGGCTGGGCCTCCCCGGCCGACGCGGCGGTCGGCGTGGTGGGCGGTCCGCTCGGCGCCGCGGGCGGGTGGACGGGAGCCGAGGGGGGCGGGAGCTGCTGCACCGTCGTCGGCGTGCCGGACGCCGGCGTGACCACCGGGATCTCCTGGGTCGACGACTGGGCGGGACCGGTGCCCGCGGTGGGGGACTGCGGTTCGGACGGCGTGCTCACGGGTGCCTCCAGGTCGGCTCCGGCGGGACCACCGGTCGGTGCGGTCGTCCCGCACGCTAGCGCCGCCCGGCCGGCCCGTCCGCGCGCCACCCGGGGGAACGGGCCGCACCTGCCGGAGCGGTCCGCCGCGCCTAGGGTCGATCCGTGGTCACGCGCGCTGGGATCGTCGTCACGGGGACCGAGGTGCTCACCGGACGGGTGGCCGATCGCAACGGTCCCTGGCTGGCCGAGCAGCTGCGCCGGCTCGGCGTCGACGTCGGGCACGTCGTCGTGGTCGGCGACCGCTCCGAGGACCTCGTGGCCGCGCTGTCCTTCCTGGCCGGCACCGGCGCCGACCTGCTCATCACCACCGGCGGGCTGGGGCCCACCGCCGACGACCTGACCGCCCAGGTGGTGGGTGGCTTCCAGGGCCGCGCCTCGGCGGTGGACGCCGCGCTGGAGCAGCGGATCGGCCGGATCGTCGAGCGGCTGATGGCCCGCCGGGGCTGGCGCGCCGACCCGGCGTCCACCGCGGCGGGGGTGCGCAAGCAGGCCCTGGTCCCCGAAGGGGCCACCGTGCTGGAGCCGGTGGGAACCGCGCCGGGCCTGGTCGTCCCGCCCGCGCCGGGCCGGACCGGGCCGCCGGTGGTCGTGCTGCCCGGACCCCCGGGCGAGCTTCGGGGCATGTGGCCCGCGGCCGTCGCCGCGGCTCCGACCCGGGCGGCGCTGGCGGGCGCCGCGGAGCTGCGGCAGGAGACCCTGCGGCTGTGGGGCACGCTCGAGGCCCAGCTGGCCGCCACGCTGCGCGAGCTCGAACCCGAGCTCGGCGGCCTGGAGATCACCACGTGCCTCCGGGACGGGGAGCTGGAGATCGTCACCCGCTTCCCCGCCGCGGCGCAGCCGGCCTACGACCGGTTCGCGGCCCGGCTGGGCGAGCGCTACGCCGACACGCTGTTCTCCACCGGCCCCACCCTCGACGAGCTGGTGGCCACCGCGCTCACCGAGCGGGGCCTGACGATCGCCACCGCGGAGTCCTGCACCGGCGGGCTGCTCGTCGCCCGCCTCACCGAGCGGCCCGGCGCCTCCGCCGCCGTGCTGGGCGGGGTGACGGCCTACGCCGACGGGGCGAAGGAGGCGCTCCTCGGAGTTCCCGGCGCGCTGCTGGCCGAGCACGGCGCGGTCAGCCCGCAGGTGGCGCGTGCCCTCGCCGACGGAGCCCGCGGGCGCTTCGGCGCCGACATCGGGGTGGGCATCACCGGCATCGCCGGCCCCGGAGGTGGCACGGAGACCAAGCCCGTCGGGACGGTCCACCTGTGCGTCGTCGGCCCCGAGGGGGTGGAGGCGCGCTCCCTCGCGCTGCCGGGCGGCCGATCGACCGTGCGGGAACGCTCCGTCACCATGGCGCTGCACCTGCTCCGCCGGCTGCTGCTGGGCGGCCCGGCGGCCTGACGCCGTACGCGCCGCCGGCCCGCCGCCTGCACGCTCGAGCAGCTCGCCGGCGGAACGGGGAGCACGATCCCGTGCCGGACCGGATTACGGTGCCGTCGCCCAGCCCGACGGCAGCTACCGGCTCACCGGGCACAAGTGGTTCACCAGCGCGCCGATGAGCGACCTGTTCCTCGTCCTCGCCCAGCTCGAGGAGGGGTCTCCTGCTTCCTCGTCCCCCGCGTGCTCCCCGACGGCACCCCCAACGTCTTCCGGCTGCAGCGGCTCAAGGACAAGCTGGGCGACCGCGCCAACGCCTCCAGCGAGGTGGAGTTCGACGGGACGACCGGGTGGCTGGTCGGCGAGCCCGGGCGGGGTGTCCCGGCGATCATCGAGATGGTCAACATGACCCGGCTGGACTGCGTGCTCGGCTCGGCGGCCACGATCCGGGCGGCGCTGACGCAGGCGGGTCACCACGCCCGGCACCGGCACGCGTTCGGCGCGCTGCTGGCCGACCAGCCGCTGATGCAGAACGTGCTCGCCGACCTCGCGCTCGAGAGCGAGGCCGCCAAGGCGCTGGCCATCCGGCTGGCCGCCGCGGTGGACGCCGGCGAGGCGGCCTTCCTGCGGCTGGCGGGGGCGGTCGCCAAATACTGGGTGTGCAAGCGCACCCCGGGGGTGGTCGCGGAGGCGATGGAGGTGCTGGGCGGCAACGGCTACGTGGAGGAGTCCGGGTTGCCCCGCCTCTACCGGCAGGCGCCGCTGAACTCCATCTGGGAGGGCTCGGGCAACGTCATCGCCCTCGACGTCCTGCGGGCGCTGGGGCGCTCCTCGGAGTCGCTGGCCGCCGTCACCGCGGAGCTGGAGCTGGCCCGGGGAGCGGACCGCCGGTACGACGACGCGGTCAAGCGGCTGTCGGCCGAGCTGGGTGACCGGGACGGGCTGCCCTTCCGTGCCCGGCGGATCGCCGGGTCGCTGGCGCTCTGCCTGCAGGGCTCGCTGCTGCTGCGCCACGCACCGGCCCCGGTCGCGGACGCCTTCTGCGCCTCTCGCCTGGGCGGAGAGTCCGGCGCGGTCCTCGGCACCCTGCCCGCCGGCACCGCCGTCGCCGAGATCGTCCGGCGATCCGAGGTCGCGGCTCCCTGAGGCGGGCTCCGGGCTATTACCCTCGGGGACGGCTCACGTGCTGCCCGTGTTCTTCACGAGCGGTCCGTGTCCCCGGCGTCTGCGGAAGCGGACCGGACGACCACTGGACGAGAGCGGGCAGCGTGCAACCAGGCGACGACCGGTCCCTCGGGATCCGGCCCGACCCGTTGAGCGGCGTGCCCGACGCGGTCTACCGCCTGGACACGCGGGGATGCTTCGCCTACCTCAACGAGGCGGCCGAGCGGCTCCTCGGGCGCCGGGCCGACGAACTGCTCGGCCAGGACGCCCGCGACGCCTTCCCGGCCCTGCGCGGCTCGCTCGCCGAGGAGCAGTACCGCCAGCTCCTCGCGGACGGCCGGCCACGGGAGTTCCACTTCTTCTACGAGCCGACGGGGCGCTGGTACGAGGTCCGGATGTTCCCCGATCCGGCCGGCGCCGCCGTCCTCTTCCGCGACATCGACGTCCGCCGCCGCACCGACCAGCAACGCGACGCCCAGATCCGCGGCCTCACCGCGGTGCTGGAGGCCCTGCCCTCGCCCACCGTCCTGATCGGGCCGGACGGGCGGATCCTGTCCACCAACGGGGCGTGGGTGCGCAGCAGCGAGGAGCTGCTCCCGGCGGTCTCGTGGCCGGGCCGGGAGGGCGAGGACTACCTGACGATCATGACCCGGGGACTGGCTCCCCGGGAGCACGCCGGGCTGGCCGAGGGGCTGCGGGCGCTGATGACCGACACCGCGCGGTCGGACGGGCGCACGTTCTCCTACGACTACTCCTGCCAGACCCGGCGCGGTGCCGCCTGGTTCCACCTGCAGGCGACGCGGGTCGACCGCGAGGGCCGGGTCGTCATCACCCACAACGACGTCACCGACCAGGTGCGCGCCCGGCAGGACCTGCTGTGGAAGGCGCAGCACGACGACCTCACCGGGCTGCCCAACCGCTCCAGGCTGCTCGAGCTCACCGGCGAGGCGCTGGCCGCCGACCACCAGGCCGGAGTCGCACTGCTCGTCATCGACCTCGACGCCTTCAAGACCGTCAACGACTCCCTGGGCCACCAGATCGGTGACGAGCTGCTGCGCCAGGTGGGCGGCCGGCTCTCCGAGCAGCTCCGCCCGGGCGACGCCGTGGCCCGCCTGGGCGCCGACCAGTTCGTGGTCCTGGCGCGCGGGTGCGACGCCTCGGAGGCCGCTGCCCTGGCCTTCCGGCTGCAGACCGCGTTCGGCCGGCCCTTCCTCGCCGGGGAGATCTCCGTGCCGCTCAGCGCCAGCGTCGGCGTGGCGGTGGCCCGGCAGGAGGTCCGCGACGCGCACCACCTGCTCAGCGATGCGGACGCCGCGATGTTCGCCGCCAAGAGCTCGGGGCGGGACCGGGTCCACCTGTTCTCCCCCGCGTTGCGGGAGGCGGCCCGGTGGCGGCTGGAGGTGGCCACCCGGCTGCGGGGTGACGCCATCGACCAGCTGGTGGTGCACTACCAGCCCGTCGTCCGGCTGGACACCGGGCAGATCGAGGGCGTCGAGGCGCTGGTCCGCTGGCAGCACCCCGAGCGCGGGCTGCTGTCGCCGGACACCTTCCTGTCCGTGGCCGAGGAGACCGGGCAGATCATCCCGATCACCCGCTGGCTGCTCCGCGAGACCACCCGCAAGGCGGCGGAGTGGGCCGCCGAGGGGCTCTCCCTGCGCATGTCGGTGAACGTCAGCGCCCGGCACTTCTCCGCCGAGACGCTGGTGCGCGACGTGCGACTGGCCCTGCAGAGCTCCGGCCTCCCGGCCGACCAGCTGGTGCTGGAGCTCACCGAGACCAGCGTGGCCGAGGACCCGACGCGGGCGGAGGACCAGCTGTCGGTGCTGCGCGGCTTCGGCGTCCGCGTGGCGATCGACGACTTCGGCACCGGGTGGTCCTCCCTGGCCCAGCTGTTCGCGCTCCCCATCGGCACGCTCAAGATCGACCGCTCGCTGCTCGCCGCCGCCGAGCGGGTGGCGGCCGGCGACACCGGTGCGGTGCTCGCGGCCATCGTCGGGCTCACCCGCACGCTGGGCATCAGCTCCGTGGCCGAGGGGATCGAGACCCCCGAGCACCTGCGGATGGTGCGCGAGGCCGGCTGCGACCTGGCGCAGGGCTGGCTGCTGGGCCACCCGATGCCCGCCGACCGGCTGCCCGGCTGGGTCCGCGAGGTGCAGCAGGCCGGAGGGGACCTGTGCGCCCTGGCGATCGCCGGCCACGCCGTCCCCGCGCCCGGGTGAACCTCCGCCGTCCCGGCCGCCGGGCGACGGCGCCGGCCGGTCCGCCACCCCCCGCCGGAACGCTCCAGGCGCCGCCCCCGGCGACGCCCGTCGCCGGGCCCGGGCAGACTGTCCCCGTGCTGGACACCTCCGAGGCCGTGCCCGCGCCCGCCGAGCAGCCGGCCGGCCCCGTCGACGACGGCCGGTCGCGTCCCGCCCTGGACCTGCTGATCTGGGACGCCCCGAACATCGACATGACCCTGTCGACGGTGATCGGTGCCCGCCCGACGGCGGCCTCGCGGCCGCGGTTCGACGCGATCGCGGCCTGGTTCGTCGAGGGCGCCGGCGATCCGGGTGCGCCGGACTCCTCCGATGTCGAGGCGTGCGTCTTCGCCAACATCCCCCCGCAGCCGGGATCGCTGCAGCGCTGGGTGGAGGCGCTGCGCGGATTCGGCTACTCGGTGTTCGCCCGGCCGAAGACCCAGCCGGACGACGACATCGACCAGGACATGCTCGACCACATCGCCGTCCGCCGGCACAGCCACCAGCTGCGGCGGCTGGTGGTCTTCTCCGGTGACGGCCGGAACTTCGCCGAGCCGCTGGAGGACCTCGCCCGCCAGGGGACGCAGGTCGTCGTCGTCGCCTTCAGCGAGGTGGCCGGTTATGCGATCGGCTCGGACCTGCTGGAGTTCATCGACATCGAGGACGTGCCGGGGGCGTTCGTCGAGCCCCTCGACCGGGTCCGCCTGGACGCGCTCCCGCCGGACGGTGCCTGGCTGCGGCCCACCCGCAGCCTCCGGGACTTCGTCGCCGGGTTCACCGCGCGCCGCGGCTGACCGCCGTCCGAACACGGTGCCCCCGCCCGGTTCACCCGCGGGGGTGAACCGGGTGCGAGCCGTTCAGGAAACGGCTCGCCGTGCCGATCGCAGAACAGTGCCGTTCTCCCTGACCGAGCGCCTGGTGGCCATGCTCCGCCGAGGCGACGTGCTGCCCTCGCCGGCGTCCGCCGCCGGTGCCGAGGGCGGGGCGGGACGGCGCCGGGTGGCGTCGGCGTCGCAGCTGGCGCGGGCGATCCCCGGACTGGCCGAGGAGCGTGCGGAACGGGCTCGCACCGCCGGGCTGCTCGTCGGCTGGGTGGCCGTGGTCGTCGTGCCCCTGTGGTCGCTGGTCGACCTGGTGACCGAGGGCAGCAGCGCCAGCACCTTCCTCACCGTCCGGCTGCTCTGCGAGATCCCGATGCTGCTCGCCCTGCTCGCGCTGTGGCGGCTCCCGCTGGGCCGCCGGCGTCCCGAGCTGCTGACGTTCCTCGTCCTGGCGGTCGTGCAGGCGGAGGTCGCCTGGATGGTCACGCGCTCGGACGACCCCCGGTACCACCTGCTCGGCTTCACCCTCGCGATCTACGGCAGCGGCTGCGTCCTGGTGGCCCGCCCGCGCTGGACCGTCGCGCTGGTCGCCGTCTCCTGGGCCGCCCTCGGGCTCGCCTCGGTCACCGTCGAGGACGGGCTGTCGCCCGGAGACCTGCTCGCGGTGACCGTCTACCTCGCCAGCGCCTCGCTGATCGCGGTGCTCGCCCACCTGCGGCGCTACGCGCTGGACAGCCGGGAGCTGCACACCCGGGTCCGGCTGGAGCGTGAGCAGCAGCGGACCGGGGTGCTGCTGGCCCAGCTGGAGCGGCTCAGCCACGAGGACCCCCTCACCGGCCTGGCCAACCGCCGCCGGTGGGACGCCGAGCTGGCGGAACTGTGCGCCCGCGCCCGCCAGCGGGGAGACGTGCTCAGCGTGGTGCTGGTCGACCTGGACCACTTCAAGGAGGTCAACGACCGGTACGGGCACGGCGGAGGGGACGACGCGCTGCGCGCGGTCGCCGGGCTGCTGTCGGCCCGCGTGCGCGGTGGGGACCTGGTCGCCCGGCTCGGTGGTGACGAGCTCGCCGTCCTCATGCCGGGGGCGGACCAGGCGCGCGCGACCGCGCTGGCCGAGCAGCTCCGGCGCGAGGCCCGGCTGCTGCAGCCCGCCGGCTTCGACGCCGCGGAGCTCAGCCTCTCCCTCGGGGTGGCGACGGCGGCCGGCGACGACGCCTACCCCCTCGAGCTGATGTCCCGGGCGGACGAGCAGCTCTACCGGGCCAAGACCACCCGGAACGCCGTCGGGGCCGGGCTCGCGCCGCCCGGGGCGACCGAGCCGCAACCGGCCCGCTGAGCGGGACCGGTCCATCCCGGCGCGTCACGCTCCCCTGCCGCCCGGCGCCCGCCGACGGCGGTTACCGTTCCCGCGCGGACGGGCGACCGGGAGGTCGCCGGCCGAGCACCGGATGATCGAAAGAGGACCATGACCAGCGTTCCCGGCGTCGACCACCCGGCGGAGCAGAGCGAGGCCGAGGTGCGGCTGGGCGGCACCAACGTCGCCGTCAGCGCCCGGGTGGAGGTGGTCCACGCCGGCGTGCTCTCCGTCCGGCCGTCGGCGAGCGAGTTCGTGGAGGGCACGGTCGTGAACCCCGGCGACGTCGTCGAGGTCTACTGGCGCACCGAGAGCGGCCACCGCATGCTGCCGGCCGAGGTGCTGGACGTCCAGACGGGCGCGGTCGTGCGCTGGCGGCTCACGACGACCGGGCCCGCCGAGCACAGCCAGCGGCGGGCGGCGGTGCGCGGCCGCGTGACGGTGCCGGTGGAGGGTGCTCTCGGCGGGGTGGACCTCACGGGCGAGACGCTGGACCTCAGCGAGGCCGGCATGCGCGTCCACTTCGAGGGCTTCGGCGTGGTGCCGGACGCCGGGACGACGATGGGGCTGACCGTCCGCCTCGAGGACGGTCCGCTGGTGTCGCGCGGCGAGATCATCCGCATCCAGGCCCGGGGGGCGCGCTGGGTGATGAGCATCCGGTTCGTCGACATCGCCGAGAAGGAGCAGGACCGGGTCCGGCGGCGGGTGTTCCAGGCGCTGCGCGAGGAGCGTGCGCGGATGGCGGAGTGACCCGGGGGGAAACCGGCGGGTAGCCGGCCGCCTCCCGGGGCAGAGCAGCAGGCGTGATCCCGTCGCCGCCGCGTCTGACCGAGGCCCTCACGGTGCTCCGCGACCGGGTGGCCGCCGCACCGCTGGCCCTGGCGACGGCGAGCCGCGACGAGGCCGTCCGGACCGCCCGGGGCATCACCGACCAGATCGACGACTACCTGCTGCCCCGGTTGCGCGACCTGGACGCCCCGCTGCTCGTCGTCGTCGGCGGCTCCACCGGCGCCGGCAAGTCCACGCTGGTCAACAGCCTGGTCGGCGCTCCGGTCACCACCGCCGGCGTGCTGCGCCCCACCACCCGCGCCCCGGTGCTCGTCTGCGCCCGCGCCGACGCCGGGAGCTTCTCCGGTGACCGGGTGCTGCCGGGGCTGGCGCGGGTCACCGGCGGGAGCGGCGGCCCCGGGACGCTGCAGCTGGTCCCCCGTGACGATGTGCCAGCGGGGCTGGCCGTGCTCGACGCTCCCGACGTCGACTCGGTGGTGGCGAGCAACCGCGACCTCGCCGGCCAGCTGCTGGCCGCCGCCGACCTCTGGGTCTTCGTGACCACCGCGGCCCGCTACGCCGACGCCGTGCCGTGGGACCTGCTGCGCACCGCCGAGCAGCGGGGGACGGCGCTGGCCGTCGTGCTGGACCGGGTTCCGCCGGAGGCCGCCACCGAGGTCGCCGACGACCTCGCGGCGATGCTGCGGGGCGCCGGCCTCGCCGCCGCCCGGCTGTTCGTGGTCGAGGAGCGGCCGCTGCAGGACGGCCGGCTGCCCGAGGAGCAGGTGGCGCCGCTGCGGAGCTGGCTGCACGGGCTGGCCGCCGACCAGGAGCAGCGGGCGGCCGTCGTCCGGCAGACCCTCGCCGGGGCGCTGGACAGCCTGCAGGAGCGCACCGCCACCGTGGCCCTGGCCGTGGAGGAGCAGCTGGCCGCGGCCGGGGCGCTGCACGGAGCGGCCGCGGCCGCGTACGACGGGGCGCGCGACGGGATCGACCAGGGGGTCCGCAGCGGCAGCCTGCTGCGCGGCGAGGTGCTCGCCCGCTGGCAGGAGTTCGTCGGCACCGGGGAGTGGATGCGCACGCTGCAGAATCGCGTCGGCCAGGTGCGCGACCGCGTCACCGCGGCGCTGACCGGGCGCCCGGCCCCGGCCGAGAGCCTGCAGGGCGCGCTGGAGAGCAGCGTCGAGCACCTGCTGCGGGCCGAGGCGGACCGGGCCGCGGAGCGGACGGTCACGGCGTGGCGTGCGCTCCCGGCCGGACCAGGGCTGCTGGGCGACCGGGAGCAGGAGCTCGCCGCCGCGTCGCCCGACTTCCCGGAGGCCGCCGCGGCGCAGGTGCGCGACTGGCAGGGCACGGTGCTGGACCTGGTGCGCGACGAGGGCGCCGACAAGCGCTCGCGGGCCCGGCTGCTCTCCTGGGGCGTCAGCGGGACCGGCGCGGTGGTGATGGTGGCGGTCTTCGCCCAGACCGGTGGGCTCCTCGGCGGGGAGGTGGCGGTCGCCGGCGGCACCACTGCGGTCGGCCAGCGCGTGCTGGAGGCGGTGTTCGGCGACGCCGCGGTGCGGTCGCTGGCCGAGCGGGCGCGGGCCGACCTGGAGGAGCGGGCCGAGGCGCTGCTGCGGTACGAGCAGGACCGCTTCGACGGCCTCCTGGACGCGGCGGCGCCGGCGCCGCAGGCCGCCGACGACCTGCGGCTGGCCGCCGGTGCCCTCGTCGAGGCACGCCGGGCATGAGGGGTGCGGGAGGAGCGCTGGCCGACCGGCTGGCCGCGCTGCGCGAGGCGGTCGAGGTGGCCGACGGGCAGCTGGCGGTGCCGGAGGTGGCGCGGGCCAGGGCGGTGCTGGCCAAGGCCGGGGCGCGCGAGGCGCTCGGGGACGCCACCGTGGTCGCGCTGGCCGGGGCGACGGGCAGCGGCAAGTCCACCCTGTTCAACGCGCTGTCCGGCAGCGAGGTGAGCACCCCGGGGGTGCGGCGTCCCACGACCGGCGTCGCGCACGCCACCGTGTGGGGCGCGGCCGAGGACGGCGCCGACCGGCTGCTCGACTGGCTCGAGGTGCCGCGGCGGCACCGCCACGAGCCCGAGCCGGCGCTCGACGGGCTGGTCCTGCTCGACCTCCCCGACCACGACAGCGTGCGGCTGGAGCACCGGCTGGAGGTCGACCGGCTGGTGGAGCTGGTCGACGTCCTCGTCTGGGTGCTCGACCCGCAGAAGTACGCCGATGCCGCCGTGCACGAGCGGTACCTGGCGCCGCTGGCGGGCCACGCGGGCGTGCTGCTCGTCGTGCTCAACCAGGTCGACCGGCTCGACGACGCCGCGGCCCGCGCCTGCCTGGCCGACCTGCGCGGCCTGCTCGACCGCGAAGGGCTGGCCGCGACCCCCCTGCTGGCGGTGTCCGGTCGCACGGGAGCGGGGCTGGCCGAGCTGCGCGGTGAGCTGGCCCGACGGGTGGGTGCCCGCCGGGCGGCCGGGGAGCGGCTGCTCGCCGACGTCCGCGGCAGCGCCGCGGAGCTCGCGGCGCACTGCCCGCCCACCCCGGCCGGTGGGTCGCGGTGGTGGGGGCGGGCCGGTGCCGCCGACGACCCGGCCCGGGAGCCGACCGACGGCCTCACCGACGCGCTGGCCCGCGCGGCCGGGGTGCCCACCGTGACCGCCGCCGTCGAGCGGTCGACCCGGCGGGAGGGCGCCGGGCGCACCGGCTGGCCCCTGCTGCGCTGGACGCGCACCCTGCGCCCCGATCCGCTGGGGCGGCTGCACCTGGGGGACGAGCGGGCCCGCACGTCGCTGCCCCCGGCCGGCGCGGTGGAACGGGCCCGCATGGCGACCGCCGTCCGCGAGGCGCGCGACGCCGTCGGAGAAGGGCTGGCGCCGGCGTGGCGCGAGGAGCTGCGGCGCACCGCCGAGGTCTCCGAGGACCGGCTGGCCGACGCGCTGGACCGGGCGGTCGGCGGGGCCGATCTGGGGCCCGACCGGGTGCCGCTCTGGCAGCGGGCCGCTGCGGGGCTGCAGTGGCTCCTCCTGGCCACCGCCCTGGTGGGTGCGCTGTGGCTGCTGGCCCTGGTCGCGCTCGGGTTCCTCCAGCTCGACGGCGTCGTCCCGCTGCCCCGGGTCGAGGGGCTGCCGCTGCCCACGCTGCTGCTGGGCGGTGGGCTGCTCGCCGGCCTGCTGTTCGCCCTGGTGTGCCGCCCGTTCGTGGCGATGCGGGCGCGACGACGGGGGCGAGCGGCCGACCGCCGGTTGCGCGCGGCCGTGCGCGCGGTGGCGGAGGAGGAGCTGCTGGCACCGATGGCCGCGGTGCACGCCGATGCCGCCCGGTTCTGCGCGGCGGTGACCCGCGCCGCGCGGTGATGCGCTGGGGCGGGGCTTCCCGGGTCCAGCCGGACCGCCGGACGAAGAGCCGCGGCATGGCACGGCTGCAGGGACGGTGCACCGGGCCGACCGCGCCTGGTGAGGTGCTGGGACGGCCCCCTCCGGAGGCTCGCCCCGAGCGTGCGAGGGGTGAGGAGGAGGGGGTCCTCCGTCAGTCCCGGTGGAGGCCGGGTGAGCGCTGCTCGGGCAGCCGGTCGCGCAGCCCCTCGACGGCCTCCCGCCCCGAGGGCAGCAGCGCCCAGACGTGCTTGCGGCCCGGCCGCTCCTCCCAGCCGTAGGCGGTGGAGAGCTGCGCGACGAGGTGCAGGCCCATCCCGCCCAGCGCCGGGTCCCGGTCGACGGCCGGCACGGGCGGGCGGTCGGGTGCCTCGTCGCTGAGGTCGAGCAGCCAGCCGGCGGGGCCGGCGACGACCAGGGCCCGCACGTCGCCCCCGCCGTGCCGCAGCGCGTTGGACGCCAGCTCCTCGAACACCAGGAGCAGCCCGTCCCGGGCGTCCTCGGTCGAGGCGGCGGAGACCGACGGGTGGGCGATCCGCGCGCGCAGATCGGTGCGCACGCGGGACACCACGTGCATGGCTTCCAGCTGCCAGTGCCAGACGTCACCGGGGACGGAGGGGACGGGCGCGGTCGGCCACGCGTCGGGGGCCAGCTCGTCGGCCATCTCGTCCTCTCGCGTCTGCTCCGCGGGTACCCCGGGACCCGGCCCGGATCGCACCATCCTGACCGATGGGGACGCCACGCGCGAAGGGGGGCGACCGGTGCGGGTCCCGCCGGGCAGACTGTGCCGGTGGACGACGTCCTTCGCGAGCTCGCCCGGGTGACCCTGGGCGGCCGGGAGCTGACCGAGGTGCTCACCGAGATCACCACGATCGCGGCCCGGGCCGTCCCCGGCGCCGACGCCGTCTCCACGACGCTGGTCCGCGGCGACAAGGCCTTCACGGCCGGCTACCGCGGCGAGATGGCGCTGGCGGCCGACGAGCTGCAGTACGCCGAGGACAGCGGTCCCTGCCTGGACGCCGGCCGTGGCGGCGTCGTCCTGCGGATCGACGACGTGCGCACCGAGGAGCGGTGGCCCGCCTACGTGGCCCGCGTGCGCGCGACCCCTGTCCGCAGCTCGCTGTCGGTGCCGCTGCCCTACCAGGGGTCGAGCATCGGCGCCCTGAACGCGTACTCGACCCGGCCCGCGGCGTTCGCCCACCCCGGGTCGCTGGCCGCCGCCCTCGGCGTGGCCGAGAGCATCGCGGTCGCGGTCGCCAACGCCGACGCGCACGCCCAGATGACCGAGCAGGCCCGCAACATGCGGATCGCCATGGAGTCGCGCGCGGTCATCGAGCAGGCCAAGGGCGTGCTGATGGCCCAGCAGGGGATCGACGCCGATCGGGCCTTCGAGGTGCTGCGCCAGGCATCGCAGCGCTACAACCGCAAGCTGCGCGACATCGCCGCCGGCATCGTCGCGGGCACGCAGGCGCGCCGCTAGTCAGCCGTCCAGCCGCGCCAGCCGGGAGACCAGGAACTCGACGGCGGCGGCGCTGTCGACCGTCTCGGCCACCTCGACCGCCGTCGCGGACCCCGAGACCGCCCGGCGGTCCACCAGGGTCTGTCCCCGGCCGGCGCCCAGCGTGGTGTCGACGACGACGTCGCGCCGGACGGTGCCGAGGGTGCCCGGGGCGATGGCCTCGGTGAGCGCCAGGGCGTCGTGCACGACGACGCCCGCGGTGCCGTACGCGTCCCGGGCGTGGTCCACGTACTGCTGCAGGATCGCCGCCGCGCTGCGGCCGACCGGGCCCGCACCGGCGAAGCGGGCGATCCCCTCCTCGGTGAGGACGGTGGGCAGCGTGACGTCCAGGCCGACCAGGACGGCGGGCACCGAGGAGCAGAGGACGGCCTGCGCCGCCTCCGGGTCGGACCAGATGTTGAACTCCGCGGCGGCGGTGACGTTGCCCCCGCGGGAGGCGGAACCGCCCATGACGACGAGCCGCCCGATGCGCTCCGCGGCCTCCGGGTACACGGCCAGCAGCAGCGCGAGGTTCGTGAGCGGGCCGATCGCGGCCACCGTCACCGGCGTGCTCGCGGCCAGCAGCGTCTCGGCCAGGGCGACGACCGCGGGGCGGGGGTCGACGACCGCGGGGGAGGGCGGCAGCTCGGCGCCGCCGAGCCCGGCGACGCCGTGCACGTGGCCGGCCCGCTCCGGCTGCGGGTGGACCAGCGAGGCGCGGGCGCCCGCGGCCACCGGCACGTCGGAGCGCCCGGCCAGGTGCAGCACCCGCAGGGCGTTCTCGGTGACCTGCGCCAGCTCCACGTTGCCGTGCACCGTGGTGACCAGCCGCAGGTCCACCTCCGGGCTGGCCAGGGCCAGCAGGATGGCGAGGGCGTCGTCGATGCCGGGGTCGGTGTCGATCACCAGGGGGATGCGCTCGGTCACCGCCGCATCCTCGCAAGCCGGTCCGCACGGGCCCGCCGCGGTCCGGCCGGTCCGCACGGGCCGACCGCGCTCCGGCCGGGGCCGACACGCCGGGCGTGCCGGAGTCGTCCGGAAGTGACCGACGGCCCGGATCGGCCCGTCCACGCTCGCGGGGGGCCGTCGAATCGACAAGGGCATGCGCCGGGCGAGGGGTCACCGACCGGTGCGCAGGGGTTGGGCAACGGTTGGGTCACGCGGTTCCGGCGAGGCGCCGGAGGAACCGGCTGCCGGGCCCGCCGATCCCTACGTTTCTCCTTGTCCGCGGCACCTTCCCCTGCTGCGGACACGACTTCGGGAGGCGACATGAGCAGCAGCCGGCAGGCCGTCAGGCCGGCGGACTCAGCGGCGCGCGCCGACCGTTCCCCGCGCGAGCCGGCCAGCGCGTTGGTGGGTCTCATCGACGTCCTGGACCGGGCGGACGAGGTCCGTCCCCGCCCGCGCCCCCGGCCGGCCACGCACCGGGCGGCGGCCCGACCCGTCCCGCTGCGGTCGGTCCAGCCGGCGCCCGCGGCCCGTGCCCCGCACGTGCCCGCTCCGCCGGTGTTCAGTCCTCGGGTGACCGTGGTCCCCGAGCGGGTCCGCGAGCCCCTGGGCGGAGTGCGCGGGTTCACCCGCCGGATGGCGCTGTGGGGTGCCGGCGAGCAGGGTCAGAACCTGGCGTGGCGCACCGCCGCACCTCCCGCCCCGGTGCCCGGTCGGCGCCGTGCGGCGCTGCGCGGGTTCACCCGCCGGATGGCGCTGTGGGGCGCCGGCGAGCAGGGCCGGCACCTCGCCTGGGGCCGCCCCGCGTCCCCGGTGCTGCGCGACCTCGATCCCCCCGTGGTGCTGCGCGAGATGCCCAGCACCCCCTCCGTCCAGCCCGTGGCGCCTTCCCCCGCCGCGGCGCTCCTTCCCGCGGGACCGGCCTCGTCGCCGGGGTCGCGAACCGGTACGGCCGCACCTGACGCGACCGCCCGCCCCACCACCCACCCGAGTTCCACGGAACCCTCGGTACGGAGCCGGCCATCGGCCGGCTGGCGTCCACCGGGGGACTGGCCGTCCTCGGGTCGGTACGGGGCGCGGTCCACGCCGCCGTTCCTCCCGGTCCGCACCCCCGGCCCGGCGGGCCGCACCCCCCGGGTACCGGCACCGCGGTCCCCGCAGGGATCCGGTGGAGCCGGGGCCCGCGGCGACCCGGCCGGGTGCCCGGTCCGCGGGTCTCCGCCCCCGCCGCGACGAACCGGGCCCGCGAACGGCACCTTCCCCTCGCCGTTCACCGTGCGGGCACCCTCGGCGCACCCCCGCCCGGCGCCTCCCGCGCCCGGCTGATCCTGCAGCGCGACCACGGCATCCAGCCGCGGCAGCCGTCCACCGCTCTCCCGTCGAGCACGCCGGCCCCGACCTCCCTCTTCCCCGGGTGGTCGCGGATCGTCGACTCGGTCCCGCGAGCGCGTCCCCCTCGGCCGACCTCGGCCGCACCTGGCCCACCCCCGACGGTGCCCTCCGGGCGCCCGCAGACCTCGCCGCTCCACGAATCCGGCCTCGTCCCCCCGCCCGGCTGCTGCCCAGCACGCAGCGCGCGGACCCTCCAGGGAGGCACGGATCGCGGACGGCGGGCAACGCGGACCCGGAACCGTCCGGCGGGGTGGACGACAGGCCCCTGCCGGTGCCCGGCGGCGCGATCCCCCTCGCGACCGCCCGGGTCTCCGACCGGCGGCGCCTGGCCGGCTGCGGCGGAGGGGCCACCGGTCCACCGACCGGCAGGGTCCCGACGCCGCCCGGGCCCGCGGTCCGACGTCCCGGCGCGGTGCTCCGGGACGAGGCGTCGGACGACGTCGCGGAGCTCGTGGCACGTGCCGGTGGACGGGCATCCCGTCCGCTTCCTCCCGCCGTCGGCGGGCGCCCGCCTCCCGCGGCCGGACCGCTCGCCGGTCCCCGCCCCGGCCCGGCCCCCCCCCCCCCCACACAACCCCCCACCGCCCCCCCCCCCCCCCCCCCCCCCCCCCCCCCCCCCCCCCCCCCCCCCCCCGCCCCCCCCCCCCCCCCCCCCCACCCCCCCCCCCCCCCCCCCCCCCCCCCCCCGGCGGCCGGACCGCTCGCCGGTCCGGTCACCGCCCGGGCGCCCGCCCCGGCTACCGAACCCCCACCCGCCCTCTCCCGCCCTCCTCACGGTCCCCTTGCAGACGCGATCCGCGCGCCCGGCCGACCGGTGTGACAGGCTCTGCACCTCTCGCCGCGCAAACGGAGCAGCCGTGCCGCCGGCCACCCGCGGACCGTCTGTGGAGGGAAACCCACGTGACCGCCGCCGAGCTCCCCGACGGGCCGGCCCCCCTGGGCGCTGCCGAACGCTCGGCGACGGGCATCGCCGACCGCGCCGAGGCGGTGCGCCGGCTGGCCGGCGAGGCCCTCGGCAACCGCAGCCTGCAGCGGCTCACCGACCTGGCCACCCGGCTGCTGGACTGCGAGTCCGTCGACGTCTCCCTCGTCGGCGAGGTGCAGACCGCGGTGGCCGGCACCGGCCTGCCACCCGGCGGCATCGGGGCCCGGCTGCCGCTGGCCTCCTCGCTGTGCGCCGTCGCCGCGACGGCCGACGGCCCCCTCGTCGTGCCGGACGCAGCCCGCGACGAGCGGGTGGCCGACCGCGACCCCGTCCGGTCCGGGCAGGTCGGCGCCTTCCTCGGCATCCCCCTGCGGGCCACGGGTGGGGACCCGATCGGTGCGCTGTGCGCGTACGAGCCCCGGGCACGGGCCTGGACCGAGCGGGACGTGACCCTGCTCCGCCAGCTCGCCGACTCGGTCAGCACCGAGCTCCAGCTCATGGCGCTCACGGCGGAGTACGAGGCGCACCGGCTGCGCTTCGAGCTGGCCATCGACGCCGCCGGCATCGGCAGCTTCGACTGGAACCTCGTCACGGGCCGGCTGCTCTGGGACGACCGGATGCTGGCCCTCTTCGGCTACGAGCGAGCGGGGTTCGACGAGAGGATCGACTCCTTCGTCGCCCGGGTGCACCCCGACGACCGGGAGCGGACGACCGAGGCCCTGCAGACGGCCATCGAGGGGCGCGGCGACTACGAGGCCGAGTTCCGGGTCGTGCTGCCGACAGGGCTGACCCGCTGGGTGCGGGGCCGGGGCCGGGCGGTCTCCGACGACAGGGGGACCGCGGTGCGGCTGCTCGGCGCCGCCTACGACACGACGCCGCAGCGGCAGGAGGACGTCCGCCTCGCCCGCCTGCTGGAGGCGATGAAGGCCTCGTTCTTCTCGCTGGACCGGGAGTGGCGCTTCACCTACGTCAACGCCGAGGCCGAGCGGGTGCTGGGCGCCTCGCGGGAGGAGCTGATCGGGCAGGTCGTCTGGGACCGGTTCCCGGCGGCCGTGGACAGCGACTTCGAACGGCACTACCGGACGGCGGTGTCGACCGGGCAGGAGCAGCTGTTCGAGGCCTACTACCCGCCGCCGCTGGCCGCGTGGTTCGAGGTGCGCGCCTGGCCCACGCCCGACGGTCTGTCGGTGTCCTTCCTCGACGTGACCGAGCGCCGGGCGGCCGAGGAGAAGGCCCGGCGCAGCGCCGCCCGGCTCGCGCTGGTCGCGCACGCCACCACGGCCGTGTCGGCGTCGCTGAACACCCGGCAGCGGGAGGAGGAGGCGCTGCAGCGGGTCGCCGAGCTGCTCGTGCCCGAGCTCGGCGACTGGGCGATCCTGAGCCTCGCCGACGAGGAAGGCCGGATGCGGGACGTCGCCAGCTGGCACCGCGACCCGGAGTACCGGGACGCCGTCCGCCGCTACGCCGCGCTGCGGCTGGCCGCCCTGCCCCCCGACGCCCCCATCATGCGGGCGCTCGCCTCCGGGCAGGTCCTGGTCGTCCCCGACGTCGGGGTGGCCGTGGGGCAGACCCTGCCACCGGGCGACGTCAGCGACGCCTTCTGGCGGTTGGCGCCGCAGTCGGCGGTGACGATGGCGCTGGCCGCCCGGGGCCGGACGCTCGGGGCGCTCAGCGCCTACCGGTCCGCCGACCGCCCGCTGCCGGACGAGGAGGACGTCGCCACTGTGCGCGACGTCGCCGGCCGGGTGGCGCTGGCGCTGGACAACGCCCGGCTCTACGAGCAGCAGCGCCGGCTGGCCGAAGGTCTGCAGCGCAGCCTGCTCACCGCACCGCCGCAGCCCGATTCCGCCGAGATCGTGGCGCGCTACCAGCCGGCGATGGCGGTGGCGGAGGTCGGTGGCGACTGGTACGACGCCTTCCAGCAGCCCTCGGACGCGACCGTGCTGGTCATCGGCGACGTCGTCGGGCACGACACCGAGGCGGCCGCGGCGATGGGGCAGCTCCGCGGCATGCTGCGCGGCATCGCCTACCGCGACATCGGCCCCGCAGAGGTGCTCACCGACCTCGACGCCGCCATCCGCGGCCTGCACGTGGGCACGCTGGCCACCGCGGCGGTCGTGCGCGTCGAGCAGACGGCCGAGGAGCGCGCCGCCGGCATGACCCGGCTGCGCTGGTCCAACGCCGGCCACCCGCCGCCGCTGGTCCTGCGGCCGGACGGGCGGATCGAGGAGCTGGCGGGGGAACGGGCCGAGCTGATGCTCGGGGTCGACCCGGAGACGCGGCGCACGGAGACGGTGGTGACGGTGCCCCGCGGGACGACCGTGCTGCTCTACACCGACGGCCTGGTCGAGGGGCGCGACCTCTCGCTCGACGAGGGCACCGCCCGGCTGCGCGCGGCGCTGGCCGACCTCGGGGGCCGGCCGCTGCCGGAGCTGTGCGACGCCGTCCTCGACCGGCTGCGCCCCGCCGAGGCGCTGCAGGACGACGTCGCGCTCGTGGCGGTCCGGCTGCACCCCCACGGCTGACGGCCGCTCAGCGGCCCAGCATCGCCCAGACGTGCTTGCGCCCCGCGGCGACGTACCAGCCGTGCGCGGCGGCCAGTTCGGCGATCAGGTAGAGGCCCAGTCCCCCCAGGCTCGGGTCGCGGCCGACGGCCGGTGCCGGCGGGCGGTGCGGCGCCTGGTCGGTCACCTCGACGAGGTAGGCGGCGCCGGTGGTGCGGAGGGCCGCCCGCACCTCACCGCCACCGTGGCGCAGCGCGTTCGACGCCATCTCGTCCAGGGCGAGCACGAGCCGGTCGAGCAGGTCACCGATCCCCGGGCCGGTCACCCGGTGGCGGACCTGCGCGCGCACACCCGGGAGCTCGGCGACGTCGTGCAGGTCCCAGACGAGGACGGGCTCGGCCGCAGGCGGGTACGCCGAGGGCCAGATCGTGCCGGCCGCCTGCCCTGTCACGCCTGTGCTCTCCTCCGTCGAGGCCCGCTGCTGCCGCGTGCTGGCCTAACCATCACCTATGGGTCGTGGCCCCGGGCGTCAAACCTGATGTCGTGCGGATCACACCATCAGCCGACGAACACCGGCGACCAGTATCCGGATCGGACGCTCGCGGCCACGGCGAGCACGCACACCGCGACGGCGGCGGCGACGAACCAGGCATCGCGCCGGTGCAGCGTGGAGCCCCGCGCATTGCTGCGGGGGATCCCGGAGTCGAAGCCGCGGGCGTCCATCGCCGTCGCCAGCCGGCTCCCCCGCCGGATCGCGCCGACGAGCAGTGCGAAGGCGGTGCCGGCGAACAGCCGGACGTGGGCGACCGGGCTGGCACCGGCGTCGACGCCCCGGGCGCGGCGGGCGAGGCGGATGGTCTGCCACTCGGTGGCCAGCAGCGGCACCAGCCGCAGGGCGGCGAGCGCCCCGTAGGCGAAGCGGGTGGGGACGCGCCAGTGCAGGGTGAGCGCGTCGGCCAGCCGCACGGGGTCGGTGGAGGAGACCAGCAGGACGCCGGGCAGGGCCAACGCGATCACCCGCAGCCCCCAGGTGGCCCCGCTCAGCCACGCCGCCGCGCCGTCGAGTGTGCCGAACGCGACGTTGACCCAGGCGACACCGGCCGCGCTCAGCAGCAGGGGCCACGTGCGGCGCAGGACGGACCGCGGCGTGGTCAGGCCCGCCGCGGGCAGCAGCGCCAGCTCCGCGGCGAGGACCACCGACGGCGTCACCCAGTCACCGCTGACGAGCAGGACGACGGTGAGGACGACGATCGCCGAGAGCTGGGCGACGGGATTGATCGCCGACAGCGGGACGGCCCGGGCCGGGCCGAGCGTGAGGGGGGCGCTCACGGTGCCGGCACCGGGTCGCCGAGGCGGAGCACGTCGTCGGCCAGCGCGCCGACGACGGCCGTGTCGTGGGTGACCAGGCACAGTGCACGGCCCTCGCCCTGCTGCTCGGCCAGCAGCGCGGTCAGCTCGGCCCAGGTGTCGCGGTCCTGGCCGAAGGTCGGCTCGTCCAGCACCAGCACCGGCGGCCGGGTCGCCAGCGCGGTCGCCACCGACAGCCGTCGCTGCTGGCCACCGGAGAGGGTGAAGGGGTTGGCCTCGGCGAGCGGGGCCAGCCCCAGCCGCTCGAGCAGCTCGTCGGCGCGCCGGCCGGCCGCCGTCCGGTCGGCCCCGGCCCGCAACGGTCCCAGGGAGAGCTCGTCGCGCACCCGTCCGGTCAGGAACTGGTGCTCGGGCTGCTGGAACACCGTGCCGATCCGCTCGACCAGCTCGGCCGCCCGCCACCGCGCCGGCGGCCGGTCGGGTCGGCGCAGCCCGGCGCGCAGGGTCGGCCCGACCCTGACCTGCCCGCCGGTCGGCGCGCGCAGCCCGGCGAGCAGCAGGGCCAGCGTGGACTTGCCGGTGCCGTTCGGTCCCGTCACGGCGAGCGTCCGGCCGGCGAGGAGAACCGCGTCGGTCGGCGCGAGCGCCGGGCGGTCGGACCCGCGGTGGGTGTAGCTGACGGCCTCGGCACGCACGAGCGCCTCGCCGGCCGGTGGGTCGGCCCGGCGCGCCGGGAACCGCAGCGGCGGCGGCGTCCAGCCGGCGGCGTGCTCGGTCAGCCCGCCGCCCGGCAGCAGCTCCACGACCCGGTCGACGAGCGGCAGCCACGCCTCCAGGTCGTGGTCGACGACGACCAGGGTGGCCGCCCGGTCGGCCACCGCGCGGTCCACCCCCCGGGGCACCACCGCGGCGCCGTCCGGGTGGAGCTGGGGGGTGGGGTCGTCCAGGAGCAGCACACCCGGGGGGGGGGGGTTGGCTC
>NZ_JBJHAK010000027.1:0-56256 GCF_054050975.1 Blastococcus sp. SYSU DS0828 | reverse complement strand
CCCCCCGCCCCCCCGCCCCCCCCCCCCCCCCCCCCCCCCCCCCCCCCCCCCCCCCCCCCCCCCCCCCCCCCCCCCCCCCCCCCCCCCCCCCCCCCCCCCCCCCCCCCCCCCCCCCCCGGCGCCGGATCACCCGGGGTCCGTTTCGTCCGTGTGCGCCCGGGCAGGTGACGGGCGCACCCCGGAGGGAGAACACCATGTCCATCGCCACGATCAACCCGGCCACCGGCGAGACACTGAAGACGTTCGAGGCGTTGTCGGACGAGGCGCTCGAGGGCGCCATCGACCGGGCGGCTCGGGCCTTCGCGCGCTACCGGCTGACCACGCCGCAGGAACGGGCCGGCTGGTTGTCGGCCGCCGCCGACGTGCTGGACGCCGATGCCGACGGCGTCGCGGAGCTCATGACCACCGAGATGGGCAAGACGCTGGCGTCGGCGAAGGCCGAGGTCGCCAAGTGCGCGTCGGCGCTGCGCTGGTACGCCGAGCGGGGCCCCGCGCTGCTCGAGCCCGAACCAAAGGACGCCGGCGCCGTGGGGGCGCAGCAGGCGTACGTGGTCCACCAGCCGCTGGGCGTGGTGCTGGCGGTCATGCCCTGGAACTTCCCGTTGTGGCAGGCGATGCGGTTCGCCGCCCCCGCGCTCATGGCCGGCAACGTCGGACTGCTCAAGCACGCCAGCAACGTGCCGCAGACCGCCCTGTACATGGAGGAGCTGTTCCGCAAGGCGGGCTTCCCCGACGACGTCTTCCAGACCCTGCTCATCGGCTCGGGGTCGGTCGAGCGCGTGCTGCGCGACGACCGCGTCGTGGCCGCGACGCTGACCGGCAGTGGACCGGCCGGGCAGTCCGTCGCCGCCGTCGCCGGCGACGCCCTGAAGAAGACGGTGCTGGAGCTCGGCGGTTCCGACCCGTTCATCGTCATGCCCTCGGCCCACCTGGACACCGCGGCCGAGGTGGCCACCACCGCGCGCAACCAGAACAACGGGCAGAGCTGCATTGCCGCGAAGCGGTTCTTCGTGCACCGCGACGTCGCCGAGGAGTTCACCCGCCTGTTCGCCGAGAAGATCGGCGCCCTCACCGTCGGGGACCCGATGGACGCCGACACCCAGATCGGCCCGCTGGCCACCGAGTCGGGTCTGCAGGACGTCGAGGAGTACGTCGAGGACGCCCGCAGCAAGGGCGCCACCGTCGTGGTCGGTGGCAAGCGGGTGGACCGCCCCGGGTGGTTCTACGAGCCGACGCTGCTCACCGGCGTCACCCCCGAGATGAAGGTGCACAGCGAGGAGGTCTTCGGGCCGGTCGCCGCGCTGTACACCGTCGACTCGCTGGAGGAGGCCATCGAGCTGGCCAACGACCACGTCTACGGCCTCGGGTCCAACCTGTGGAGCGAGGACGAGGGCGAGCGGGCGCGCTTCGTGCGCGACATCGCCGCCGGCATGGCGTTCATCAACGGGATGACCGCCAGCTACCCCGACCTGCCCTTCGGCGGGATCAAGCAGAGCGGCTACGGACGGGAGCTGACCGAGCTGGGCATGTACGAGTTCATGAACGCCAAGACGGTGTGGATCGGTGGCCCGAGCAGCGAGCAGGCGAAGGGCAGCACCGCCGGGGCCGCCGCCGAGTGAGCCCCGCGGTGGGCGTCGCGGCCGGCGACGTCCACCGACCGGGTGATCCTCGTCCTACGGCGGACGACGGAGGTGCCGGGGCACAGTGGAGGCGTGTTCGACGTCGACTGGATGGGTCTGCTGACCCGGGAGGTGCTGCGCGAGCGCGGCGCCGCGCTCATCGCCGAGAGCTGCGCCTGGGCCGTCGGCCTCTCCGACCGCCCGCACTACCGGCGGCGCGCGGGCCGCGTCGCCCCGAGCGGCCTGACGGTGGGCGAGCGGGCCGCCACCGGGCAGCCGCTGGGGGATGACGAGGACGGCCGGGTCGACCTCGGTGACGCCGCGCCGGGCAGCTTCCAGGACGCGCTCAACATGATCGGCGCCGACGGGCGGCTGGTGGCCGAGCGGTTCGACGACGAGGTGCTGCTGCCCTTCGTGGCGGAGACCTGCCGGGTGGCGGGGGAGCGGGCCCGCGCCACCCGCCAGGCCGAGTGGGCGGAGCTCGCCGAGGACCTGGGGGAGGGCCCGGCCGACGTCGCCGACGTGGTGCGGGCCGGTGGCTGGGACGCGCCGCTGCGCATCGACGCCGAGCACCTGGTGCTCGCCGCGCTCCGTGACGTCCCGCTGATCGAGGTCGAGGCCGAGGGGTTGCCGCTGTCGCTGGTCCGCGCGGCCGAGGCCGCCACCCGGTCGGCCGCCGTCCCCGAGCCCGTGCCGGTACCCGACGAGAGCCTGGCCGGTGCGCTGTTCCTCGCCCGGGCGGCGCTCGAGGCTTCCGGCTGCACGGTGCCCGTACCGCCGGAGGAGGCCGACCTCCTGCTGGCCGCGCTCGGCGACACCGGGCTGGAGGCCGAGGAGGTGCCGTCGGTGCTGGTGCACCTGCCCGTGGAGGAGGGCACGATCACCCGGATCGCGGCCACGCTCGCCGGCCACTGATCCCTGCTCCATGTGTCCGGGATCGCTGCCGGGGTAGCCATCGACCCATGGCTAAGAACAACGACCAGGACGCCCAGCGCGCCGCCGTCCGCGAGGCCAAGAAGCAGGGTGTGGCGCCCAGCGCGGCCGGTGTCACCACCGGGGCCAGCAAGCAGATCGAGCACCACACCCACAAGGACGACCGGCACGAGCACTCCAGCGCCCAGGGGAAGAGCAAGACCTGACCCGCGGCGACCCCGGGTTCGTCCGGGGGGCGCCGGTCAGACCTCTTCGACGGCGAAGCTGCGCGACGGCGTCACGAACTCGTCCTGCGCGGCGACCAGCAGGATCTCCCGTGAACCGGCGTCCTCGGTGCGCTGGAGCAGACCGAACACCGACGCCGCCGCCCGCCCCAGCGCCTCACCCGCCGAGCGGGTGTCGAGCCAGTGGGCCAGGAAGAGGGCGGCGATCGCGTCGCCGGCGCCGTTCACCGACACCCCCAGCCGCGGGGTGCGCACGCGGAAGTGCCGGCCGCCCTCGGAGGCGAGCAGGTCGACGGCGTCCTCGGGGGTGTCCTCGGCGACGAGCGACGTGGTGAGCACGACCCGCGGCCCGAGCGCGTGCACCGCCGCGACCGCGTCCTTGACCGAGGTCAGCGAGCGGGTCGGGGTGCCGGAGAGCAGGTCCAGCTCGTAGTGGTTCGGCGTCACCAGGTCCGCGGCCGGGACGGCGACCTCGCGCATGAACTCCTCGATGCCCGGGCGCACGAAAACACCGCGACCGACGTCGCCGATCACCGGATCGCAGCAGTACACGGCGGCCGGGTTGGCCGCCCGCACCCGCGCCACCGTGCCGACGACGGCGTGCCCGATGTCGGCGGAGCCGAGGTAGCCCGACAGCACCGCGTCGCAGCTGCCGAGCACGCCGCGGTCGGCGACCCCCTGGACCAGTTCCTCGATCGACTGGCCGTCGTAGACCCGGCCCGTCCACTGGCCGTAGCCGGTGTGGTTGGAGAACTGGACGGTGTGCACCGGCCAGACCTCGATGCCCAGGCGCTGCAGCGGGAAGACCGCGGAGCTGTTCCCGACGTGGCCGTAGGTGACGTGCGACTGGATGGAGAGGACGGCGGTCACGGGACAGACCCTGGCACATCGGACCCGCTGATCTTCACGGGCGTTCAGCCGGCGCCGGCCGCCCGACCCGGGGGCAGCTGCACGTGCGGGCGGGACTGCCACAGCGCCCACTCGGCGCTGATGTCCCCGGCGGTGCGGAGCAACTGCGGCAGGTGCTCGCCGACCAGCCGCTCGGTGGAGGTCTCGGCGGCGTGCACGGTCACGTTCATGGCCGCACGGACGACGCCGTCGCCGTCGCGGACGGGCACGGCCACCGAGCGGACCCCCGGGGCGAGCTCCTCGTCGGCGAGCGCCCAGCCGCGGGCGCGCACCTCGGTGAGCTCCGCCCGCAGCTGCTCGGGCGAGCGGCCGATCATCGGCGGCAGCCCGGCCCGGCTGGGCTGGGCGAGGGTGTCGACCAGCTGGTCGGGCGGCAGGGCGGCGAGCAGCACCTTGCCCTGCGACGTCTGGGTGGCCGGGAAGCGCGTGCCGATGTCGACCCGCAGTGCGATCAGCTTGGGCACCGCGACCCGCGCGACGTAGACGATGTCGGAGCCGTCGAGCTGGGCCATCGACGAGGACTCGCCGGTGCGGGCGACCAGCGCCTCCAGGTGCGGGCGGGCGATGTCCCACAGGCCGAGGGCGCCGACGTAGGCCATCCCCAGGGTCAGCACCTTGGGGGTGAGGGCGAACCCGCCGGCCGACGACCGGACGAAGCCCAGCTCCTCGAGCGTCAGCAGCAGCCGCCGGGCGGTGGGGCGGGCCAGCCCGGCGGCTGCTGCCACCTCCGACAGCGTCATCGTCGGGTGCTCGCGGTCGAAGCAGGCGAGCACGTCCAGACCCCGTGCGAGCGCCTCGACGAAGTCGGGCCCGCTGCCTCGCCCTGCCATCCCGTTCCCTCCGTCGTCCGCCGTGCCGAGATCGCGCGATCCCCTCGCTCCCGGATGGGAGCAGTGTGCGAGATCGCGCGACCTCGGCGCGCGATGGTGTGCCCGCGGGCACGCTTCCTCAGTGCTCGGTGACCGCCCCGGCCGGACGCTCGGTGGCCAGGTGCTCCTCGAAGGCCTGCTCCCGGGCGGCGTGCGTCCCGTGGGACTTGTACTCGGTGTACTGGTACGGGTTGTCCAGCATCTGCGTGTCGGGCAGGTCGGGGTACATGCCGCCGGCCCACGCCTCCTCGCCCATGGCGCCGCGCAGGTGCTCCACGGTCGCGTCGATCTCCCGGCGCGCCGCGGCCAGGTCGACGTCGACCAGCCGGTGGGCGTGCTTCACGACCCGGCCGTCGACCAGCACGGTGTGCACGTCACCGCGCTGGGCCTGGAAGGCGACGTGGCCGAACGGGTTGAGCAGGGGGAAGGAGACCGGGGAGTCGTCGTTCTTGATCAGGACGACGTCGGCCTTCTTCCCGGGCGCCAGGGTGCCCAGGTCGTCGCGGCCCAGCGCCAGCGCGCCGCCCCGGGTGGCCCACTGGACGACGTCCTGGGCACGCAGCTGGAGGTGGGTGACGGTGTCGCCCTTCAGGTGGGCCTCGAAGTGCTCGCGGGAGCGGTCGGCGCCGAGCGTGGTGCGCATGGCCGAGAACAGGTCACCGCTCCACCAGACGCTGGTGTCCATCGACAGCGACACCGGGATGCCGTGCGAGCGCACCTGCCAGGTGGGCGGGTAGCCCTGTCCGGCGCTCTGCTCCGACTCCGTGGACACCGAGATGGAACCGCCGGTGGCCGCGATGCGGTGGTAGGAGTCCGGCGTCAGGGTGGCTGCGTGCACGTACACCGTCTCCGGCGTCATGAAGCCGTGCTCGTGCATCAGCCGGATGCCGTCGTCGTTGGTGGCGCCCCAGACGCCGGCGTGCGTCGTCACCGGGAGGCCGAGCTCCCGGGCCACCTCGAACGCGGCCTTCTCCGGAAAGGCGGGGTCGCCGGTCACGTCGAAGGCCAGCTGCAGGCCGAGCATGTCGTCGGCGGCGTCGCGCTGCCGGGTGAGGAACGACCGGACGGCGGGGTCGGCGGTCCACTCCCACGGCGCGGCCTGGATGTTGCCGTAGGCCAGGACGAACCGGCCCGGCACCGAGCGCAGCGCGTCGACGGCGGCCTCGGCGTGGTCGACCGACTGCAGGCCGTGCGACCAGTCCACGGTCGTGGTGACGCCGGCCTCGAGCGCCTCCAGCGCCGAGAGCCGGTTGCCCGCCGCGACGTCCTGGGGGCGGAACTTCTTCCCGTGCTCGAGGTAGTACCAGACGAAGTACTGGGTCAGCGTCCAGTCGGCGCCGTAGCCGCGCATCGCGGTCTGCCACATGTGCCGGTGGGTGTCGATCATGCCCGGCATCACGATGCCGCCCCGGGCGTCGATCTCCTGCGTCCCCTCGGGTACCTCGAGCGCCGGCCCGACCGCGGCGATGCGGTCGTCCACGACCAGCACGTCCGCCTCGGGCAGGACGGTGCAGGTCTCGTCCATCGTCAGGACGGTCCCGCCGCGCAGGACCACCGGCCGGCCGGCCGCCGGAGCGGGCTCGGAGTGGGTCATCGTCTCCTCCTGGACGTCGTCGTCGCGTCGCCGGACCGGCGTCCGCTAGACGGACGGCCTGTGCGACGTGGGTCACCATCTCCCGCTCGTCGGATGCTGTCAACCGGGCTGCGCAGTTCGGCGTGCAGCGGCTGGACCCCGGTTGACAGCCCGCAGCGAGCCGTCGGAGACTGCGAGCGTCGAACGCGGACGAGTGTCCGGCAAGGCCTGCGACGAGGAGAGTGCATCCCGGATGAGCGCTGACACTGCGGCCGCGGAGGTCCCCGGGGCGCCGGCTGCGGGGCCCCTGGCCGGGCTGCTGGTGGCGGACTTCTCCCGCATCCTGGCCGGCCCGTACTCCACCATGCTGCTGGCCGACCTGGGCGCGGAGGTGGTCAAGGTGGAGGGCCCGCACGGCGACGACACCCGCACCTGGCAGCCGCCGGTCCGGGACGGCGTGTCGACGTACTACATGGGCGCGAACCGCAACAAGCGCTCGGTCGCCCTCGACCTCAAGGACCCCGCGGACGCCGAGGCCGCGCGGGAGCTCGCGCGCCGGGCCGACGTGCTGGTGGAGAACTTCAAGCCCGGTGGCCTGGCGCGCTTCGGACTGGACTACGACACGGTCTCCGCGACCAACCCGGGCGTGCTCTACGCCTCGATCAGCGGCTTCGGCAGCGCCCCGGAGGGAGCGTCGCTGCCGGGCTACGACCTCATCGTCCAGGCGATCTCGGGCTTCATGAGCCTCACCGGCGACCCGGACGGCTCGCCGTACCGGGCCGGGGTCGCGCTCTTCGACGTCATGGCCGGCCTGCACGCCACGATCGGCGTCCTGTCGGCGCTCAACCACCGGCACGCCACCGGCGAGGGACAGCACATCGAGGTCAACCTGCTCTCCTCGGCGCTGTCGGGCCTGGTCAACCAGACGAGCGCCTACGTGGCCGGGAACGTGGTGCCCTTCCGGATGGGCAACAGCCACCCGAGCCTGTTCCCGTACGAGCCCCTGCCGTGCGCCGACGGCGACCTGATCATCACGGCCGGCAACAACGGCCAGTTCCGCCGGCTGGTGGAGGTCCTCGGCGTGCCGGAGCTCGCCGACGACCCCCGGTTCAGCCGCAACGAGGACCGCACCGCCAACCGCGACGAGCTGCGCCCGCTGCTGGTCGAGCGGCTGCGCACCCGGAGCAAGCAGGAGTGGTTCCGCGACATCATCGGCGCGGGCGTGCCCTGCGGACCCATCAACACGATCGACCAGGGGGTGGCGTTCGCCCAGGAGGTCGGCCTCGACCCGGTCGTCCGGGTGGGCGAGGGCGCGGCCGCCGTGCCCTCGGTGCGCAACCCGATCACCTTCTCCGCGACGCCGCCGGCCTACCGGCTGCCCCCGCCGGGCCTGGACGAGCACGGCACGGAGATCCGGCGCTGGCTGGCCGCGCCCGAGGAGTCCCGGTGACCGACGAGCGCCCCACGTACCCGACCGCGCTGGGCGCCTCCAGCCTCGAGTCGATCACCCTCCTGGGCACCGACCTGGCCCGTGACGTCATGGGCACCGTGGGCTTCGGGGAGCTGGCCTTCTGGCTGGCCACCCAGCGGCGTCCCACACCGGGGGAGACCCGCGTGTTCGAGTCCGTGCTCGCCGCGCTGGCCGATCACGGGTTCACGCCCACCGCGATCGTCACCCGGCTCACCTACCTCTCGGCACCGGACTCGATCCAGGGCGCCCTGGCCGCCGGGCTGCTCGGCGGCGGGTCCCGGTTCCTCGGCGTCACCGAGGACTGCGGCCGCTTCCTGCACGGCGTCCTCACCGCCGTGGACGGCGACCTGCCCACCGACGACGCCGGCTGGGACGCGCTCGCCCTGGAGACCGTGACCGCGCAGCGCGCGGCCGGCCGGTTCGTCCCCGGGCTGGGGCACCACGTGCACAAGCAGGGCGATCCGCGCACCCCGCGGCTGTTCGAGATCGCGGCCGAGGAAGGGCTCGTCGGCCCGCACCTCTCCCTGTTCGCCGCCATCGGCCGCACCCACGAGCAGGTGCTCGGCAAGCGGCTCCCGCTCAACGGCGCCGGCGTCTGCGGCGCGGCCCTGGCCGACCTGGGGCTGCCGATGGAGCTGCTGCGCGGGTTCGCGCTCCTGGCCCGCACCGCCGGGCTGATCGGGCAGCTCGCCGAGGAGCTCCGGCACCCGGTGGCCAACGACGTCTTCCTCTCGGTCGACCTCAACAACCGGCCGGTCGACCCCGACCCGTTCGTCCCCGCGCCGCTGCCCGGCGCCGGGCCGCGGGCCTGAGGGGGCCGGCCGTGCGCGCCGCCGTCCTGCACGCCCCGGGGGAGGCCCCGCAGCTGCGCGAGCACCCCGACCCGGTGCCCGGGGCCGACAGCACCGTGGTCCGCGTGACCGCGGCGCCCCTGGTCCCGCTCGACCTGCTCTGCGCGTCGGGCACCTCCTACTTCGGGCGGCCCGCGGTGCCCTACGTGCCCGGGGTGCAGGGCATGGGCGTGGTCGAGGACGGGCCCGGCGCCGTCCCCGGCACCCGGGTCTGGTTCAGCACCGCCGCGGGCATGGCGCCCGGCGACGGCAGCCTCGCGGAGCGCTGCGCCGTGGCGGCCGGCGACCTGGTTCCGGTGGACGCCGACGTCCCGGACGCCGCGCTGGCCGCGCTGGGGCTCTCCGCCGTGGCCGCCTGGATGTCGCTCACCTGGCGCGGGGACCTGCGCCCGGGCGAGCACGTGCTCGTGCTCGGCGCCGGCGGGGCCGTCGGGCAGGCGGCGGTCGGCGCGGCCCGGCTGCTCGGTGCCGGGCGGGTGGTGGCGGCGGCCCGGTCCGCGGCGGCCCGCGAGCGGGCGCTCGCCGCCGGCGCCGACGCGGTGGTGGCCCTCGATGCCGACGTCGACACGCTCGCCGCCCGGTTCGCCGACGCGGCCGGTGGGCGGCTGGACCTCGTCGTCGACCCCGTCTTCGGTCCGGCGGCCACCGCGGCCTCCCGGGCGCTCTCCGCCGGCGGGCGGCTGGTGAACCTGGGTGGCGCCTCCGGGGACACCGCGGAGTTCTCCTCGGCGGTGCTGCGGGGGAAGTCGGCGTCCGTGCTCGGCTACACGAACAACGCGCTGACCCCGGCCGAGCGTGCGGAGGCGGTCACCGCCATCGCCCGGGAGGCGGCGGCGGGCCGGCTGTCCGTCGCCCACGAGCAGGTGCCGCTCGCGGACGTCGCCGCCGCGTGGCAGCGGCAGGCGACCGGCGACCCCGGCGTCCGGCTCGTGCTGACGCCCTGAACGAGCATGCCCCCGCGGGAGCCGCGGGGGTCGAGGTTGCGCGGCCGGTGCCCCGGCCGCGCGGACGGCAGGAGGACACCGTGCAGCTGGTCACCGAGGAGAACATCACCGACCTCGCCGTCGAGCGCTGGGCCACCGCCCGCGACCCGCGGCTGGCCGAGGTCATGACGGCGCTCGTGCGCCACCTGCACGACTTCGCCCGCGAGGTGCGGCTCACCGAGGACGAGTGGATGGCCGCCGTGCAGTGGCTGACCGCCACCGGCAAGATCAGCACCGAGAAGCGCGAGGAGTTCATCCTCGCCTCCGACGTCGTGGGGCTGTCGATGCTGGTCGTCCAGATGAACCACCGCCTCGACCCGCGCGCGACCCCGGCCACCGTCCTGGGGCCCTTCCACATCGAGGGCTCGCCCGAGCTCGGGTACGCCGAGGACATGTCCGAGGGCCTGCCCGGGACGCCGCTGTTCCTGCACGGCCGGGTGACCGACCTCGACGGCGCGCCGGTGGCCGGCGCGGTCCTGGACGTGTGGCAGGCCGACACCGAGGGCGCCTACGAGTCGCAGCTCCCCGACGTCGACGAGGCCCGGCTGCGCGCGAAGTACACGACCGGGGAGAACGGCGAGTACTGCGTGCGCACCATCGCGCCGCTGGGCTACACGATCCCCATGGACGGCCCGGTCGGCGACCTGGTCGCCCGGACCGACATCAGCCACTTCCGGCCGGCGCACATCCACTTCCTGATCAACGTGCCGGGCTTCGAGCCGCTGATCACCCACCTGTTCCAGGAGGGTGCGCCGTACCTGGACAGCGACGTCGTCTTCGGGACCAAGCAGGAGCTGGTGACGGCGTTCGAGGAGCGGGAACCGGGCGCCACCCCCGACGGCGGCTCGATCGACGTGCCGTGGCTGGAGTCGCGCTACGACTTCGTGCTGCAGCGGCAGTCCTGAGGGCCGCCGCCGGTCCCGGATCGCGGCGGGGCCGGTTCGCCGCCACGATGGGAGCACGGACGCCGGACCGACGGAAGGAGCGTGGGATGACCGACCCGAAGACCCAGGGACAGGCCGAGCCGACCGACGAGGGTTCGCACGCCAGCGTGGGTGACGACCCGGCCCGCCCCGGCGGCGGCCGCACCGGCGGGGAGACCTCCGTCGACGAGGCGATGGGCCAGGAGCCGGCCGACCCGTCCTGAGGAGTCGCGGTGTCGGCGCGTGAACTCGTCGTCCTCGGCACCTCGAGCCAGGCGCCGACCCGCGACCGCAACCACAACGGCTACCTGCTGCGCTGGGACGGCGAGGGTCTCCTGTTCGACCCCGGCGAGGGCACGCAGCGGCAACTGCTCCTCGCCGGGGTGCCCAGCAGCGCGATCACCCGCATCTGCGTCTCGCACTTCCACGGTGACCACTGCCTGGGTCTCCCCGGCGTGCTGCAGCGCATGAACCTGGACCGGGTGGCGCACCCGGTCCCGGTGCACTTCCCGGCCGGCGGCCGGCCGTGGTTCGACCGGCTGCGCCGTGCCTCGGTGTTCCACGACGTGCTCGATGTCCCCGAGCTGCCCGTGGCCGGCGACGGGACGGTCGCGGCCGGCGGCTTCGGGACGCTCGTCGCCCGGCGGCTGGACCACCCGGTCGAGACCTACGGCTACCGTCTGGCGGAGCCCGACGGGCGCCGGATGCTGCCCGACCGGCTCGCCCGGCACGGCATCACCGGCCCCGACGTGGGCCGGCTGCAGCGGCTCGGCTCGCTGGCGCGGAACGGCCGGGTGGTGCGCCTCGAGGAGGTCAGCGCGCCGCGGCCGGGGCAGCGGTTCGCGTTCGTGATGGACACCCGGCTGTGCGACGCCGTCTGGGGGCTGGCCGAGGGCGCCGACCTCCTGGTCATCGAGTCCACCTTCCTCGACGCCGACGCGCGGCTGGCCCGCGAGTACGGCCACCTCACCGCCCGCCAGGCCGCCACCGTGGCCGCCGACTGCGGGGTGCGGACGCTCGTGCTGACCCACTTCTCCCAGCGGTACGACGACCCGCGCCGCTTCGCCGACGAGGCCGGGGCGGTGTTCGGCGGGGACGTCGTCGTCGCGGCCGATCTGCAGACCGTGCCGGTGCCGCTCCGGGCCGGGACCGCCACGGGCGGGCCCGGCGCCGGCGGTCAGGAAGACCCGTCGGCACGCGTGCCCGCAACCGGCCACGGGTAGGAGCCGGTACGACCGGTTGCACATGACGGAGAGACGTGGGAGGCCCCCGTGGCCCTGGACTACCCGACCCTGCCCGGCGACATCGACCACCTCATCGCCGACGACCACGCGGTGGTCGAGCGGCAGTTCCAGCACCTGGAGGCCGGCCGCGGCAACCGCCGGGTGCTGGTCGACCAGATCTCCTTCGAGCTGGCGCTGCACGCCTTCGCCGAGGAGACCGTGCTCTACCCGATCTGGCCCGAGCTGGGCATGACCGACGAGCACGACGACGCCGAGCACGAGCACCAGGAGATCAAGGAGCTGCTCGTCGTCCTCGGCCGCACCGAGCCCGGCGAGGACGAGTTCGAGCAGGCGCTGGCGAAGCTGATGGGCGTCGTCCGCCACCACGTGCACGACGAGGAGGACGAGGAGCTGCCGGAGTTCCGCCGCAAGGCCGGCCCGGAGCGCATGGCGCAGCTGGGCGAGGAGTTCCTGGCCGCCAAGCGGATGGCGCCCACCCGGCCGCATCCGCACGCCCCCGACGAGGGCATCGCCGAGCGCATCGCCGGCATGCTCGCCAAGCCGCTGGACCACGTCCGGGACCTGCTCTCGGGCAAGCAGAAGGAGATGGCCACCGACGCCTCCGGCCTGCTCGACCCGCAGGCCCAGGCGATCGTCGACGCGCACTCCTCCCTCGGCCCGCTGCCGTTCGAGATCCTCGAGCCCGACCAGGCCCGCTCCCAGCCCGGCCCCGACGACGCGGTCGCGAAGGTCATGGCCGACAACGGCCTCGAGGGCCCGGAGCCGGTCGGGTCGGTGGAGGACATCGTGATCCCCGACGCCGCCGGCGGGCAGCAGCGCATGCGGGTCTACAAGCCCGTCGACTCCGGCAGCGAGCCCCTGCCCGTGATCATGTGGATCCACGGCGGCGGCTGGGTGCTGTTCGACATCGACACCTACGACGCCTCCTGCCGAGGTCTCGCCAACAAGGCCCGCGCGATGGTGGTCAGCCCGGACTACCGGCGGGCGCCCGAGGCGGTCTTCCCCGCGGCGCACGACGACGTCCTGGCTGCCTACCGGTGGGTGGTGCAGCACGCCGCCGAACTCGGCGGCGATGCGACCCGGATCGGCATCGGCGGGGAGTCGGTCGGCGGCACGATGGCCGCTGCCACCGTCCTCCAGCTCGCCCGGGCAGGCGAGCCGGTGCCGACGGCGGCGGTCTGCGTCTACCCGCTGACCACCGGCGAGCAGGTCGGTGAGTCGATGGTGGACGCCGCCGACGCGCGGCCGCTGGACCGGCCGCTGCTCTCCTGGATGGCGATGCACGCGTTCGAGGGGAAGCCCGACGGGGCGAAGGACCCGCGGGTCGACCTGCTGGGGTGGGGCCGCGACGAGCTCGCGCTGATGCCGCCGACGCTGGTGATCACGGCCGAGCGGGACGTGCTGCGCAGCCAGGGACAGCAGTTCGCGCAGAACCTGGAGGCCGCCGGCGTGCCGACCACGCACCGCCACTACCAGGGCGTCATGCACGAGTTCTTCGGCGCCGCCGCCGTGCTGGACAAGGCCGAGCAGGCCCAGCAGGAGGCCGCGCGGCACTTCGTCCGCGCCTTCGGGGCGGCCCGGCCGGCGGTGGGGGCGGTACCCACCAGCGGCGGGACGGCGTGACGACGGCGGCGCTGCGGCTGGCGGTCGACGAGCCGGTCGGCGAGCTGGAGGTCGTGCACCTCTTCCACGACGCCATGCCCACCGGCGTCACCGTCTCGCACGGCGGGCGGATCTTCGTCTGCTACCCGAAGTGGGGTGACGACGTCGGGTTCACCGTGGGCGAGCTCCGCGACGGGCAGGCGGTCGCCTACCCGTCGCAGGAGCTCAACGACAACCGCTCCGACGCCGACCCCGAGCGCCTGGTCTCGGTGCAGAGCGTCGTCGTCGACCCGGCCGACCGGCTGTGGCTGCTGGACACCGGCAGCCCGATGTTCCGGCCCACCGAGCACGGGGGGCCGAAACTGGTCTGCGTCGACCTGACCAGCGACACCGTCGAGCGGGTGATCCTCTTCCCGACCGACGTGGCGCTGCCGACGACGTACCTCAACGACGTGCGGTTCGACCTGCACCGGGGCGAGGCGGGGTACGCGTTCATCACCGACTCCTCGGACCAGGGCCCGAACGGCATCGTCGTCGTCGACCTGGCGTCCGGGGAGAGCTGGCGGCGGCTGCACGAGCACCCGACGACGAAGGCCGGCACCCCGCCGCAGCTGCGGATGGTGGTCGAGGGCGTCGGGTTCGCCGAGCGCTCGCCCGACGGCGAGGTCTCACCGGTCACGATGGGCGCCGACGGCATCGCCCTCGCCGCCGACGGCAGCCGGCTGTACTACTGCCCGCTCGCCGGCCGCAGCTGGTACAGCGTCGCGGTGGACGCCCTGGTCGACCGTGGCCGGGACGACGACGCGGTGGCCGCCACGGTGCGGGACGAGGGGGACAAGGGCTGCGTGAGCGACGGCCTGGAGACCGACGACGCGGGGCGGCTCTACGTCACCGACGGGGAGCACGACGCGATCCACCGCCGGCTGCCCGACGGGTCGTGGGAGACCGTGGTGCACGACCCGCGGCTGCTGTGGCCCGACACCCTGAGCGTGGCCGCCGACGGCCACCTCTACGTGACGGCCAACCAGCTCCACCGGCAGTCCACGTACCGCGGTGGTGAGGACCAGCGACGCAGGCCCTACGTCCTGTTCCGCACCCCGATCGACGCCGGGCCCGTACGGCTGCGCTGAACGATCCGGGTCGGCAGCGGCTGCTCCGACCTGCCGCGGCCCGGCGACCCGGGTTGCCGCGGCTCCTGCCGGGCGGGAGGCTGCCCTCAGCGGCGACCACCGACCGGAGGGTGACGATGGCGGCACGTGAACCGAAGGAGATGGCCCAGGTCGCCACCGCGATGGGCGCCAAGAAGGTGGGCCGCACCTGGGACCGGGTGCTGGTCAGCGCCTTCCTCGCCGGGGCCTACATCGCCTTCGGCGGCCTGGTGGCGATCACCGTCTCCGCGGGCCTGGACCCAGAGACGTGGGGCACGCTGCCGACCCTGTTCACCGGCGCCACCTTCACCCTCGGCCTCGTGCTGGTGCTGATCGCCGGCTCCGACCTGGCCACCGGGAACATGCTGCTGGTGCCGATGGGCGCCATGCACGGCAAGCTCGCCGTGACCGACGTGGTCCGCAACCTCACGCTCGTCCTGTTCGGCAACCTGCTGGGCGCGCTGTTCGTCGCCTTCTTCCTCGCCGTCGAGACCGGCGTGATCGGGGACGCCGACGCCGTCGGGACCGCCGGGCTGACTTACGAACGCCTCGCCTCCATCGCCGAGGGGAAGGCGCTGGGGGAGTCGCCGTGGCAGACCTTCCTGCGCGCGGTGGGCTGCAACTGGCTGGTCTGCCTCGCGGTGTGGATGTCGCTGGCGGCGACGTCGGTGTCGGGCAAGATCCTGGCGATCTTCTTCCCGATCATGGCCTTCGTGGCGATGGGGTTCGACCACGTCGTGGCGAACATGTTCTTCCTGCCCGCGGCGATCTTCGCCGGCGTCCCCGATGTCGGCTGGGACGACACGGCGCTGAACTGGCTGCTGGCCGGGGCGGGCAACCTGGTCGGTGCGGTCATCTTCGTGGCGACGTCCTACTGGTACCTCTTCCTGCGCGACACCTCGGAGACGGCGCCGGAGGGCGAGCCCGCCGAACGCGGCTGACCGGCCGGCCGGGGGGTTCGCGGGTCCCACCAGCGGGTCCGTCACGGGATCGTCACGGGCGGCACGTGTGCCCGGCGTCGGGGCGCGGGTAGGGCTCCCGCCGGCGAGAGCCCCCGGGGCGCGACCGCGGCCCGGGCCGACGACCCAGCGAAGGAGGCCGACGTGACCGTCGCCGCCCAGATGCTCGACACGTACCCCAAGGACCTCGGCGGGGTGGACAAGCAGAAGCTCCTGGAGTGCATCGAGGCCTGCTTCGAGTGCGCCCAGGCCTGCACCGCGTGCGCCGACGCCTGCCTGAGCGAGGACTCCGTCGCCGAGCTCACGAAGTGCATCCGCAGCAACACCGACTGCGCCGACATCTGCGACACCACCGGCCGGGTGCTCTCCCGGCACACCGGCTACGACGCCAACCTGACCCGGGCCGTGCTCGAGGCCTGCGCTGCCGCGTGCAAGGCCTGCGGTGACGAGTGCGCGAGCCACGCCGAGATGCACGAGCACTGCCGGGTCTGCGCCGAGGCGTGCCGCCGCTGCGAGACGGCGTGCCGGGAGCTCATCGCCAGCCTGGGCTGACCACCATGCGGGCGACGCGCACCTCTCCCGGGGGTTCCCGGTGACCGTCGACGTCCTGCTGGCGGCGGCGGGCGCACTCGCGCTCGTCGCCGCCGCCTGGTCGGACCGCATCCGCCGGCTGCCGATCAGCGAACCGCTCCTGGCGCTCGCGATCGGCGTCGTCCTCGGCCCCGCCGTGCTCGGCCTCCTGCCGCTGCCGGACCTGCTCGAGGACCACGGCTGGCTGCACACCGCCACCCGGATGCTGCTCGCCGTCTCGGTCATGTCGGTGGCGCTCCGCTACCCGGCCCGTGAGGCACGGGCCCGCTGGCGGCCGGTCCTGCTGCTGCTGGCCGTGGTGATGCCGGTGATGGCCCTGGTCAGCACCGGGCTGGCCGCGGCCACCTTGGGCCTCGGGCTCGGGGTCGCCGCGCTGCTGGGTGCCGCGCTGGCGCCGACCGACCCGGTGCTGGCCTCCAACGTGGTGACCGGCAAACCCGCGGAGGAGGACCTGCCCGGGCGCGACCGGCAGGTGCTCTCCCTGGAGTCCGGTGCCAACGACGGCCTGGCCCTGCCGCTGGTCCTGGTGGCGGTCGCGCTCGCCGGCCCCCTCTCGTTGGGGGAGGCGCTGCTCGAGTCGCTCTGGCAGGTCGCCGGCGCCGTCCTGCTCGGCGCCCTGCTCGGCTGGCTGGGCGGCCGGGCGCTGCGCGCGGGGGCCGACCACGGGGCCACCGACCCCGGCCCCGAACTGGTGTTCACGGTGGTGCTGGCCCTCGCCGTCCTGGGCATCGGGGGCCTGATCCACATCGACGGGATCCTGGCCGTCTTCGTCTGTGGTCTCGCCTTCAACGCGGTGAGCACGGGACGGGAGCGGGTGGCGGACGTCCGGATCGACGAGGCGGTGAACCGGTTCGTCGTCCTCCCGCTCTTCGTGGCGTTCGGTGCGCTGCTGCCGTGGGCGCAGTGGCGGGAACTGGGCTGGTCCGGGGTGCTCTTCGCGGCGCTGATCCTGCTGCTGCGCCGGCCACCGGTGATCTACCTGCTGCGCCGTGGGCTGGGCCTGGCGCCGCCGGACGCCGCCTACCTGGGCTGGTTCGGTCCCATCGGGATCTCCGCCCTGTTCTACCTGACGCTGGAGTCGGAGCGGCTCGCGATCGACCCGGTCGTGCTGGCGGCCGGTTCGCTGGTGGTCGCGGCCAGCACGCTCGCCCACGGGCTGACCGCCACGCTCGGCCGGCGGCTGTACCGCGGCGCCACCGGCGGGCAGCGGGACGCCGGTGCGCAGAGCGCTGAGTCGTCGCAGGGGTCTGCGGGGTAGGGGGACCCCATGTGGTTCGACGAATGGTCCGGTGTCCTCCGAGTGCTGCTGGTGGGATCAGCGGCGTACGTCACCGTGGTGGTGGTCCTGCGGTTCAGCGGGAAACGGACGCTGACCAAGCTCAACGCCTTCGACCTGGTGGTCACCGTGGCGCTGGGCTCCACGCTGGCCACCATCCTGCTCAGCAGCGACGTCGCCTGGACCGAGGGTGCGGTCGCGCTCGGGCTGCTCGCCCTGCTGCAGCTCGTGGTCGCCTGGCTGACGGTGCGCTGGCCGGCCCTCCGAGGCGTGGTCACCTCCCGGCCGACGCTGGTGCTGCGCAACGGGCAGCCGCTGCCGGACCAGATGCGGGAGTCACGGGTCGGCATCGACGAGATCCGGCAGGCCGTCCGCTCCTCGGGGTCCGGTGACCTGTCCGACGTGGCCGCGGTCGTGCTGGAGAGCGACGGCTCGATGAGCGTCATCCCGGCGAAGAAGTACGGCAGCGGCTCCGCCCTCGGGGGGATCGCGGGGGCCGACGAGATATCCCGCGCTGCCCAGGCCTGACGGGACACCGCGGCGTCGTGCGCCGCAGCGCCGGGCGGGCGGCCACGGCGTGGGAGACGCCGCTCGACCCGGCGGTCACCCGGTCGGCCCACCCGGCGGCCCCGGTCGGGGGCTGAGCCGCCGGGCCGGCGACCAGCGCCCCTCCAGCGCGTCCTCGACGGCCGACCGCCAGGCGTTCGTCTCCCGGCTGTCGATCGCGGTGCTCTCCAGCGCCGAGTCCACGCACCGGTCGAGCAGTGCGCGCAGGGCGTCGTCGAGGTCCTCCCCGCGCACCCGCCACGCGACCTCCTGCAGCAGGCCGGCGATCCGGCGCAGGACGGCCGGCTGCCCCGACGCGTACTGCAGGGGCTCCTCCAGGCCGACGGTGAGCAGTTCCTGGGCGGTCCACCGCGGCACGAGCAGCCGCACCGTGCCGTCGTCGTCGCGCCACGACCGCACGGTGCTGCGGCAGGGGAGGAGGTCGGCGAGCAGCGCGGAGACGTGGGACAGGGCGTGGACGGCGGTCGTCGGGTCGTTGATGCCCGGGGAGAGGGCCCGGCCCGCGATGTCGACGATCTTGCGGAGGCTGTAGGCCGCGTCCTGGTCGGGGGTGCGCTCGTAGGACAGCCGCACGCCGCGGTTGACCGCGTCGCGCAGGGGGTCCAGGTCGCCGGCCGGATCTCCGGCCGGTGACCACACCTCGGCCAGCGGTGTGCCGGCGACGACGGCGTCGCCCATGCGGGGGGAGAGGCCGATGACGGCGTCGGCGTCCCGGGCCGCCCGCACGAGCTGATCGACGTCCAGGTCGACGACGAAGCCGCTCCCGGTTGCCTCGATCACCGAGCCCGGCCCGTCGGGGATGCCGGTGTCGTGCTCGAGCCGGTCGTCGTCCACGCCCCGGATCGCCCGGGTCGCCTCGTCGTGCACGTCGCGCAGCATGGTCTCGACCCGCAGCGTGCGCGCCAGGTGCCCGAGGAAGACGACCAGGGCCACGACGCTGCCCAAGGCGAACAGGAACGCCAGCGTGATCGACACCCGGGGGACGAACGAGTTATCACCGGCCGCGGCCTCCGCCGTCCGGACGGTGCGCAGCACGGTGAGCGCGTAGACGAAGGTGCCGGTGAGCTGAGCGAGGGTGAACTGGACGACGCGGTCGGTGGCGAAGGTCTGCAGCAGCCGCGGCGAATACTGGCTGCTGCCCAGCTGCAGCGCCACGACGGTGAGGGAGAAGATCACACCGGTCACCGAGATGAGCGAGCCGGCGATCGCGGCCAGCAGGTCGCGGGCGGCCGCCGGGCCACCGCCGAACACGAAGCCCAGGGGTGACGCCGGGCCGCCCGTGCCGAGGAAACCGTCGAGGAACGGCATCGCGATACCGAGCCCGACGGCGAGCACGACCGCCAGCAGCGGGATCGGCCACAGGGCGCGGCGCATCCACCGCCACTGGCGCTGGACGGGGTGGAGGTCGCTCACGGGGTCAGTCCTCGCCGGGGGTCGCAGGGGAGGAGGGACCGGGGCTGCCGGACGGGGCGACCGAGCGGTACTGATCGCGGCCGACCGGCCCGTCGGACAGCCCGCCGTCGGTGGGCACCTCCACCGGCCTGCCGTCCAGCAGGAAACGCACCTGGCCGGTGCCCGGCAGCTCGGTCAGCGTCCAGACCACCTGGGCGACGGCGAGCAGCTGGTTGCCGCCGGTGATCCTGGCGAACTCCTCGGTCACGCTCACCGACGTCATGCCACCGGGCAGGCCCTCGTCCACCGCGATGGACTGCGGCGCCAGTGCGGTGCGCAGCCCGCCGATGACCTCCGCCCGGGTGGGGCCGGCCGCCAGCAGGGCCAGGATGCTCCCCGGGGTCGCGGCCTGCGCCGCGCGCGGGACCGGGGCCAGCTCGGCGCCGTGCACGAAGTAGACGACGACCTCCGGCCCGGCGTCGTCGGTCGGCAGCGCCGGGCTGCCGACCGTCGCGGCGGGCACGGCGACGCGTTCGGGCCGCGGCTGGGACCCGACGCCGCAACCGGTGAGCAGCGCCACGAGCACGCTGAGCAGGACGGCGAGCGCTCTCACGAGGCGGCTCCCACGGGCAGCTCCACGACGAACCGGGCCCCACCGCCGGGACGACCCTCCACGTGCACCGCGCCGCCCATCATCCGTGTGTGCCGGGCGACCAGGGCGAGGCCGAGGCCCGCTCCCTCCGTGCGGGTGCGGACGCTGCCCGCCCCCCGGGCGAACCGCTCGAAGATGCGGTCGCGCTCGGCCTCGGGAACGCCGGGACCGGCGTCGTCGACGGCCACCCGGAGGACGTCGCCGGCGCGGGTCACCGCGACCCCGGTGACGCCCCCGGCGTGCTTGTCGGCGTTGTCCAGGAGATTCCCCAGCACGCGTTCCAGCCGGCGCTTGTCCGCGTGCACCAGCGCCTCCTCGGCGTCGGGGTCGACGGTCAGCAGCGCCGTGACCGTGCCGTCCAGCCGGTGGCGTCCGACCACCTCCCGGACCAGTGCGGACAGCTGCACGGGCTCGACGGCGATGTCGGTGCTCCCGGCGTCGGCGCGCGAGATCTCCAGCAGGTCGGCGACCAGGCGCTCGAACCGCTCCACCTCCGAGCGCAGGAGGCCCAGGGCCTCGGCCTGCTCCTCGTCCGCGGGGTCGGCGGTGGCCTCGACGAGGTGCAGCGCCCCCAGCATCGTGGTCAGCGGGCTCCGGAGCTCGTGGCTGACGTCGGCGGCGAACCGGGCGTCACTGCGCACCCGCTGCTCGAGCGCCTCGGCGGTCTGGTTGAACGAGGTGGCGATGGGCGCCAGCGACGGGTCGCCCTGCGGATCGATGCGGGTGTCGAGCGCCCCGGCGGCGACGGCCGCCGCGGCGGCGGAGATGCGGTCGAGCGGGCGCAGCGCCGGCCCGGTGACCCACCAGCCGACCACCAGGGCGAGCGGCACCGAGCCGAGCACCGACACGGCCAGCACGGTGGCCAGCACCCGGTAGGTCTTGTCCAGCTCGACCAGCGGGAAGACCTCGATGTAGGCGGATCCGAGCTCGGCGAGCGGCACCGCGACGGCCATCACCGTCTCGCCGTGCACCTCGATCCGCTGCCGGACCGGCGTACCCGCCTCGGCCGCTGCGCGCAGCTCCTCCGGCAGGTCGTCGCGGCCCACCAGCAACGACGTGGTGGTCCAGGCACCGGCGTCGACCAGCAGGGACGTCGACCCCGTCTCCCGCGGGAGCTGGGCGAGCACCTGGGCGACGCTCAGGCCCTCGGTGGCCAGGGAGCGCTGGACCTGGGCCGCGTTGTCGGCGGTCTGCACGAGCGTGACCCGCTCGCGCTGCAGGAGCAGGAACTGCGAGACCGCCACCCAGACCGCGACCGCCACGACCGAGGAGAGCACGAGGGTCACCGCGGTGAAGGCCGCCGTCGCCCGGGCCCGGAGGGTGCGCGGGCCCCACGGGGTGCGCCCGGGGGGCTCAGGAGGGGCGAGGGCGGTCACCCGGGAACCCGGTAGCCCATGCCCCGGACGGTCGTCACCAGCGTCGGGTTCCCCGGGTCGGGCTCGATCTTCTTCCGGAGCCGGCGGATGTGGACGTCGACCAGCCGGGAGTCGCCGAAGTAGTCGTACCCCCAGACGCGCTCGAGCAGCTCCTCGCGGCTGAGCACCCGACCGGGCTCGGCGGCGAGCTCGCAGAGGAGCCGGAACTCCGTGCGGGTGAGGTTCAGCAGCTGCCCGTTCCGTGCCACCGTGCCCTCCGCCGGCGAGATCTCCACGTCGCCGACGGTCAGCCGTGCCCGCGGTTCCGGGGCGCGGGTACGACGGGCCAGGGCCCGGATGCGCGCGGAGAGCTCCTTGACGACGAACGGCTTGGAGACGTAGTCGTCGGCACCGGCCTCCAGGCCGGCGACCACGTCGTGGCTGTCCGACCGGGCCGTGACCATGATGACGGGCGTGTTGGAGGAGCGCCGGATCTCGCGGCACACCTCGAAGCCGTCCTTCCCGGGCAGCATCAGGTCCAGCAGGATGACGTCGAACGACCGCTCGCCCAGCCGTGCGAGCCCGTCCTCGCCGCTCTCGGCCTCGGTGACCTCGAGGCCCTCGCGCTGCAGCGTCATCTGCAGCATCCGCCGGATCCGGGGGTCGTCCTCGATGATCAGCACCGACCGGGACATGCCGGTCAGTCTGCCCAGCGCGGTGGGCAACTAGTCGCCCCGCCCCGTCCGGGTGACGGAGCCGGCCGTGCTGCTCGCGGGGAGCACGGCTGCCGCGCCGCGAAGGTGACAACTCCGTGACGTCCGGGTCGGCCGGCCCGCCGCTGGTCACCCCGACCGGGACAACCGGTCGTCCGTGCTGCCGGTGAGGAAGGAAGCGTGCTCCCGATTCCCCTGGCCCCGTCCGCCCGGCCACCGCGGACGGAGCGCCCTCTGCCCGTTTCCGGCCCGGCCGGCTGGAGCCGGCCGGTCCTCGGCGTGACGGCCGGTCGCCGGTGAACGTCGGCGCGTCCGTCGTCGCGGTCGGCACGGGTCTGCTGGTCAGCGCCCTGGTGACGTGGGACGTGGTCTCCACGACCCTCACCATCGGTGAGGGCGCCGGCCCGCTGACCCGGCGGGTGCTCACCGGCGGGTGGCGGCGGCTGCTGCGCCGGCACCGGCGCAGCGACGGGCGCCGGGCGAGGCAGCTCACGGCAGCCGGGCCGCTGCTCATGGTCACCACCGTGGTCCTCTGGGTCACGCTGTTCTGGGCCGGCTGGTCGCTGGTGTTCCTCGGCGCCGAGGCGGTGGGGGACGCCGATCCCCGCCGGCCGGCGTCGGTGCTGGACACCATCTACTTCGCCGGCACCGAGATCTCGACGCTCGGGGTCGGTGACTTCGTCGCGACCACGCCGACCTGGCGCGTGGCCGCCGCCGTCGCCGCATTCAGCGGGCTGGCGCTGATGACCCTGGCCATCACCTACCTGTTCTCGGTGATGTCGGCGGTGGTCTCCCGCCGCGCCCTGGCCACCCAGCTGCACGCGCAGGGCGGGACCGCCGAGGAGATGGTGCTCGGGTGCTGGGACGGCGACCGGTTCAGCCCCGTGCTGACCCAGCAGCTCCTCCAGCTGCCCGCGCAGCTGGCGTCGCTCGCGGAGCAGCACCTGGCCTACCCGGTGCTGCACTTCTTCCGCAGCCGCCGCCCCGAGGCCGCCGCTCCGCTCGCGATCGCCCGGCTCGACGACGCGCTGCTCCTGCTCGAGTCCGCGGTCGCCGCGCCGGTGCGCCCACCCGTGGCGGCGGTCGCCCCGGTGCGCCGGGTGATCGACCGGTACCTGTCCACGGCGGGCAGCGACCACCCCGTGGTCCCGGACGACGGGGGACCGCCGCCACCACCGTGCACCGACCGGCTGGCCGCGGCGGGCGTGCCCCTCGTCGACGCGCACGCGTGGCAGGGGGCCGTCGATCGGGCCGCCGGGCGTCGCGCCCGCCTGCGCCGGTTGGTCGAGGACGCCGGGTGGGAGTGGGACGTCCCGGGGCCGGCCTGACCCTCCGACCATGCAGTGTCCGCCTCGGGGCACCCCGACGGCGCGGCCCGGGCTCCGATTTCTGGACCGCCCGATCCGGAGCCCGTCGCCACGACCTCCGCACCCCCCGGCCGCGGGAGGTCCGTGTGACGTCCCTGCAACACCGGCACGGCGCTGCGCCCGCAGCGTTTTGCGATGCGGTGACGAACGGCCCGCACGGGGGAGGGCGCGTGCCGCATGGGGCAGCAACCGGAGGCTCCGCCGCGGAACCCCGCGGCGGCACCGGAGCCGGAGAGGACACCCGCCATGACGACCAGCTGGCCCAGTTCCGTGGCGCCCGCCGCCGATCCCGCCTCGCGGCACGGGGGATCCCGGTGATGCGCCGGGGCCTGGGGTCCCGCCGTCGCGTGACCACCGTCCTGCTGGCCGCCGCCCTCGCCGGGGGCGTCCTCGGCGGCTGCGGTGAGGACGACGTGGACGACACGACGGCGGCCGACGTCGATGTCCGGGCCTCCGACGACCTCGAGGACCCGTACGACGGCGAGTACACCGCCGCCTTCCGCGAGGACCTCGAGGCCTACGACGGCCTGGAGGTCACGCTCCTCGGCGAGGTGGAGCGGATCGTCTCGCCGGTGGCCTTCACCCTGACCGGCGACGACGTCGAGCCGATCCTGGTCATCGCGGACGAGGAGTTGCCCGACCTCCGGCCCGGCGAGCGCGTGGCGCTGGCCGCCGAGCCGGCGGCGGAGTTCGAGCTGGTGGCGTTGGAGGAAGAGCTGGGGACCGATCTGCCCGATGACGCCTACGCCGGGTGGGAGGGGGAGCCGTACCTCGACGCGAGCCGGGTGGAGGTACGCGGCTGATCCCGTGGCGCACGGCAGGCGGCCCGGTGAGGTCGCGCGACCGCCACCTCACCGGGCCGTGCACCGGCGGCGCCCCCGCGACGGCGGGAGCGCCGGTGTGATCAGCGGCGGGCGCCCAGCGCGGCGATCTCGTGGGCGGACTCGAGCGTCGGGGCCGTGGCGAGCGCCCGGGCCAGCGCCCGCTCGTCGCGCAGGTGCGCGCGGACGGCGTGCCGGCGGGCGAGGACGGTGCGGAGGCGGGTCATGGCGGGTCCTTCCGGAGCAGCGGTGGTGGTGCGAGCGCTGCAGGGGGCCGGGCGGGCCGGCCGGAGACCGTCCGCCTCCTGGGTTCGCACCACGAACTCTGCTCCTCGACGCGAAGTTCGGCAAGTGAACCCAGCATGGTTATGCTCACACTGTGAGCGACGCCTCGTTCGACCGGTCCCGCTGCTCCGTCGCCGGCACGCTCGCCGTGGTGGGGGAGAAGTGGAGCCTGCTCGTCCTGCGGGAGGCGTTCCTGGGTGTCCGCCGGTTCGCCGACCTCCAGCAGGCCCTGGGGGCGCCCAAGGCGGTCCTGACCGACCGGCTGGCCACCCTGGTGCGCGAGGGGGTGCTCAGCCGGGAGCCGTACCGGGCCGAGGGTGAGCGCCAGCGGCACGAGTACCGGCTCACCGACAAGGGGCGCGACCTGTACCCGACCCTGGTGGCCCTCATGGAGTGGGGCGACCGCTACCTCGCCGACGGGCCGGCCCCGCTGGCGCTGGAGCACCGCGAGTGCGGCGCGCCGGTGCGGGTCGCGGTGGTCTGCGGGGACGGTCACGAGATCGGGGGGCCGCGCGAGGTCCGGCCCCGGCCGGCCGGGGCGGCCGCCGCCCCGGGGTGAGGCGCGGTCCGGGGGTGGGGCGCCGGGATCCCCACCGATGAGTTCCCGGCGGCGGCCCCGTCCTAGCTGACGAGCCCGCCGCGGACGACGGCGGGCCGCCCCGAACCGGAGGAGCTCACCGTGCGCATGATCTTCGTGAACCTGCCCGTGGCCGACCGCGACCGCGCCGACGCCTTCTACGGAGCGCTCGGTTTCCGGCGCAACGACCAGTTCTCCGACGACCGCTGCGTCTCCTACGCGATCGAGGAGAACATCCACGTCATGCTGCTGACCCGCGAGCGGTTCGCCGACTTCGTCACCGGCGAGGTCGGCGACCCGGCGCAGGCGACCTCCGTGCTGACCTGCCTGTCCGCCGGCAGCCGCGAGGAGGTCGACCGGCTGGTCGCCGACGCGATCGCGGCCGGTGGCAAGCCCTGGCTGCCCGCCCAGGACCACGGCGCGATGTACGGCGCCAGCTTCGCCGACCCCGACGGCAACGTCTGGGAGGTCATGTGGATGGACCCGGCGGTCGTCCAGGGCTGACCGGCGGGCGCTCCCCGGGTTGCCCGGTCCGCCCCCTCCCGCCACGCTGGGTCGACCGGTCGCGACGGCCGGTGATCGAGGAGCGGGCGCTGTGCCACCCGGCCGCCCCGTGACGTCCCGACGGGGGAGGCGCAGTGACCGATCCGGGAAACCAGGGCAGCGTGCGGCCCGGGGCGGCCCTGCCGCCGCCGCGGACCACCGGCCGGCAGGTCGTCGTGTTCGCCGACGCGCCGGAGGACGACGTCCCCGTCGACTGGGCGCGGGCCGGGGTGCGCGACGTCGCCGACTCCCGGGACTTCGCCGACGGCGACGTGCCGCCGGAGACCCTCCGCGAGGCGGGCGCCACCGTCTTCGCGGCGCTCGGCATCGCCGTCGTCGCCGGCCCCGCCCGGCTGGACGACCTGCAGGCCGCGTCGGCCCGGCGGTTCCTCTCCGTGTCGCCGGAGCTGGTCCACCACGCGCTCCCCGCCGACACCGGCAGCTACGCGCGGGGCTATCGGGACGGGGTGGCCGACCTGGCGGGCCGGCTGCTCGCGGCGGACGAGCGCCCCGCCGGGCCGGCCGCGCGCTTCGAGGACACCGCGCAGGCCACCTGGGGGGTGCAGGCCGTGCGGGCCGACGTCTCCCCGTACTCCGGCCGCGGCATCCGGGTGGCCGTGCTGGACACCGGCTTCGACCTCGCGCACCCCGACTTCGCCGGCCGGGCGGTGATCGCCCGGTCGTTCGTCGCCGGGGAGGACGCCCAGGACCGGCACGGCCACGGCACGCACTGCATCGGCACCGCCTGCGGGCCGGCGACGCCGCCCGCCGGGCCGCGCTACGGCATCGCCCACGCGGCCGAGGTCTTCGCCGGCAAGGTCCTGGGGGACGACGGCAGCGGCACCGACGCGGGCATCCTGGCCGGGATCAACTGGGCGGTGACCAGCCGCTGCCCGGTCGTCTCCATGTCGCTGGGGGCCGATGTCGCGGCTGCCCACCCGCCGTACTCGGCGGCGGGGCGTCGCGCGCTCCAGCGGGGCTCGCTGGTCATCGCGGCAGCGGGCAACAATGCCGACCGGCGGGCGGGTGACCCGGGTTTCGTCGGCGCCCCGGCCAACAGCGTCGAGATCCTGGCCGTCGGAGCGGTGGACCGGTCGCTGGAGACGGCGTACTTCTCCGCGCGCAGCCTGCCCGGCCGCGGCGGGCAGGTGGACGTCGCCGGTCCCGGTGTGGACGTGTACTCGGCCTGGCCCATGCCCGAGCGCTACCGGACGATCAGCGGCACCAGCATGGCCGCGCCGCACGTCGCCGGCGTCGCCGCTCTGTGGGCGGAGGCCACCGGCCGGCGCGGCCTGGAGCTGTGGGCCACCCTGCTGCAGGAGAGCGAACGGCTGCTCCAGCCCTCGGCCGATGCCGGTAGCGGTCTCGCCGTCGCCCCCCGCTGAGTCGCCGCCGCGTACTCTGCGCGCCATGACCCAGGTCAGCGTGACCGTGGACGACGGGCACCTGTCCGCGCTCGACGGCGTGGTGCGTGGGCTGCGGGCGCGCGGCATGCGGGTGGACCAGGTGCTCGACGGGCTCGGGATCATCACCGGCTCCGTGCCGCCCGGCAGCGTCCGGGAGCTCACCGGCGTCGCCGGTGTCGTGTCGGTCGACGAGCGGCTCGTGCACCGGCTGCCGCCACCGGAGGCGCCGGTCCAGTGACGGTCCCGGTGTGCCCACCCGCGGCGCACCGGTCAGCTGACGAACGGCGTCCGGTCCGGGGTCGACCGCCGGCGGTTGGGGTCGCGCACCGCGGCCAGCGAGCGGCGGGTGCGCCGGGTCTCCGCCACGTCGGCGCTGACGGCCGGTGGCGGAGGAGGCGTCTCCAGCAACTGGTCGAGCCCCACCAGGATCACCAGCCGGTGGACGCACGGGCTGGGCAGCACCTCCAGCTGGGCGCCGCGACCGCGCGCCAGGCAGTGTGCGGACAGCAGCACGCGCAGGCCCTCGGCGTCGCAGAAGGTCACTCCGCCCGCGTCGAGCGTCCAGCGGGTGCCGTCCGCGACGGACAGCGTCGCCAGGGCATCGAGGACGTGGTGCGCGTGCTCCCGGTCCAGCTCCCCGTGGACCGTCACCCGGGCCGCGGACGGGTCGACCGACAGGAGGAACGGGCCACCCTCGGGGGCGGGGAGTGCGATGTCGTGCGGACCCATGGGGAACTCCCACCCGGGCCCCCGGTGCCTGGAACGGGGAGCTCCGGGGCGCCGCGGCGCCCGTGACGGCGCTGCTCGGGCCGGAGCTTCGACCCGCCCGGGACGCTACCAGCCCCGGGCTCGGCCGACCCGCGGCGGCGGCGCCCCGGACGGCCGCCGCCGCGGCCGTGGTGGGATGGGTGCGATGAGCGAGAACACGAGCGGTCTGCGCGATGTCCGCCCCGAGGACGCCTTCGACGTCGATGCCGTGCACGCCTGGCTGAGGCCCCGCGTGCCGGTGGTCGAGGGGCGCTCCGCGCCCGCCGTCCGGCAGTTCTCCGGCGGGGCCAGCAACCTCACCTACCTCCTCGACTACGGCGACCTGGAGCTCGTCCTGCGCCGGCCGCCGCACGGGCACAAGGCCGCCTCGGCGCACGACATGGGCCGCGAGGTGCGGGTGCAGCAGCGGCTGCGCCCGCACCTGGACGTCGTCGCCGAGATCCACGCCTTCTGCCAGGACCCGGCGGTGATCGGCAGCGACTTCTACGTGATGGAGCGGCTGCGCGGCGTCGTGCTGGGGCGGAAGCTCCCCGAGGGCGTGGAGATCTCGCCGGAGCAGGCGCGGGTGCTGGGGGAGACCGCCTACGACACCCTGGCCGACCTGCACTCCATCGACGTGGACCAGGCCGGCCTGGCCGACCTGGGAAGGGGCCCCGGCTACGTCCGCCGGCAGGTCGAGGGCTGGTCGCGGCGGTTCCGGGACGCGCTCACCGACGACGTACCGCCGGCCGAGGAGCTGATGGCCTGGCTCGCGGCGCACCAGCCGCAGGACGTGCGGGCCAGTCTGCTGCACGGGGACTGGAAGCTGGACAACCTGGTGCTCGACCTCTCCGGCACGCCGCGCATCACCGGCGTCCTCGACTGGGAGATGGCCACCGTCGGCGACCCCCTCATGGACCTCGGTGCCTCCCTGGCCTACTGGGTGACGGCCGACGACGACGAGGAGTTCGGGCTGGTCGCCACGCAGCCGAGCACCCTGCCCGGGATGCCGACCCGTGAGCGGCTCGTCGAGCGGTACCTGGCCCGGACCGGGCTGCAGCCGGCGAACTGGACCTTCTACGAGGTGTTCGGGCTGTTCCGGCTCGCGGTGATCATCCAGCAGATCTGGGCGCGGTACCGCTCCGGGCACACGACCAACCCGCGCTTCGCGCACTTCGGCATCGCCGCCGCCGTCCTGCTCCAGCGCGCGGAACGGCTGGCCGGATGCCGCTGATCTGCCTCGTCCGCCACGGGCAGGCCTCCTTCGGCGCCGAGGACTACGACGTGCTCAGCGAGCTCGGTCGCGAGCAGGCCGGCTGCGTGGGGGAGGAGCTGCGCCGGCGCGACCTGCGCGACCCGGTGGTCGTCTCCGGCACCCTGCGCCGGCAGCGGGACACCGCGGCGCTGCTGGCAGCGGCGGCCGGCTGGGCAGCCCCCGAGCAGGTCGACCCCCGCCTCGACGAGTACGACCACCTCGACCTGTTGAAGCGCTACCCGGGGGACGTGGGAGCGGTCGGCGACTCGGGGTCGCGGCAGGTGCAGCGGCTGCTCGACAGCGCGCTGCGGTCCTGGATCGCCGCCGGTGACGCCGACGGCTGGCCGGCCTTCTCCAGCGGGGCCCTCGCGGCCGTCGGCGGGCTGGCCGCCGGCCTGCCCCGGGGGCGTGACGCGGTCGTCGTCAGCTCCGCCGGGGTGATCGCCGCTGTGGTGGCCGGCCTGCTGGGCGCCCGGGACGGGGGTGTGGTGGCGCTGAACCGGGCCGCCGTGAACGTCGGGATCACCTCGGTGGTGGCGGGTGGTTCCGGCCTGTCGCTGCTGGCGTTCAACGACCACGCGCACGTCACCGGCGACCGGCGGCACCTGCTCACCTACCGCTGACCGGGCGGGCCGCGCGAGCGACCAGGATGGGGCCGTGCCCGCCCTCCCGCCCGCCGCAGGGCAGCCGTACCCCAAACCGGTGCCCGACGTCGTCGCGCCCGGACTCGACGTGCTCTTCTGCGGGATCAACCCCTCGCTGATGTCGGCGGAGACCGGCCACCACTTCGCCCGGCCGGGCAACCGGTTCTGGCCGGCGATCCACCTCGCCGGGTTCACCCCCCGGCTGCTGCGCCCCGAGGAGGACCGCGAGCTGCTCCGGTGCGGGCTGGGGGTGACCAACGTCGTCGACCGCCCGAGCCGCACCGCCGCGGAGCTGTCGGTCGAGGAGCTGCGAGCCGGCGCGGAGGCGCTGGAGCGGCTGGTGGCCCGCATCCGGCCGCGGGTGCTCGCGGTCCTGGGCATCACGGCGTGGCGGCAGGGCTTCGGCCGGCCCCAGGCGGTCGCCGGCCGTCAGCCCGAGCGCGTGGGCGGCGTCGTGACCTGGGTGGTGCCGAACCCCAGCGGGCTCAACGCCCACGTCCAGCTGCCCGAGCTGGCCCGCGTGTACCGGCAGCTGCGTCCGGACGGGGAGGGTGCGGCCGGCTGACCTGCCGGGTCAGCCCACGACCACGTTCCACGGCCGGATCGACCATGCCGAGACGAGGCCGTGCGCGACGTAGGGGTCCTGCGCCACGAACCGCTCCACCGCCTCGCGCGGCGCCGTCCACACCAGCAGCGCACGGTCGTACGGGTCGGGCAGCGCGCCGGCCAGCAGCAGCTCGCCGCGCTCGTGCGCCGCCTGCGCCAACGCCAGGTGGTCGGCCCGCAGGGCGGTGCGACGTTCCAGGTAGTCCTCGGCGAGCACGTACTCGAGCACCAGATGCACGCCACCACTCTCACACCCGGCGGGCGGCGGTGGTGCCTCGGGTCGGTCAGGATCGAGAATGCCGGTATGGCCCGTCTCCTCGTCGTCCACCACACCCCCTCGCCGGCGCTGCAGGCAGTGCTGGAAGCGGTCCGGGAGGGCGCCGCCCTCGTCGACGACGTCGAGCTGACCCTCCGGCCGGCGCTCTCGGCCGGGGCGGCCGACCTGCTCGCCGCGGACGGGGTGCTGCTGGGCACCCCGGCGAACATCGGTTACATGTCGGGGGCGCTCAAGCACTTCTTCGACACCGTCTACTACCCCTGCCTGGAGGCGACGGCCGGCCTGCCGTTCGGGGTCTACGTGCACGGCAACGACGACACCGCCGGCGCGTTGCGCAGCATCGAGCGGATCACCGGGGCCCTGCGCTGGAAGCAGGTGGCCGCGCCGCTGAGCCTCACCGGCGGGCCCGGCCCGGCGGAGCTGGAGGCCTGCCGGGAGCTCGCGGCGACCGTCGCGGTCGGTCTCTGAGGCGGGGCGGACCGGTGCCCGATCGGCGGACCGTGCTCGCGGCCGGCGTCACGGCGGCCCTTGGCGGTCTGCTGGGGGCCTGCGGGGCCGAGCGGCGGTCCGGGACGGAGGGCCGGGGCGGGCAGGAGGCGGCGCCGGGGAACGGCGCCTCGCTCGGCGCCCGGCCGGCACAACCGCCGGCGGCGCCCGACGAGCCTCCCGGGGCCGGCACCCGCGAGCTGGCCGGCACCGATGGGGCGCTGCTGCACGTGCCCCCCGGCCTGCCCGCGGGGGAGCCGGTGCCGCTGGTCCTCAGCCTGCACGGCGCCGGCGGCGACGCGGCGGCGGGGCTGGACCTGTTGCGCCCGCTCGCCGAGGAGCACGGGCTGGTGCTGCTCGCACCGTCCTCGGAGTCCTCGACGTGGGACGCCGTCGGCGGCGGCTTCGGCCCGGACGTCGAACGCATCGACCGCGCGCTGGAGGAGGTGTTCGCGACCCTGCCGGTCGATCCCGGGCGGATCGCCGTGGCCGGCTTCTCCGACGGTGCCTCCTACGCCCTCGGGCTCGGCCTGGCCAACGGCGGCCTGTTCTCGCACGTGGTCGCCTTCTCGCCGGGCTTCGTGCCGTCCGCGCCGCGCTCGGGGCGCCCGGCGGTGTTCGTGTCCCACGGCGTGGCGGACGAGGTGCTGCCGATCGACCGGACCAGCCGCCGGATCGTCCCCGCGCTGGAGGACGACGGCTACGACGTCACCTACCGGGAGTTCGACGGGCCGCACACCGTGCCGCCCGACGTGGCCCGCGAGGCCGTCGAGTGGCTGGCGGCCGGCTGACCGGTGCCGGTGACCGTCGGGGACGACGCCCGGCACGGTGGCGGGTGAACTGTCCCCGAGCCGGCCGGTGCGGGTTGGTTCCCCGGCCGGACGCCGTCGCCACCGCTGCAGGTGGGGCGGCGACGTCCGGCCGGGGAGGCTGCACGGCGGGGTCGGAACACCTGCGATGCAGCAGCTTCAGGGAGCCGAGGGCTGCGGGCTCACCAGCGCAGGGGGTGGGTCGACCGGGAGTGCGCGGTCCGGCAGGCCCGGCAGTTCCCCCAGGACACGATGCACAGCGGAGTCGTCGGCCCGCCGCACTCGGGGCACTCGACCGCACCCTCGGAGCTGGCGCGTGCCTCGCGGAGCGCGCGGGAGCTCTCCTCGTGGATCGTCTCGTCCCCCCGGCAGGAGCAACCGAGATGGACGTCCTCGCAGCGTGTGGCGATGGGGTTTCCCTCGATGTCGTGGTCGACGGGCGCCTGCGGCGCCCCTCGTCGGAGCCGGTGCGCGGATCGCCCGGCACCGATGCGAAGGGGGCCACGGCGCAGCGCCGCGGCCCCCTCCTCACGCGTCGATCAGAGAGCGCGGACGTTCTCCGCCTGCGGGCCCTTCTGGCCCTGCGTCACGTCGAACTCGACCTGCTGGCCCTCGTCGAGGGACTTGTAGCCGCTACCGGTGATGGCGGAGTAGTGGCAGAAGACGTCGGCGCCGCCGCCGTCCTGGGCGATGAACCCGAAGCCCTTCTCCGCGTTGAACCACTTCACAGTGCCCTGAGCCATGTCGTTCTTCTTCCGTGCTGGGAGGTGACCGCACAGGTACGTACCGGGTGCGGGGCCGCCGCACCGACCGGCAGGACCGAGAGGAACGTCAGGCAGAGACGACCGCGGACGTTCGAGAACGAAAGCAGAGGCGCAACAGCGACCGAGGAGAACACTACTCCTCCTGCGGCTCTCCCGGGAACAGCCGGGTCGGCGGTGCCCCTCCGGTGGGCGACCCGGCCGGCGGACGTCGCGGACCGGTGCGCGAGCATCGTCGGTATGACTCTTCCGGGCCCCCGCGAACCCGGCTGGGTGCACGACGCGATCTGGTGGCACGTCTACCCCCTCGGCTTCGTCGGGGCGGAGCGGGAGACCACACCCGGCCAGCCGCTGCGCCACCGGCTGCGCGGGCTGGTCCCCTGGCTGGACCACGCACTGCAACTGGGCGTCTCGGGCCTGGTCCTGGGACCGGTGTTCGCGGCGGAGACCCACGGCTACGACACCACCGACCACCTGCGCATCGACCCCCGGCTCGGCGACGACGCCGACTTCGACGCCCTGGTCGCGGAGTGCCGGTCCCGCGGCCTGAGAGTGCTGCTGGACGGCGTCTTCAACCACGTGGGCCGGGGGCACCCGGCGTTCCAGCGGGTGCTGGCGGAGGGTCCGGCCGCGGCCACAGCGGGGTGGTTCCGGCTGCGCTGGCCCGGCGGCCCGGAGGTGTGGACGCCGGGCACGGAGCCCGACCACGACGACTTCGAGGGCCACCGCCACCTGGTCGCGCTCGACCACGGGTCGCCGGCCGTTGCCGACCACGTCACCGAGGTGATGTCGCACTGGCTGGACCGCGGCGCCGACGGCTGGCGGCTGGACGCGGCGTACGCCGTCCCGACGTCGTTCTGGGCGGAGGTGGCCGGGCGGGTGCGCTCCCGGCATCCCGGGGCCTACCTCATGGGTGAGGTCATCCACGGCGACTACCGCCGGTTCGTCGACGAGTCGACCCTCGACTCGGTGACCCAGTACGAGCTGTGGAAGGCGATCTGGAGCGCGCTGAACGACCGCAACTTCTTCGAGCTGGATGCGGCGCTGGACCGGCACGGCGGCTTCCTCGAGGGTTTCGTGCCCTACACCTTCGTCGGCAACCACGACGTCACGCGCATCGCCAGCCGGCTGCGCGACGACCGCCACCTCGCGCACGCCCTGGTCGTGCTGCTCACCACCGGGGGGACGCCCTCGGTCTACGCCGGCGACGAGCACGCCTTCCGCGGTGTCAAGGAGGACCGGGCCGGCGGCGACGACGCCGTCCGGCCGCCGTTCCCGGGCTCGCCGGCCGAGCTCTCACCGGTCGGCCTGCCCGTCTACCACCTGCACCAGGAGCTCATCGGCGTGCGCCGCCGGCACCGCTGGCTGCACGCTGCCCGTACGCGGACGCTGCACCTGACCAACGAGACGGTCGTCTACGAGGCGGTGGCGGGCAGCGAGCGGCTCGTCGTGGCCCTCTCGGTCGCCGACGGCCCGGCCGAGCTGCCGGCGCCGCGGGCGGGCGCGGTGCTGTCGGGGGCGGCCGACGTCTCCGCACCCGGCTCCGACGGAGCCCGGGTGCGGGTGCCGGCGCACGGGTGGGCGGTGCTGGCCGGCTGACGCCGGCTCAGCGGCTGGTCGCCAGGTCCTTCACCGCCTTCACCACGTACAGCGAGGCGAGGGCCAGGAAGACCGCGCCGACCGCTGCCCGCACCTGGTCCTCGGTGACCGACGTCCGCTGGGCCACCGGCCCGGCCACGGTGTCGGCCACGCGCGCCCGCCAGCCCTTGAGGCCGGCCTTGCCGAAGGTGATCGCATCCATGGCCGGGATCCCTACCCCGCGCACGCCCGGATAGCCACCACCGGCACCACCGGACGAGGCCGAGGCCACGTGCAGGGACACGGGCAGGTGGGCAGTGACCGTTCATGGAGCTACCCATCGGAGCGGCGCGCACGGTGCAGGTCGGCGATCACCGGCTGGGGGTCTGGGAAGCCGGGAGCTCGGGGCCGGCGGTGCTGCTGGTCCACGGCATCCCCACCAACTCCCGGCTGTGGTGGGACGTCGTCCCGGAGGTGTCCGCCTCGGCCCGGGTGCTGGCCGTCGACATGCTCGGCTATGGCGACTCCGACCCCTCCGGCGACCACCCGGTCGACCTCGCGGCCCAGGCGGCGCGGCTGCTGCGGCTGCTGGACACCCTCGGCGTGGACCGGGCGGTGGTCGTCGGCCACGACCTGGGCGGTGGCGTGGCGCAGATCCTGGCGACCACCGCCACCGACCGGGTCGCCGGGCTCGGTGTGGTCAACGGCGTCTGCTACGACGGGTGGCCGGTTCCCCTGGTGCGGGCGATGAAGGGCACCTGGCCCGCCCTCCAGCTCCTCCCGCCGCCGCTGCTCGCGAGCGCGCTGCGCCCGGCGCTGCGCTCGCTCTTCGTCCACCAGCAGCGGGCCACGCCGTTCATCGACCGCTTCGTCGCGCCGTGGGCCCGCCCGGGCGGCCCGGCGCAGCTCGCACGCCACCTGCGGTCGCTGGACTCGGTGTACACCCAGACGGTGGCCCCGTTCCTGCCCCGGCTGGAGATGCCCGCCGAGGTGGTGTGGGGCCGCCAGGACCACCAGATGAAGTCGCGGTACGGGCAGCGGCTCGCCGACGACATCCCCGGCGCGCGCCTCACCTGGGTGGACGACGCCAGCCACTTCGTGCCCGCGGACCGGCCGGACGTCGTGGCCGAGGCGGTGCTCCGCCTGGTCCAGCAGGCCTGAACGTGCTCGCCGACGTGTCCGGCCGCCCGGGGTCGGGTAGGCCTTCCGTCATGACATCACCGCTGGTCAGGCCACGTTCGCAGAAGATGATCGCCGGGGTCTGCGCGGCCCTGGCCAACCGGTTCGGCGTCTCCACCGGACTGGTCCGGATCGCCTTCGTGCTCTTCGGGCTCTTCGGGGTCGGCGAGATCGTCTACATCGGGCTCTGGATCATGATCCCGAAGCAGCGCTGACGCGCCGCGACGGCTGTGATTGGCTGACGGCCGTTCCGCACGCCTGCGAAGGGACCGCCATGCCGATCCTCCCGAGCCTCGCCGAGGCGCTGGTCAGCGCGCGGGTCGAGGTCGTCGACCTCACCGCGCCCCTGTCGGCGGAGACGCCGGTCATCCAGCTGCCCGAGCAGTTCGCCCAGACGGCGAGGTTCGAGCTGGAGGAGCTGAGCCGGTACGACGACCGGGGCCCGGCCTGGTACTGGAACAACTTCCGCACCGGTGAGCACACCGGCACGCATTTCGACGCGCCCAACCACTGGGTCACCGGGCGGGACGGCGACGACGTCGCCTCGGTGCCCGCCCGCCGGCTGATCGCCCCGGCGGTGGTCCTCGACTTCTCCGCGCAGGCGGCCGAGGACCCGGACTTCCTGCTCGAGGTCGAGCACGTGCGCGCGTGGGAGGCCGAGCACGGGCCGCTGCCCGAGGGCGGCTGGCTGCTCTACCGCACCGGCTGGGACGCCCGGTCGGCCTCCCAGCAGGAGTTCCTCAACGCCGACGACACCGGCCCGCACACCCCCGGCCTGTCCGTGGAGTGCGCGCGCTGGCTGGCCGAGGAGTCGCCGGTGCTGGGGCTGGGTGTGGAGACCGTGGGCACCGACGCCGGCGCCGCGCACTCCTTCGACCCGCCGTTCCCCTGCCACGCGGCGCTGATGGGCAGCGGGAAGTACGGGCTCACCCAGCTGCAGAACCTCGCGCTGCTGCCGCCCACCGGCGCCCTGCTCGTGGTGGCCCCCCTGCCGATCGTCTCCGGCTCCGGCTCGCCGTCGCGGGTGCTGGCGCTGGTCGAGCGGGGATGACCCGGGTTCCCGGGCGCACGGTCGCGGCGGCCGTCGGGGAGACGCTCGTCGCGCGCGGGGTCGACACGGTCTTCGGCGTCGTCGGCTCGGGCAACTTCGTGGCGACCAACGCGATGGTCACCGCCGGGGCCCGGTACGTGGCCGCCCGGCACGAGGGCGGCGCGGCGACGATGGCCGACGCGTACGCCCGCACCACCGGCCGGCCGGCGGTGCTCAGCCTGCATCAGGGCTGCGGGCTCACCAACGCGCTCACCGGCATCACCGAGGCCGCGAAGAGCCGGACCCCGCTGGTGGTGCTCACCGCCGAGGCCACCTCGCCGCGGTCGAACTTCTTCGTCGACCAGTTCGCCCTGGCCACGGCCGTCGGAGCGGCGCCGATGCGGGTGACCTCGGCGGCGGACGCGGTGGCGTGCGCCGCGGCCGCGGTGGATGCCGCCCGGCTGGAGCGGCGCACGGTCGTGCTCAACCTCCCGCTGGACGTCCAGTCCCTCGCGGCGGAGGAGGGCGAGGCGCCGCCGGCACCGCACCGGCCGCCCGCGGTGCCCGCCGACGCCGAGGTGGTCCGCCTGGCGGAGGCGCTGCGGGCGGCGCGGCGGCCGGTGTTCGTGGCCGGCCGGGGCGCGCGGGGTGCCCGCGCGGCGCTGGAGGCCCTCGCCGAGCGCTGCGGCGCGCTGCTGGCCACCTCTGCGGTGGCCCGGGGCCTGTTCCGGGGCAACGCGTGGGACCTGGACGTCTCCGGCGGGTTCGCGACCCCGCTGGCCGCCGAGCTGATCTCCGGCGCCGACCTGGTCATCGGCTGGGGGTGCCAGCTCAACATGTGGACGATGCGGCACGGCCGGCTCATCGCCGACGACGCGACCGTCGTCCAGGTCGACCTCGACGCCGACGCGATCGGGGTCCAGCGGGCGGTCGCCCTCGGCGTGGTCGGCGACGTGCGCGCCGTCGCCGAGGCCGCCGCGGCCGCCGCGGCCCGGCTGGGGGAGCCGGTCGCCGTCGGCTACCGGACGCCGGAGGTGCGCGCGGCGCTGGCCGCCCGCGGCCGCTGGCGGGACGAGCCGTACGGCGACGGCGGGAACGGCGGGCGGATCGACCCGCGCGCGCTCACCGTCGCGCTGGACGACCTGCTGCCCACCGAGCGCGTGGTCGCCGTCGACTCGGGCAACTTCATGGGCTACCCGAGCATGTTCCTCGACGTCCCCGACGAGCAGGGCTTCTGCTTCACGCAGGCGTTCCAGTCCGTCGGCCTGGGCCTGGCGACGGCGATCGGCGCGGCGCTGGCCCGGCCCGACCGGCTGCCCGTGGCGGCGCTCGGCGACGGCGGCGCGCTCATGGGGGCCGCCGAGCTGGAGACCGTCGTCCGGCTGGGCCTGCCGATGGTGGTGGTGGTCTACGACGACGCCGGCTACGGCGCCGAGGTGCACCACTTCGGCCCGCACGGGCACCCGCTGGACACCGTCCGCTTCCCGGAGACCGACTTCGCCGCGATCGCCCGCGGGCACGGCTACGCGGCGCTCACCGTGCGGCGGACCGCCGACCTCGAGGGGGTCGCCACCTGGCTGGCCGGCCCCCGGACGGCGCCGCTGCTCGTCGACGCCAAGGTGACCCGCGAGCAGCCGTCGTGGTGGCTGGAGGAGGCGTTCCGCGGCCACTGAGGCACGATCCGGCTACCAGGCGGTGGTGGCCTGCAGCACGGCCTCGGTGAGGGCGCGGGTGCGCAGCTCCGTCACCCGCTGGTACTCGGGGTCGGCCACCATCTTGCTGAACGCCTCGCGCGAGGGGTAGCGGACCAGCAGCACCGCGTCCCAGGACTGCCCGTCCTCGGCCACCAGCGAGGTCGAGCCGTCGCCGGCGTAGAGCACCTCGCCGCCGTAGCGGGGGAGGAAGGTGCTGTTCAGCGCATCGGCGTACTGCGCGTAGAGCTCCCGGCCGCCCTCGGCGAACCGGAGCAGGTTGAGCATCACGACGGGACCGCCGGGGTCCTCCTGCAGATAGCGCTTCAGGTCCGTCCCGCGGGGGTCGATCGCCATGCCTGCAAGCTAGCAAGCGCGGCCGGTGGCCGGTGGCCGGTGGCCGGCCGCCGCGGTCACGGCCAGCCCTGCTCGTGCAGCGGCGTCACCGTGACCTGGTTGAGCACCAGGTGGTCCGGGGCGCTGACCACCCACGCGACGAGGTCGGCGACGTGACCGGCCGGCAGAGCTTCGGTGGCCGGCTTCTCCGCGCCCTCGCGGCCGGTCGTGCGGCGGTCCGCCGGATCCCACGCGCCCCAGGACGTCGCCATCGCGCCGGGGTAGAGCACGCACGCCCGGATGCCGTGCTCCCGCCCCTCGGCGGCCAGCGACTGCGTCAAGCCGGTCAGGGCGAACTTCGAGGAGCAGTAGGCAGCCGCGTTCGCCCACCCGCGCAGCCCTGCGACCGACGAGATGTTCACGATCGTGCCCCCGCCGGCAGCACGCAGGTGCGGGAAGACGGCCTTGCTCAGCACGAAGGGGGCGCGCAGGTTGACCGCGAGGACACGGTCCCACTCTTCGACCGTCGTCTGCTCGACGGTCCCGGGGACGTCGGTGCCGGCGGCGTTGACCAGGACGTCCACCGATCCCCAGGCCGCGACGACCTCGTCGACGGCGGTCTGGGTCTCCGCCGCGTCGGCGAGGTCCACCGCACGACTCAGAGCCGTCCCACCCGCTCGCTCCACGTCGCGCTCGACGGCGGAGAGGTCACCGGCGTCGCGCGCGAGGAGGGCCACGCGGTACCCGTCCTTCGCCAGCCGGAGCGCCACCGCCCGCCCCAGCCCGCTGCTCGCCCCGGTGACCATCGCCACCCGCTGTCGTGCCGTTTCCGTGCCGGCCACCTGGCCTCCTGGATCCGCTGGGCGCCCGGGCGCACCAGCACGGCTGGGACGCGGGCGCACGAATGTCTCGGCTCAGCGCCGTCCGGCGGGATCGAGCAGCCGGTCGAAGACCGCCCCGGTGGCCTGCGCCTGGACGTACTTGTCCACCACGTCCACCACCAGGTCACGCCTCGACCACCGCGTGGGGTGGTAAAGCCCCAGGGCGGAGTTGAGCAGCACGTCACCGGGGTAGACGGCCGCGAAGACGGCGTGCACCGCTTGCTGGCCACGGGCTCCCCGGAGCGCGGCGACGCCGTAGGCGGCACCCCACATCGCTCCCAGCGAGAAGTGCGTGACCCAGTTCAGCCGCCGACGCCCCTGCGCGGTCTCCGGGTCGACGGGCAGCACCTTCTGGGCGAAGTCGGCCGGCGCGTAGCTCTCGCCCCGCCGGGTCAACGGCATCTCGACGAACTCCTGGAAGGCCGTCATGACGACGGTGCCGCCGATGCCGGCGAGCACCCCCCGTCCCATCAGGCTGGCGGTCGACGGCTCCCTCGACGTTGGCATCCGTGACGGCTACCCGCGGAGATCACGGCCACACCTCCGCACGGGGTTCGGGGTGCGCACCGACATCCCATGGGGTCCGCCGCGCCACCGACAGCCGGGCGGTGCGCCGGGTCCAGCCTCGCGCGCGGGCGCGCGAGGCGGCCCGGACGGTGGGGATCCGCCCGGCCCGGGTAGGGGCGCAGGCATGCAGAGCGCACCCCAGCTCCGGGAGAGCAGCATCCGGCTCCGTGACGGCCGCACGCTCGCGTACGCCGAGTACGGCGACCCCGCGGGACGGCCGGTGCTGGGCTGCCACGGGTCGCCCAGCTCCCGGCTGGAGCGGCACGTCGAGGACCCGGAGGACTACCGGCGGTGGGGCGTCCGGTTCGTCGTCCCCGACCGTCCCGGCTTCGGGCGCTCGGACCCGCACCCCGGCCGCCGGGTCGCCGACTGGCCCGACGACGTCGCCCAGCTGCTGGACCACCTCGGCATCGAGCGGTGCGCGGTGCTCAGCCTCTCCGGCGGCGCCGCCTACGCGCTTGCCTGCGCGCACGCGCTGGGGGACCGCGTGTCGACCGTCGGAATCCTCGGCGGCGCACCCCCGCCGGACGTGCCATGGCCCTGGCCGCGCTGGATCCCCCGGCAGCTGCGGGCGGCCGTGCACCGTCCGGCCCGGCTGGCGGCCGTGCTGCGCCCGGTGCTCGCCCCGGTCGGGCTACGACCGCGGACGATCCCGCGCTACCTGCAGCTGCGGCTCAACGCGGCCGACCGGCGGGTGCTCGGGCGCCCGGCCGTCCGGCGCATCCTCGCCGACACCTTCGCCGAGGGCCTGCGCAACGGCAGCGCGGTGCTGGCCGAGGACCGGGCCCTGCTGTTCCGGCCGTGGGGGTTCCCGCTGTCGGCCGTCCGCCAGCAGGTGCACCTGTGGCACGGCACGCAGGACTGGCAGGTCCCCGTCGTCCTCGGTCAGGTGCTCAGCGCGATGCTGCCCCGCTGCTCGGCACACTGGCTGCCCGGGGAGGGGCACTTCTTCGTCTTCGACCGGGCCGAGGAGGTCTACGACGCGCTCCGGCCGTGAGCGGCCGGGCTCAGGCCAGCTGGGCGGCCACCAGCGGCTCGAGGGTCACCCGCGGGTGCCGCTGCTGCAGCATCCGCAGCGCCCACTTGTCGGGGAACAGCGCCAGCAGCTCGCCGCTGGTCCGCCGTACCACCTCGACGCCGCCGGAGGAGGCGATCAGCGGAAGGGACTCCTCGTCGGTTCGCATGGCCAGGCTGTAGGGCAGCCGGTCCAGGGCGACGGGGGCGTGGAACTCGTGCTCCATGCGGTGGGTGGCGACCTCGAACTGCATCGGCCCGACGACGGCCAGGACCGGGGATCCGTCGCCGCGGCGGTCCGAGCGCAGCACCTGGACGACGCCCTCGGAGTCCAGCTGCTCGATGCCCTTGCGGAACTGCTTGTGCTTGGCGGTGTCCTGGCTGCGGACGACGGCGAAGTGCTCCGGGGCGAAGGTGGTCAGCGGCGGGAAGGTGACGGGCCGCTCCACGTACAGGCTGTCGCCGACGCCCAGGGCCGAGGCGTTGACCAGCCCGACGACGTCGCCGGGGTAGGCGGTCTCGATGCTCTCCCGCTCCCGGCCGAACACGTGCTGGGCGTACTTGGTGGTGAACGGGCGCCCGGTGCGGCCGTGGGTGACGACCATGCCGCGTTCGAACACCCCGCTGCAGACGCGGATGTAGGCGAGCCGGTCGCGGTGCGCGGCGTCCATGCCCGACTGCACCTTGAAGACGAAGGCGCTGAACGGCTCGTCCAGGCCGCGGACCACGCCCTCGGCGTCGGGCCGGCCCGACGGCGCGGGGGCGAGGTCGACCAGCGTGTCCAGCAGCGCACCGACGCCGAAGTTGGAGACCGCGGAGGCGAACAGCACCGGCGTGGTGACGCCGGAGAGGAACGAGTCCTGGTCGTGCTCGGCGCCGGTGGCCTCGAGCAGCTCGGCCTCCTCCTGCGCCTGCTGCCAGACGTCGCCCTCCTGGGCCGCGGCGTCGGCGGCGCTCAGCAGCTCCTCGGGCGCGATCGTCGCGCCGCCGGCGGTACGGGTGAAGCGGCGGAAGGTGCCGTCCCCGCGGTCGAGCACGCCGCGGAAGTCACCGGCGATGCCGACCGGCCAGGTGAGCGGCGTGGGGCTGAGTCCGGTCCGCTCGGCGATCTCGTCCATGAGCTCGAGGGCGTCCTTGCCGGGGCGGTCCCACTTGTTGACCACGGTGACGATCGGGATGCCGCGGTGCTTGCAGACGGCGAAGAGCTTCATCGTCTGGGTCTCGAGACCCTTCGCGGCGTCGATGAGCATGACCGCGGCGTCGACGGCGGTGAGCACCCGGTAGGTGTCCTCGGAGAAGTCGGCGTGCCCGGGCGTGTCGAGCAGGTTGATCACCGCGTCGCGGTACTCGAACTGCAGGGCCGCCGACGTGATGGAGATGCCGCGCGCCTTCTCCATGTCCATCCAGTCCGATACCGTGCCGCGGCGGCCGGCCTTGCCGTGCACCGCACCGGCCTGGCCGATGACGCGGGCGTGCAGGGCGAGGGCCTCGGTGAGCGTGGACTTGCCGGCGTCGGGGTGGCTGATCACGGCGAACGTGCGCCGGCGGGTGGCCTCGGCGAGGGCCGACTGTGCGGCCCGGCCGGCCTCGTGTCGTTCGGCTGCGTCGGTGACGGCGGCCACGGTGGCACTCTCCTCGTTCGGTCTGCGTCCGCGGCGGCCGGCCCTCGGGCGGCGTCCAGCGGGTCCGGGCAGGCGACCCGGACGAGCGGCCCGGAAGGGCGGCCCAGGAGAAGAACGCTACATGCGTCAGCCGACGTAGCCGCTGCGCATGTCGTCGACGATCCGCGGTCGGTCGAGGGTGGAGGGCTCCAGGTGCTGCGGGCGCCGGTCGGCCGGGAAGACGCCGGAGGCCGCCAGGACAGCGTCGTCGAGGAACCGCAGCGGCGGGGCGCCGGGGGAGAGGGCGAGCCCGGGCGGGGTCGCGCCGGGCTGCGCCAGGGCGAACCCCCAATCGCCGAAGCTCGGCACGTGCACGTGGTACGGCGTGGCCGCGAGCCCGGCGGCGTCGAGGGTCGAGACGGTGCGCCAGAAGGCGGTCGGCGTCGAGTAGGGGCTGCCGGCCTGCACCGAGACCAGCCCGCCGGGCGCCAGGGCGGCGCCGACGAGCCCGTAGAACTCGGTCGAGTAGAGCCGGCCGAGCACCGGGGTGTCCGGGTCGGGCATGTCCACGATCACCGCGTCGAACCCCGCGGCGGCCGGGGAGCGCAGCCAGCGGAAGGCGTCGTCCAGCACGACGTCGACCCGCGGGTCGTCCAGCGCGCCGGCGTTGAGGTCGGCCAGCCGGGTCCGCGCCAGGTCGACGACCGCGGGGTCGAGCTCCACCTGCACGACCTCGCGGACGGTCGGGTGGCGCAGCACCTCGCGCGCGGCGAGGCCGTCCCCGCCGCCGAGGATCAGCACCCGCTCCGGGTCGCGGGCGAGCACCGGGTGGACGAGCGCCTCGGTGTAGCGGTGCTCGTCCCGGCTGGAGAACTGCAGGTCGCCGTCCAGGTACAGCCGGACGTCGTCGGCGCGCTCGGTGACCACGATCTCCTGGTAGTCCGAGCGCTGCGCGGCCACCACGGGGTCGGCGTAGAGCCGCTGCCGGGAGGTGGTCTCGATGTCACCGGCCCGGACGAGCAGCACCCCGAGGACGGCGGCCGCGGCGAGCAGCGCAGCCGTGGCGGTACGGCGGGCACGGGGGGTGAGCTCCCCGCGGAGGACGAAGGCGGCCACGACCGCGGCCGCCAGGAGGTTGAGCACCCCGGTCAGGGCCGCGCCCCGGATCTGGCCGGCCAGGGGCAGCAGCAGGAACGGCCAGGCCAGGCCGCCGAGCAGGGCGCCGGCGTAGTCGGCGGCGTTGAGGTCGGCGAGCAGCGTGCCCGAACCGCGTGCGTCGATGCCGCTGCGCCCGGACTGCAGCAGCGTCATGAGCAGCGGCACCTCGGCACCCACGAGGACCCCGATCACGGCGGTGCCGGTCACCAGGACGGCGCTGCTGGTCCCGTAGAAGGAGAACGAGACGTAGAGCGTCACCGCGCTCAGCCCACCCACGATGCCGAGCAGGATCTCCACGGCGACGAACGTCGCGGCGGCGTGCCCGAGGAACGGCTTCACCAGCAGCGCGCCCGCGCCGAGCGCCGCGACGAACCCGGCCACGATCAGGGAGGTCTGGGTGATCCCGCCGCCGGTGAGGCTCGCCGACAGCGTGAGCAGCACCAGCTCGTAGATCAGCCCGCACGCCGCGCAGACCGCGACGGCCGCCAGCAGCAGGGGGCGCGAGCGCACTCCGCCGCCCGCCGCGGCCGGCCCTGCCGCCGGCACGCCCCGTGCGGACGCCGTCACGGCCTCAGGACAGCGCGGCGGCGTTGACCGCGCCGATCGCGACCAGGCTGACGGCGACCGCCCAGGCCGATCCGCGCATCCGCGGCTGGTTCACCAGGGAGCGCAGGTCGGCGGGGATGACCGCGTCCAGCACCCGGAGCGCCAGGGCCTGCAGCAGCACGCCGATCAGGCCGTAGACCGCCGTGTCCACCAGTCCCTGGCCCAGGTTGTCGGCGCTGGTCATGATCGCCGTCACCACGATGATCGCCAGCGCGAGGTGGTTGGCGCCGAGCAGGATCGCCGCGTTCGGGTTGTGGTCGAGGTAGACCTGCGTGCGCAGGTTGCCCGGGGTGATGAGGTCCAGCGCGAGGAACCCGAGGGCGAGCACGCCCACCCCGATGACGAAGAACAGCAGCGTCCCGACGACGCCCTGGATCAGCAGATCGGCGTCGACGTGGCCGAACTGCACGGCCTGGTAGGTCGTGCTCACGTGAGGTCGCTCCTGGTCTCGAGGGGAGTGGGGACGTGCAGGGCGGGGGTCACTTGGCGTCCCCGGGGCCGCCGCTGCCGCCCGTGCCGACGGGGGAGCCCGGCCGGAAGCCCGGCCCGAGGAAGGCGAAGAAGCCGCTGCGGTACCGCTCGTCGAGGTCCTCGACGCGCACGGTGCTCCCGTCCGCAGCGGGGCTGACGATCACGATGTCGTCGTCGTAGCGCAGGTACTCGTTCCCGCCGTCGGCCTGCCGTTCCGCCGGGGGGACGGCCTCGGTGATGGCCGCGGTCGTGGTGCCCACCGGATCGGGCGAGGCGTAGACCGCGGCGTTGCCGACGATCTCGGTCCGCTCGTAGGTGTCGTCGAGGAAGGCGCGGATGCGGGTACCGGTCCCGCAGCTGCTCAGGAGCAGGACGGCGGCCAACGCGAGGGCCACCATCCGGGACATGTTTCTCACGGCGTCCACCTGGTCTGTGTCGTGACGACCTCGCCGGTGTCGCCGGCGGGGTAGAGGTGCCAGGTCCGCCACGCCCACCCGCCCCCGGCCAGGGGCCGCGCGGTGAGCGCGGTCAGGGCGCCGGCCGCCCCGGGGAAGGCGCCGCAGAGCCACGCCGGGTCCGCGCCGGCCCGGTCGCGCAGCCGCAGCGCGCTCACGTCCAGCTCGGCCCGGCTCACGGTGGTGACCGAGGAGGTGAGCGCGTAGCCGCCGGACCGGGTGCTCCGGGGCAGCGGGTCGCCGCCGGCGCCGACGGCGTCGCAGGAGACCTCCTCGGTCAGCCGGGAGCCGGGGACGGCGGCGGTGACCACGTGCGAGGCGCCGAGCACCCCCAGCGTGATGGAGCCACCCCGACCGTCGTCCAGCCGGAGCCGGGCGAGCGGCTCGGCCAGGGGCCCGTCGAGCACCAGGCCGAGCGCCGTCGCGGACACGTCGCGCGGCTCCACGTCCAGCACGTGCAGGCTCATGCGCCGGGGGTGCGGTGGTAGACGGTGAGCTCCCCGCGGCTGACGGCTCGGCCGGTGGAGACCTCCCAGGACTGGGTGGGTGCCCAGCGCTCGAAGGCCAGCAGCCCGGTCTTGTCCGCCGTGGCGTAGTCGGCGTACTCGACGGTGCCGCTCGGCGGGGTGCCGGTGGTGCCCTCGGCGGTGTAGGCGGCCCGGCCCCGCTCGATCTGGCGGTGCACCCGGTCGTCGAGGATCACGTCGCCGTCGGGGGTGAGGTTGGTGCCCTCCCGCCGCATCCACAGCGTCATCTCCAGCTCGCCCTCGTCGTCCTCGACGGTGAGCCAGCGGCGGCCGGTCGACCCGTCGAGCAGGTGCTCGCGCCAGGTCATCCCGCCCTCCTCGAGGACGATCGTGCCGCGGACCACGTGGTCGACGCCCGCGTACGTGATCACGTCACCGACGCCGATGGCGTGCGGGTCGTAGACGTCGGGCTCGTCGGCCAGGGGGTCGACGCGGGGCCGCGGTGCGGCGGCCCGGGCGAGGTTCCGCCGGCGCAGCACGAGGACCACCACGGCGAGCGCGGCGAGCGCCACGAGGACCACGACCAGGAGGACGAGCAGGACATCGGGCATCGCGGGCCTCCGGGCTCGGTACGGACGGGTCGAACCTATCGCGGCGGGCTGGCTAGCGTGGCGGGCATGGGCGGGATGAAGGACCGGATGCTGTCGGGCCGGCCCTACCGGCCCGACGACCCCGACCTCGCCACCGACGGCCGGCGGGCGGCGGCTCTGCTGGCCCGCTACAACGCCGAGTCCGACGGCGTGACCCGGCACACCCTGCTCACCGAGCTGCTGGGGTCGGTGGGCGGCGGCACGACGATCCGCTCGGACTTCCGCTGCGACTACGGCTACCGCATCTCCGTCGGCGCGTTCTGCTTCGTCAACTGGGGCGGGGTCTTCCTCGACGTCGGGCCCATCACCCTCGGGAACCACGTGCAGCTCGGCCCGGGGGTCCAGCTGCTGACCGCCGGCCACCCCGTGGACGCCGGGCTCCGCCGGGCCGGCTGGCAGCAGGGGGCGCCGATCACCCTGGGCGACGACGTCTGGCTCGGCGGTGGCGTGATCGTGCTGCCGGGCGTCACAGTCGGCGCGCGCACGGTCGTGGGAGCGGGCTCGGTGGTCACCCGTGACCTGCCACCGGACGTGGTGGCCGTCGGGAACCCCGCGCGCGTCGTCCGCTCGCTCGGCGCGGAGCGGCCCTAGACCGGAACCGGCGGGGAGACCGTGCCGGCCGGCCGGCCGGTCACCGCGGTCAGCCAGTCGTCGGTCCGGCGGGCCCAGGTGCGCCCCGCCGCCCAGGCCCGGCGCTCGTCGGCCCGGCCCGGTGGTTCCGTGGCGGCCGCGCGGAGCGCCTCGACCATCTCGTCGGCGCCGGAGACGACCGCCGTGTGCGGCGGCACCTCCCCGGAGTGCTCGAGGTGCCCGGCGGTGGCCACCACGGGCAGGCCCCGGGCGGAGTAGTCGTAGGTCTTCATCGACGACTGCCCCAGCGCCCGCGCCGCGACGTCGGGGACCAAGGCGACGCGGGCGGCGTCCAGCACGGCCGGCAGCCGGTCGCGGGGCGTCAGCCCTCGGTAGGTGAAGCGCCCGGGGAACTCGCCCTCGAGCGCGAGGAAGCGGGCGCGGGCCGGGGCCGAGCGCTCGGGGAACACCAGCTGGCCGTGCACGGCGAGGGTCCAGTCGGGCAGCGCGGTGAGCACGGCCCGGACCAGCTCGACGTCGAAGCGCTCCGCGACGCTGCCCACGTAGACGGCGTGCCGCTCCGCGCGGGGGGCGGAGCGTGGTGCGGTCAGCAGCGCCTCGTCGGTGCCGTTCGGCACGACGACCGGGCGCCGCCCCGGGAACAGCCCGGCGAGGACCGGGTTCACCACGACGATCTCGTCGGCCTCGTCGGCGATCCGGCGCAGCTGGGCCGGGACGTTGCGGGCGTGCGGGAGGAGCCGGGCCCAGTCGTCGGTGCAGTCGAAGACCACGCGGCCACCGAGGCCGCGGGTGGCCCGCCAGTCCCACGGCAGCATGAGGACGGTGACGTCCTCGGCCCAGCCCGAGCGGCGGAGGAAGGCGCGCAGGAGCGCGGCGTCCACCCGCTCGGACAGGGCTCCCCGGGAGCCGGGCAGGACCGTGGAGCGCTCGGTCACGGTGACGCCGTCGCAGACCTCGGCGAACCGCGCCGCGCGCAGGTGCCGCCACCAGTTCCCCGGGTCGGTGCGCACCCGGTGGGCGTCCGCCGGGGCCTGGACGAAGCGGACGTCGCCGCCCCGGCGGACCAGCTCCCGGGCGATCATCTGCTCGCGGCGGATCGCAGGGTGCCAGGGGTCCTTCGCGACGAACCCGACCCGGGTGGCCGGTGCGGCTGGGGGGACGGGGTTCAGCGGGGGGCTCCTGCGGTGCGCACGACCCCCGACCCTAGGGCGCCGGGGCGCGGGCGGCTCGGCAGACTGGGCAGCCGGGAGCCGGGCGGAGCGCGGCGGGTCGAGGGGCGGTGCGTCGGGTGCTGGACAGGCTGCCCCGGGAGGTGTTCCGCAGGCTGCCGTTGCCGGCGAAGCGGGCGCTGCTCTTCCGGGAGGCGCACGGCCGGTTCCCCCGCCGCCCGCCGCGCACCTTCACCGAGAAGCTGAACTGGCGGGTGGTCCACGACCGCCGCCCGCTGATCGCGCAGCTCGGCGACAAGCTGGCGATGAAGGCGTACGCGGCCCGCGTCTGCCCGGAGGTGCGGGTGCCGCGCGTCCTCTGGGCGGGCACGGACGTCGCCGACCTGGCCGGGGTGCCGCTGCCCGAGCACTGGGTGCTCAAGCCCAACCACGGGACCATGCGGGTGCGGCTGGCCTCCGGACGGCCCGACGTCGCTGCCCTGCGGGAGGCCACCGCGGGCTGGCTGGACGAGCCGCTGTTCCCCACCCGCGGGGAGTGGGTGTACAGCCGGGCCCGGCGCCTGCTGCTCGTCGAGGAGTTCCTCGGGCGCCCCGGCGTCCCGCCCGCCGACCACAAGCTGCTGGTGTTCGGTGGTCGGGTGCGGCTGGTGCAGGTGGACACCGGCCGGTTCAGCGCTGGGCATCGGCGCCGGCTCTACACCGCGGAGTGGTCGCCGTTGCCGTTCGTCGACCCGGGGATGACCCTGGGACCGGCCGACCCGCCGCCGGCGAGCTACCCGGCGATGCGGGCGGTGGCGGAGGCGCTCGGCCGGGAGTTCGACTTCGTGCGCGTGGACCTCTACGACGTCGACGGCGAGCTCTGGTTCGGCGAGCTGACCCCGTACCCCGGCGGCGGGCTGGACCGGCTGCACCCCGTGGTGGACCGGGCGCTGGGCGCCTGCTGGGACCTGCCGCCGCGAGCGGCCGTCCGTGCGCCCCGGAGGAGCCGCCGCGGCACGCCGCCCGCGCCGTGACCGCGCACCGCGGGCGGCCCGCCGGCCGGGCAGTGGCGGGTCAGGAGCCGGAGGCGGGGGCGCCCGCGGGCGCCGTCCGGCTCTCGGCGTCCTCCTCCGACCGCGCCGTGCTCCCGGCGCTGTTGGAGTGGAAGGCGGTGCGCTGCGGCGCGGGGCCCGGTCGCCGGCCCGGCTCCGCGGCGGCGAGCGCCTCCGGGGCCAGCGCCGGGTCGACGCGGCCCCACTCGGTCTCGACGTCGGTGAGCAGGGCCTCCAGGTAGGCCCGCAGCTGCGCCCGGCAGGCCTGGGCGAACGCCCTGAGGAACGCCACCTGCTCCTCGAGCTCGGCGGCGGTCCGCTGCCCGGCGGCGTCGCCGCCGCCGTCCCCGGTGGGGCCCCCGGTGAGCCGGGCGGCCGCCTCCTGCGCCGCCTGCATGATCGCGCCGGCGTTCTCGCGCGCCAGCCGTAGCTGCTCCTCGTACTGGTCGCGGGCCTCGGCGGTCATCTGCCGGCTGAAGTCCTCCGCCTCGGCGACGTACTCGTCCGCCGTCTGCTGGGCGCTGGCGAGGATGCGGACCGCCTGCTCGCTGGGGGGCTCGGGCACGGTGATGCCGTCCAGGCGCTGCTGCAGCTCCGCCACCTGCCGGTGCAGCCGCTCCCGCTCGCCGACCAGGGTGCTCACCTCCGCGGCCACCAGCTCCTGGAAGCGGTCGACCTGCCCCTGGTCGTACCCCGGGTGCAGCATCGTGCCCGCGGCGAACCGCGCCCCCCGGATCTGCTCGGGCGTGAGCCGCCGAGCGTTCCCTCCGGTCCCGGACGTCTCGGTGGTGGTCATTCGGTCACCTTCCCCTCGGCACTGGGCCCCGGTCGGCTGGGGGCGAACACCTCGCTGCGCACCCGTTCCCGCGGCACGCCGTGCTGCAGGAGGCCGCTGACGGTCGCCTCCACCATGGGCGCCGGGCCGGCCACGAACACCTCCCGGCTGAGCCACGGACCGTGCCGGAGGACGACGTCACCGACGTCCCCCTGCTCCAGGCCCGACAGGTCGTCGTCGGACACCGCGTAGGTCACGCCGAGCCACGGGTGGGCCGCCCGCAGCTCGTCCAGGGCGGCGCGGTCGTGGAGCTGGTCCTCGGTGCGGGCGCCGACGAACAGGTCCACCCGGCGGGCGGGCCCCTGCCGGGCCACCTGGTCGACCAGGGCCTTCAGCGGCGCCAGCCCCATGCCGCCGGCGACGAGCAGGAGGTCGCGGTCGGAGTCGCCGGCCAGCGTGAGGTCGCCCAGCGGGGGGCCCAGCCGCAGCAGGTCGCCCTCCTCGGTGCTGCGGACGAGCGCGGTGCTGACCGGTCCGCCGGGGCGGGCCTTCACGTGCAGCTCCAGGGTGCCGTCGTCCCGGGGGGCGTTGGCGGGGGAGTAGTACCGCCACAGCCGCGGCCGGCGGTCGATCTCCAGGGACAGCGACTGGCCGGCCAGGTAGTTGACCGGCACCTCGGGCCGCACCTGGAGCACCGCCACGTCGATGGCGCGGCGCTCGTGGGACACGACCTCGGCCCGCCAGGTGGCCGGCTGGTCGCCGGACTCCTCGGCGCCCTGGATCATCACCGAGGCGACGAGCTCGTAGGCCTCGGTCCAGGTGCGGGCGCGGTGCTCGTCCCACTCGTCGTCGAAGTGCTCGAGCGTCGCGAGCAGGCTGGGCATCACCGCGGGGTAGTGCGCCGGCAGCGTGCCGAACTTGCGGTGGTCGTGGCCGAGCTGCTTGAGGATCGGGACCAGCGCGTCGAGGTCGTCGACGTGCGACACCACCTCGCCAAGCGCGTGGAAGAACCGGTCGCGCTGGTGGGCCATGGACACCGGGAACATCGCCCGCGTCTCGGGGTGGCTCAGGAACAGGTGCGAGTAGAAGTACAGCGGTGCCTCGTCGCCGGTCGCCGCCGCCTTGGCGAAGCTCGCCCGCATCGCGGCGATGTCCATGCGTGCCTCCTCGCGGCGGGGTCCGGCCGGCTACCTGGCGCGGCATCGGCTCCGGTGCGCGACGACGCCTGCGCGCTCCGCCGTCCCCTTCCCCGGTGCACGCGGCGTCACACGGGCACCGGCGAGGTTTCTGCCCGCCGGCCGGCGGGGCCGCGGAAAAGTCGTTCGCCGCCGATGAGATATCCGGGGAGAGTCCGTCTGCACCACGACGACACCGACCCAGGGTGAGGTACCCATGCCGCAGCACGCACCGCTGGCCGTGGAGGCGACGGCGCTGGTCAAGACCTACGGGGAGACCCAGGCGGTCGGCGGGCTGGACCTCGCCGTGCCGGCCGGGAGCATCTACGGCGTCCTGGGGCCCAACGGGGCGGGGAAGACGACCACCATCCGGATGCTGGCCACGCTCGTCCGCCCCGACTCGGGCAGCGCCCGGGTGCTCGGGTACGACGTCGTCGCGGAGGCCGACGCGGTGCGCGCGCAGGTGAGCCTGACCGGGCAGCTCGCGTCGGTCGACGAGGAGCTGACCGGGCGGGAGAACCTGGTGCTGCTCGGCCGGCTCCTCGGGCTGTCCCGCCCCGGGGCCCGGGCGCGGGCCGACGAGCTGCTGGACGCCTTCGGCATCGCCGCGGCCGCGGGCAAGCTGGTGAAGCACTACTCCGGGGGGATGCGGCGCCGGCTGGACATCGCGGCCAGCATCGTGGTCACCCCGCGGCTGATGTTCCTCGACGAGCCGACCACCGGGCTGGACCCGCGGTCACGCAACCAGGTGTGGGAGATCGCCCGCGCGCTCGTGGCCGAGGGGACCACGATCCTGCTCTGCACGCAGTACCTGGAGGAGGCCGACCAGCTCGCCGACGGGATCGCGGTGATCGACCGGGGGCGGGTGATCGCCGAGGGGACCCCGGCCCAGCTGAAGGCGTCGGTCGGCACCGGGGCGCTGCACGTGCGGCTGCTCGACCCGGTCCGGCGCGCCGAGGCGGCCGCGGTCCTCGAGAGCGCGCTCGGCTCGGTCGCCCTGGAGCCGGACCCGGCGGCGCTGTCGGCCACCTGCCCCGACTCCGCCCGGGCCGCCGCCGGCGTGGCCGAGCTGGCGCGGACCGGCATCGGCATCGCCCACTTCTCCCTCGACCAGCCCAGCCTGGACGAGGTCTTCCTCGCCCTGACCGGCCGCGGCGCCGAGGACCCACCCGGAGCGGCACCGACCCTCGAGGAGCGGACGTCATGAGCACGGCGACCACGACCACCGACGCCGACGCCGCGGCCGTCCGCCGGGCGATCGCCGGCCGCGAGCGGCCCCCGCGGCCCGGACCGCTGTCGGCGGCCCTCACGTTCGGCTGGCGGGGGATGCTCAAGGTCAAGCACGTCCCCGAGCAGCTGCTCGACGTGACCGTGACGCCGGTGATGTTCCTGCTGATGTTCACGTACCTCTTCGGCGGCGCCATCGCGGGCTCCACCAGCGCCTACCTGGACTACACGCTGCCCGGCCTGCTGGTCATGTCGGTGCTCTTCACGACGGTCTACTCCGGCGTCTCGCTCAACACCGACCTGACCAAGGGCGTCGTCGACCGCTTCCGGTCGCTGCCGATCTGGCGGCCGGCGCCGCTGCTGGGCTCGCTGCTCGGGGACAGCGTCCGGTACGTCGTGGCGGGCACGGTGATCATCGTCGTCGGCGTGCTGCTGGGTTACCGCCCGGACGCGGGGGTGGCGGGCGCCGTGGCGGCGCTGGCCCTGGTGGTGGTCTTCTCGTTCGGGCTGTCGTGGGCCTTCTCGGTGCTCGGCCTGCTGATGCGCAGCCCGAACGCCGTGATGAACGCCGGGTTCATGAGCATCTTCCCGCTGACGTTTCTCTCCAACGTGTTCGTCGACCCGGCCACCCTGCCCGGGCCGCTGCAGGCGTTCGTCGACGTCAACCCGATCTCGGTGCTGGCCACGGCGTGCCGCTCGCTGATGGACGGCACGCCGGACGGCGTCGCGATCGGCGTCTCGCTGGCGGTGGCCGCCGCGCTGGCCGCGGTCTTCCTCCCGCTGACCACCCGGCTGTACCGCAGCCGCTGACGCCCGGTTCCCGCCGACGACCCCGCCCGGTTCCCGCCGTCCACGCCGGTGCTCGTGAGCCCGGCCCGGGAGCTCGGGCAGGTGCCCTCTGCATGACTCGTGCCCTGCCCACAGGAGTGGGCAGGGCACGAGTCATGCTGAGATCACCGGGCCGGGAGGCGCGGAGCGGACGGCGCCTGCCGGCAACCGGTGAACCTCGGCGACGAAGCGGCCGGGGTGGATCAACGGCTCGTCCTCACCGCCGTCGGGATCCGGGGTCAGGCGGCCGGCGTCGCCGCCGGCGCCGGGGCGGGCGCGGTCCTCGGGATGGCCAGCCCACCGAGGAGCCCGGCCGCGAGCACCGCGGTGCTCACGCCGAACGCCGCCTGGAAGCCGGCCACGTCGGTGAGCCAGCCGGCGATCAGGGGCCCGGCGATGGCACCCAGGTCCGCCGACATCTGGAACACCGCGACGACCCGGCCGCCCCGCCCGGCGCTCAGGTCGCCGACCAGGGCCGCCGGGGCGCTGGCGAGCAGCGAGGCGGCGAGCCCGAAGACGGCCATGGACAGCAGGAAGGCCCAGAGGACGGGCGGCAGGACCAGCACCGCCATGGCCGCCGTCGCCAGCGCCGCGCCCACGATCAGCGAAGGCCGGCGTCCCCAGCCGTCCACCAGCCGGCCGGATCGGAGCAGGCCGAGCGCCTGCGCGACCGAGCCGACGAGCAGCCCGGCCCCCGCCCAGGCCACGGTCCGGCCCAGCTCCTCGGTGACGTAGAGCGGTACCAGGGAGTTGCGGACGCCGAACAGCACCCAGCCGACGCCGAAGTTGGCCAGCAGCGCGGCCAGGTAGACCCGCGAGCGCAGCGCGCTGCCCAGCCGGACCGGGCCGGCGTCGAGGTCGGGGCCGGCGGCGTCACCCGCCGGGGGCGCGGCCGGGTCGGGCTCGGCGGTGCGCAGCAGCGCGACGCCCACCGCACCGGCCACCAGCAGGAACCCGGCGTAGAGGAAGAACGGCAGCCGGGGGGAGAGCTCCGCCAGCAGCCCGCCGGCGGCCGGCCCGGCGATGCCGCCGAGGATGAAGCCGCCCTGCCAGGTGGCCGCGGCCCGCCCGCGGTGCGACGGCGGGGCCACCCGCAGCAGCAGCGAGAGCGCCGCGACGGTGAACATGGCGCTGCCGATCCCGCCGGCGGCCCGCAGCCCGAGGAAGAGCGGGAAGGACCCGGCCAGCCCGGCGAGACCGGTGGTGACGGCGACGACCACCAGCCCGGAGGCGAGCACGAGCCGCTCGCCGAACCGCTCGACCAGGGTGCCGCCGCTGAAGGCGGAGACGAAGCGGAAGAACGCGAAGGCGCTGACCGCCAGCCCGACGGCGGTGGTCCCGACCCCGAAGTTGCGGGCGAACAGGGGGATCGCCGGGGCGACGATGCCGAAGCCGAGCGCCACGACGAAGGCGATGACCGCCAGGACCCTGACCTCGCGGGGCAGCTCGCCCCGTGTCCCCACCCGCACGAGAGGCGATCGTCGCACGTGCGGTGGCCCGACACGCACGAGACACCCGGGCGCGCGGGGCGGACGGACCGCGCCGCGCGCCCGGGTGTCTCAGCCGGCGGTCGTCAGCCGGCGATCCGCCGGGCGCTGTTGTAGCCGCCCATCGAGTCGATCGACGCGACCTTCACCGGGACACCGGACGTGGCGGCGTGCACCATCTGGCCGTTGCCGATGTAGATGCCGACGTGGCTGACCGGGCTGTAGAAGAAGACCAGGTCACCCGGCTGCAGGGCGGAGCGGGAGACCGGCGTCCCCATGGTCGACTGCATGCGGCTGGAGTGCGGCAGGCTGATGCCCGCGGCCGCGTAGGCGTACTGCACCAGGCCCGAGCAGTCGAAGGCGTTCGGGCCGGCGGCCGCCCACACGTAGGGGTCGCCGATCTGGGCCATGGCGGTGTTCACCGCGGTCTGCGCCGCGCCGCTGCCGCCGGACACCGGCGCGGGCGGCGCGGGGGCGGGGGCCGGGGCGGGAGCCGCCGGGGCCGGGGCGGGAGCCGCGGCTGCGGGAGCCGGGGCGGCGGGAGCCGGGGCGGCGGCCGGCGCCTCCTCGGCGGCCTGGGCTGCCTGGGCCGCGGCGGCCTCCTCGGCGGCGTGCCGCTCGGCGGCGGCGCGGGAGGCGCGCTGCTCCTCGGCGCTCAGCCGGTCGAAGTGCGCCTGGTAGACGGCGATCTCCTCGTCGAGGCGCGCCCGCTCGGCGTTCACGCGGTCGACCTGCGCCTGGGCGTCCGCCGCGGCCCGCTCGGCGTCCGCACGGGCGCGCTCGGCGTCCTCGTCGGCGGTCCGGGCCTCCCCGAGCACGCCGTTGTTGTGGGCGGCGATCGTGTCGAGCAGGCCGACCCGGTCGATCAGCTCCGTGGGCGAGCCGCTGGTCAGCATCGCCGTCACGGTGTCCAGCCGGTCACCGGTGTACGCGCTGCGGGCCACCGTGCGGACGCGGTCCTGCGCCTGGGCCAGGGCGGCCTGCGCGGCGGTGAGCTCCTCGGCGGCCGCGTCGGCGGACGCCTGCGCCGCCTTGAGGTGCTCGCGGGTCTCGTTGAAGCGCTCGGTGAGCACCTCCAGGTCGTGCGCGCGGGCGGCGACGAGGTCCGCGGCCTCCTGGGAGGTGGCCGGCTCGGGGTCGGCGACGGCGGGGAGCGGCGCCAGGACGACGCCGCCGGCGGCCACGAGGGCCAGCAGGGCCCGCCGTCCGGTGATGCGGCGGTGGGCAGGGCTGAGCGAACTCGCCATGTTCGGCGGGTCTTCCTTTCTTCCACGGCCGCCTACCGGGTTAGCTGACGGGTTCGGGCGGGAAGTCGCCCGGCGGCGGACGGCCCGTGCGGGCCGCTCGTCGCTTCACCCCAGGTGGTGCGTTGGGTCCCCGGTCCGGGTGCCGGACGGATCCGGCGGGTGGTTCGGCGGCGTCCGGGCGGCTGTCACGGGTTGAGTGACGAGAGGGTCCGTCCGGACGGGCCCACGCTAGGTGCCGATCCGGCGGATCACCATGCCTGGGGACGACTTCGTCCAGCACCGTGGCCGACAGTCCGGCGGGCGTTCACGCCCAGTCACCGACGCGCCGTGACACGCCCGCGGTCGGCTGACGTGAGGTGGACCACCTCGCCGACGACCCAGACCGCCGGGGGGCGGACTGCGTGCTCGGTGAGGGTGGCCGGGAGGTCGGCCAGGGTGGTGCGCAGCGACCGCTGGGTGGGGGTGGAGCCGTCGGTCACGACCGCGACGGGGGTGTCGGGTGCGCGGCCGTGCTCGACGAGGGCGGCGGCGATGGCGGGGGCGGTGTCGACGCCCATGAGGACGACGAGGGTGCCGCGCAGTGCGCCGAGGGCGGCCCAGTCGA